>JAVEQT010000005.1:0-42571 GCA_034007485.1 Acholeplasmataceae bacterium
AAACTCTCCATAAATTTATGTTTTGTTTGTTAATAGCTCTTTTTGTATTTCTTTTTTTTAATCTCGATACACTCATCATCATTCAGTTTTCAAAGACCTTCTCGCACTCCCCTTGTCGGGCGTGCTTAATCATTCTATCATTATAAAATGACCTTGTCAATATTTTTGGGAGACTTTTTGTCTCATAACCACAAGGTCTGTTTTATAAATGGTGGAGGGGGGCAGATTCGAACTGCCGAACCCGTAGGGAGTAGATTTACAGTCTACCGCGTTTAGCCACTTCGCTACCCCTCCATTTTTGGGCTTGCTTTTATATTCTATCGTATCATTTGCAAAAAAGCAACAACTTTTATGACAAAAATTGCTTTTTATCTTTTAAACTTTTTTATCTTCAAATGAAAAGGCTGTTTTTGCCGTATATATGATATATATAGCTATTCACAGCCTTGCCATTAATCTTATGTTTATTCTTGATTTGATTTGGAAATAATAGATTTAATTTTTTTATCAAAATCCATTTTCATCATCATAACTTCACGACCGCATTGAGTACATTTTATTCTAACTTCTGCGCCAACACGATCAATTAACCACTTATCGTTCCCACACACATGTTTTTTTTTAGTGACAACATAATCACCTAGATTGTATTTCATTTCTTAATCAATCTTTCTATTAAGTCATCAGGAGCTGTGTCTTTTAGATAAATAACCACTTTTTTATCATCAATTTTTACTTTTAATCCTAGTTGCTCAGTTAATCTTTTCTCATCGTTAATATATTTTGACGTTGTTTTTCGTTGAATCTTGTTTGTTTTTTCTTCTACTTTTGCAAGTTCTTCGATTTGTCTAACACTTAATTGATGTGAGATAATTCTTTTTGCGAGTTTTATGATTTGACTTTGATTCTCAAGTTTACTCAGTGTTCTAGCGTGCCCCATGCTAATCTGATTGGTTAATAACATGTGTTGAACTTCATCTGGGAGATTTAGTAGTCCCAGCGTGTTAGTTACATGTGAACGGCTTTTCCCAACTTTTTTTGCTAATTCGATTTGTGTCAATTTGAGGCTTTTCATGATAATCTTATAAGCTTCAGCCTCTTCTATAGGTGTTAAGTTTTCTCTTTGAAGATTTTCTGCAAGTGCTATTTCGGCTACTTTTGCTTCCTCATATTGTCGAATGATTGAAGGAATTGTTTTTAATCCTACCTTAAGTGCAGCGCGATAACGTCGTTCACCAGAAACGATGATATAACCCACTTTTACTTTCTTTAATATAATGGGTTGAAATACACCATGTTCTTTGATGGATTGCGCTAATTCATCAATCTTTTCTGCATCAAATATGCGACGAGGTTGAAACGGATTCGGTTTAATATCTTGAAGATTTATTTCTTCTATGATTTCTCCCTCTAAAACATCATCAACATGATGTTCTTGCAGCAAATCTGTTAATGTTCTAGCTTTCTTTTCTTCGGTCATTGTTATTCACAATCTCCTTTGCTAAAGATTTATACAGTCTAGCTGCAGGTGATTTGGGAGCAAATGTGAGCACCGGCAATCCATATGTGGGTGCAACCTGAGCTGCAACATTACTTGTAATAATGGTATCAAAAACTCCTTCTTTGAAGTAGTCTTTGATCTCATGTACAATTTCCCAACCTGCTTTAGTTCTTTTATCGAGCATCGTCAATAAGACGCCTTCAATTTCTAATGTTCGATGGTTAACTTTCATTTTCTTTTGTACAATTCTAATGGTGTTAAGTAATTGGGTTAACCCATCAATTGCTAAAAATTGACACTGGACCGGGATTAAAACTGAGTTAGCAGCATATAGTGCACTGACTGTTAGAAGTCCCAAACTTGGAGGACAATCAATCAAAATATAGTCATATAAGTGAGAAATTTCGGATAGTTTTTGACTTAGTATGTATTCTCTATCTTCATGATCTAACTTGACTTCAACATGTGCTAGTTCTATGGTAGCGGGTATAACATCAATTTTAATTTCAGGTAGATGAATGATACTTTCTTGTACACCTTTAATATCGAGTAGTACATCATTGATAGATGAATATAGCATGCTTCGATTGATTCCTAAACTTGTAGTGGTGCTGGCCTGAGGATCAAAATCAACGAGTAAGACGCGCTTATCATGTTCTGCCAAAGCTGCTGATAAGTTAACACTGGTGGTTGTTTTACCAACGCCGCCTTTTTGATTAGAAACAGCAATTATTTTTCCCATGATGCACTCCTTTCCTTTCTATATAATATTATAAAGGCTTATTAAGCATTTGTGAATAAGACCGAGGATATCCATTAATATGTTTTATTTTTTTTAGTAAGATATTAGCTCGTTTGCCATAAGAGTAAGGTAACTCAAATGTTTTAATATCGATTATTCTAGCACCTAGTAAATTAATAGCTTTTGTCGCATCGGTGACTTCAACTTCATAATTTTGACCTTTGGGAGCTATGAAAAATCCATCTTTTTTCACCATTGGCATACCCATTTCCAAAATCAGATTTAAGTTCCCAAGAGCTCTTGCTGTGACAACATCAAATGATGCTTGATGGGTTTTAGCAAAAATTTCACTACGATCATGAAATAAACTTACATGGGTAAGATTAAGTTTCTCAATCAATTGCTCTAAAAAAGTAATCCGTTTACCCAATGAATCAACAATGGTAATGCTTAAATGAGGATACATAATTTTCAATGGAATACTAGGAAAACCAGCTCCCGCACCCATATCGCATATAGATTGTACTGTTTTGAAATCAATCACATTCGTAAGCGTTAAAGAGTCATAAAAATGTTTATAAAATACCTCGTCTTGATCTGTAATGCGTGTTAAGTTAGTTATGTTGTTATAAACAATCAAAAAATGATAATAGTCATCAAACTGTTTGAGTTGCTCGTCGGTAATTTCAATATTTAGCAAGCTATTTATATCATCCTTAAACATCACGATTCATCACTCCAGATTCTAGATAAACCAACAATACTGAAATATCTGCAGGATTTACACCAGATATTCTAGAAGCTTGGCCGAGTGTTTTGGGCTGGATTTTGATTAATTTTTCTCTAGCTTCAGATGAAATGTTTCTGATCTTTTTGTAGTCAATCATATCCGGAATATGCTTACTTTCTAGTCTTTGCATTTTTTCGGCTTCTCTTAATGCTTTTTGAATGTATCCTTCATATTTGATCTTGATTTCAAGTTGTTCAACAAGATCTTCATTCAACTCTTCGTTTAGAAAATGCATAACATCTTCTACACTAATTTCTGGTCTTTTTAGAAGATCAGCAAGCGTTATAGCTTCATAAAGAGGTGATGAATTTCTACTTTTTAGATAGCCATTATTTTCTTCATTTGGCATAATTCGTGTTGTTTCAGCTAGTTTAACCAATTGGTTAAACCCTGCTTTCTTTTGCAAGTATTTTTGGTAGGTTGCTTCATCAACCAAGCCTATTCTATATCCATAATCCCTTAATCTAAGATCAGCATTATCGTTTCTTAAAAGAAGACGATGCTCTGCTCTTGATGTAAGTAATCTGTAGGGATCTAAAACACCTTTCGTTACTAAATCATCAATCAATACGCCAATATATGCTTCATGCCTTTGTAGTATAAGTGGTTCTTTGCCTGAAATTGCGAGTGCAGCATTTATACCAGCCATTAATCCTTGGCCAGCAGCTTCTTCATATCCACTTGTTCCATTGATCTGCCCAGCACAATAAAGATTCTTAATCTTCTTTGTCTCTAATGTTGGATAGAGTTGTAGTGGGTTAATAGCGTCATATTCAATAGCGTAAGCATATCGTACAATTCTTACATTTTCTAAACCTGGGATTGTTCTTATCATTTCTTCTTGAACATACCTTGGAAGACTTGTTGAAAACCCTTGAACATACATTTCATCAAGTTCAACACTTTCTGGCTCAATAAATAATTGATGTCGTTCTTTATCACTAAATCGAACAACTTTGTCTTCTATTGAGGGACAATATCGTGGTCCGACTCCTTCAGCAACACCACTGTACATGGCTGACTCATCTAAATGTAGATTAATGATATCGTGTGTTTTTGCAGATGTATGTGTTAAATAGCATAATTCTTGAGGATTATTGTCGTAAAAAATCTCATCAAAGCTAAATGTATGCTTAACAGCGTCTCCAGGTTGAGGTATCATTTTTGAATAATCAATGCTATCTCTTGCAATGCGTTGTGGAGTTCCTGTTTTCAATCTTATAACTTCGAAACCCAATTCTTTTAATTGTTTACTAATACCAAAAGTCGTAGGATCTCCGGTTGGACCACTACTTGTTTTTTCGGTTCCGATTAAAATGTTACTTGCTAGATAAGTGCCCGTCGTTAATATAACGGTTTGACCATAGTAAGTTTCACCGCTTTGCAAAACAATACCTTTAATCACATCATTTTCAATAACCATGTGATCAACCAGCGCTTCCAAAAGATCTAAATTTAGTTGTTCTTTTAATACACGCAACATAATCTTTGGATACTTAATTTTATCGATTTGTGCACGTAGAGCTCTAACTGCCGGTCCTTTTGAGGCATTTAGCATTTTAATTTGAATTTGACCTTCATCTGCACTCTTAGCCATTTGGCCGCCAAGAGCGTCAATTTCTCTAACGACTATACCCTTTGCAGGTCCTCCAATAGAAGGATTACAAGGCAAAGAAGCAACCTTGTTAAGGTTGCCTGTAATGAGTAATGTTTTTTTATTCATTCTTGCCATTGCAAGTGCAGCTTCTATACCAGCATGCCCTCCGCCAACAACAATACCATCATAAATCATTTGATCACTTCTTTATGTTAATTTTTTAGTGTAATAATCTGCTAATTTTTCTTTTGTAAAGCCAAAATAATCAAGTGCATTTTCGAGTGGTGCACTAACGCCAAACTCATCTAATCCATAAACATATGGTGTATATTTATACCAAGACATTCTCGAACCCATTTCAATAGCTAAGATTTTTGCTCTCTTTGGAAGTACTTCTTTTTGATATTTCTGTGTTTGTTTTTCAAACATAAAATGAGAAGGCATACTTACAACTCTAACATCAATGCCTTGGCTTTTCAAAATTTCTTTAGTGTCTAAAGCTAAACCCACTTCTGACCCGCTGGCTAATAAGATACCATCCAGTTGTTTTTCTTCTTTTGATACAATATATGCACCTTTTGTAACACCATCATAAGATGTTGTTAGGCGATTAATCACATTTTGTCTTGTTAAAATAATGACAGTCGGGGTTGTCTTTGATTCCATAGCAATCTTCCAGGCAGCTAATGTTTCATTTGCATCTGATGGACGAATAACATTGAGATTTGGAATAGCTCTTAAACCAGTTAATTGTTCTATAGGTTGATGCGTAGGTCCATCTTCGCCTACCGCAATTGTATCATGAGAGAATACAAAGATGGATGGTATTTGCATAATGGCAGCTAAGCGAATAGCTGGTTTCATATAATCACTGAAAACGAAGAATGCACCACCAAAAACTTTTAAACCTCCATGAAGTACCATACCATTGACGATAGCACCCATTGCATGTTCACGTACACCAAAATTTATATTTCTTGCTAGTCTATTATTTCTATCAAAATGACCATCTGAACCTTTTGCTTTTGTCGAAGCAGTTAAATCGGCAGATCCACCAATGAGATTAGGATAATGGACTGATAACTTTTGAATGATCTTTCCACTGATATTTCGAGTTGCATCTTTTGCTGAGCTTGTTTCATCTTTGAAATCATCGAGATTAACCTTAATATCGCCTTCAAAAAATGACAAGAGTTGTGTATATTCTTGAGGATAAGATACTTGATATTGGGATAGTAATTCCTGCCATTTGCGATATGCTCTTAACCCCCGTAGAGTTACTTTTTTACGGTAGTGAGCATAGATATCTTCCGGAATTACAAAAGGATCTTCACTCCAATTTAGATTTTTTCTTAAGACTGAAGCTTCATCAAAACCAACTGGTGCTCCATGGACTTTACTAGTCCCTTGTACTGAAGTACCAAAACCGATAATTGTTTTTATCTCAATAATAGATGGTTGAGTTTCTGCTTTTTTAGCTTTTTTGATGGCGCGATTTATTAAAGTTAGATCATTACCATCTTCGACCTTCTGATAATGCCATCCCATAGCTTCAAACTTCTTTTGGTGATTTTCACTATATGCTAAGGAAACCTTACCATCTAATTGAATATCATTGGAATCAAATAAAACTATGAGTTTGCCAAGTCCTAGATGACCAGCAAGACTCATTGCTTCCATAGCAACGCCTTCTTGTAAATCGCCATCTCCACAAATAACATATGTATAATGATCAACCACATTGAAAGATGCTTTGTTAAATCTTGCAGCAAGGTGAGTTTCAGCGATTGCCATACCTACTGCATTTGAAATACCTTGTCCAAGTGGACCACTTGTAGTTTCAACACCATCAGTGTGTCCATATTCAGGATGACCTGGTGTATTTCCTATTTGTCTAAATTTTTTAAGATCTTCAATTGAAATCTTGAATCCTGATAAATGATTAAGTGCATAGAGCAACATTGATCCATGACCGGCAGATAGTATAAAGCGATCACGATTTATCCATTTTGGGTTTCTCGTGTTTATATTTAAGTGTTCTGTAAAGAGTTGGTATGCCATAGGTGCAGCACCTAAAACGATGCCTGGATGTCCGCTGTTTGCTTTGTTAATCGCATCTACTCCTAAGATGCGTAACGCATTAATTGCTCTTTGTTCCATCATTTTCTAATTCCTCTTCGGTTTCATTAATTTCAGTTTCATCTTCAATAACATCAGTTTCAAGTTGATCGTTCTGTTCTTCGACTTGTGTTTCTTCTTGAAATTTAAAGTACTCTTGATAATGATCTTCCTGCGCTTTTATAAGGCTTTCAAATCTCTCATTACCAATTAAATTTCTGATTTTATCTTGTGCTTTCAAATTCTCTTCACGAACTTTTTTATTCACTAAGCGTCCTTGAAACATGTTACTGACAACAACGAGAACAATCATACCTAACAAAATTTGAAGTGTATAATCTTTAAATAAATAGGTCGCTAATCCAGCAATAACAACATAAAGAATCAATGTTGGGATGATAAACCATGTGTTTATTTTCTTGCTTAATCCGCTAACGCCCTCAAGAAATTCCAACCATATTTTATTGACTTCTGGTTGATAGAAATCTTCTAAAGCTTCATAATACTTCTTTTCAATGAGAACACGATAGTTTGTAGCATCTGATGTCCAAATGGCAAATCTTCCTCTACTTGCGTATTGATACAAAAAAGGTGTATCGTTCATGTAATGAAATTCGATGATTTTTCCATCGATTTCTTGGGTTAAAAAAGGTTCGTTTATTAATTGTTTATAGACCTTAAAATTCAGTTTCATCGTAAATACCTCCATTATTAACATTATATCATCACTTGTGATGTTTCATTAAATATGTGAAACATTGAAAATCCCCATCAAGCATCATCACCCACATAGTAAACATGCTTATGGCTGCTTCAATCAAGACCTGACCAGGTTCACACGATACTATTGAATGATGATGCTTGATGGGGCTTTCGTTTTTTATTTTTTACGCAACTTTTGAAAAAATTTTTTAATAAGTTGTTGTGACTCTTCTGCAAGAATACCTGATTCAACATCAATATGATGATTAAAAGGAATCTCTAGAAGTTTTGCAACGCTTGAAACACATCCAGCTTTTGGATCGCTAGCTCCATAAAATAGTCGACGAATACGTGATTGAATCATGGCACCAGCACACATTGGACACGGTTCCATTGTAACATAAACATCACAATCTTCCAATCGCCAACTCCCAATTTTTTTCGCAGCTTTCATCATTGCCAAAAATTCAGCATGTGCATGAAAACTTTGTGTTTTTTCTCTTGTATTATGCGCTCTTGCAATTATTTTGTCATGGTAAACAACAACTGCACCTACAGGCACTTCATCAATTAAAGCTGCTTTTTCTGCTTCTTTGAGAGCAGCCTTCATATATTTAATTTTTTTTAGGTTTTCCTGGGACTTCATGGTAATGTCTTGATCTGGGTTCATATGATTCGTTTGCTCCAACTAAAATCGTAGGGTCTGTGTAGAGTGCAGGTTTCCCATCAATAATACGCTGTGTACGTGTCGCTGGTAATCCACTTTTCACACAAATCGCAGTCAATTTTGTAACGAATTCTGCACGTGCAAGAAGTTCGGGCATCGGACCAAAGGGTTCTCCTCTAAAATCACGATCTAAACCCCCTACAATGACACGAATTCCTCGATCTGCTAAATTTTCAGCAATTTCAATAATTTCTTTATCAAAAAATTGGACTTCATCAATGACGACAGCATCTGTATCTTGTTTAACATAGGTCATCACTTCGGAGCTTTTCTCGATGATAATCGAAGGTTTTTTACTCATATTATGCGATACAATTTCTTCAGCGGCATATCTCGTATCAATTTTTGGTTTAAATACTAGAACGTTTTGTTTAGCATATTCCAACCTCTTAATACGTCTGATAAGTTCCTCAGTTTTACCAGCAAACATCGGGCCACAAACCACTTCGATAAAACCATTTTTGTATGTATGATACATAATACAATTCCCCTTCCTCGTCGATTTTCTAATAAAAAACGTGATGATTGATCACGTTATTTGTTGTCTTGCTTTTTTTCGTTTAGACCATAGCGCTTATTAAATTTTTCTACGCGCCCAGCTGCTTGAATAAATGTTTGTTGACCTGTGTAAAATGGATGACAGTGTGAACACGTATCGATGCGAAGATTGTGAGCTGTTGTTCCTACTTCATATTCAGTTCCACATGTTGCACACTTTACTTTTGCAACTGTAAATTTAGGATGAATTCCTGTTTTCATAATTTTCTCCTTCCGCCATGACAATCAGTCATAGTAAGTTTTGCGCAATCATTATATCATTCAATATTTGAATAATCAAGCCATATTTATAAAATCATATTTTATTTAATATCTTTATTCCAGGTTTGCCAAACTTTTAAAAAGCGTTGCGCAATTAAACCTGTCACAACTCCTGCTGGAATACTTAAAAATAGCATAATGGGTAAATATAAAACAATCGCTGTCGATCCGATCACAAAGTAACCACCAATGACTTGACCGATGCAATGGAATACTGAACCTAAGACGCTTACACCTAGAATTCCAAAAAAATTCAGTTTCTTAAAGAATCCCATAGCAAGCATAGCTAAAAGTGCACCTGAAATACTCATATAGAAAACCGGCCCCAATAACTTACCCGTTAAAAGTGATACAAGAAATACACGTGATATCGTTAAAATCGAGGAATCCTTAAAGGAATACACATAAAGAACAATGAGTGTAATCACATTGGCAAATCCCAATTTTGCACCTGGAACAGGAATAACTGGGATGGCAGATTCAATGATGTTTAGAACGATGGCAATAGCTAGAAAATTAGCTAGCAAGACCATTTTACGGGTATTCTTCATAAGCGTTAAACAGTAAAATCACCTTGATCTGTTACAAATTCTACGCGAACGCGATTTGGTAAACATATCAATGGCCAGCCTGTTGACTCTCCTTCTCTACTGCAAATATTATTAGGACTTTGTTCCTCAATGATTTGTGCACTTCTTTTGGTAAAATCGTATTTAATAACAACGATTTGTCGAACGCCATTAACTGTATAATCACCTAACAATGTAATGGTTTGATTTTCTAAATTGATTAATGGATAATCTTCCGCGTACGCATCTGGAACATCTTGATCATAGTGTCTTGTTACAGTTTGTTTTGCAAAGTCAATGGTGACAATAGGATCGTTTGAATTACCATAATATACTCGCGCTTGTGCGGCATCTTCATTGAATGCTAACAATCTGAAAGCAAGAAAAATACCTCCTAATAAAACAAATAGAAGTCCAACTAAAATAATATCTCGCTTTTTTTGTTGATTCATGTTTTTCACATCAATACTCCTCAAAGACCGTATCGATTAAATATGTGGATATGGTTTCATCGTAATTAAATCTAATGACTTCAAGTCCAAGCTCGTTCTGATGTTCATTGATAAAGCTTTCAAAAATATCATCTGGCATTGAAAACAATGCTGTAGATAATGCATCTAAAACACCTGCATCATTACCTAATACTGTCACCGTATGATAGTATTGTGCTGGCATTTTAGTTTTTGGAGATATAACATGGTGATATCTTAAGCCTTGGTATACTGCATATTGCTCAAAATTACCACTGGTATTAATTGCTTTATTTTGAACATACATCATGCCATAGGTTGTAGATGTTTCTACGGGATTGGCTAAAGATATATGAAACATTTCTGAATCTCTATCTATTTTTTTGCCGACAGAAATGGAACTACTTCCTGCTGTAATCGAAAAATATTCAATCCCTAATTCGATCAAATAATCATAAACAATTTGTGTTGCATAGCCTTTTGATAGGGCACCTAAATCGATTTTGACATCTTCATGATTTATTCTAATATAGAATTTATTATCAACGGTAGATAATGTGAACGGCTCATCGATAACATCGATATCTTCTAGATCAGAAATGATACCTTCATATACCTCTTGTGGAATATCGCTGTGTAGATAAGCTTCATCTAAAATGACTTCTTTCCATGTATCAACCATCTTGCCAATTGAAACATCAAAATAACCCTCGGTTAATTCATTTAAACGCTTTGCTTCATTAAGAATATCATATAATTCTTCATCGATTTCTATGTCTTGATTGATCATTTGATTCAGACTATAAAGATTTGTAATAAATCCCGAATCGTGTGTCAAAGGGACATAGTTATTTGTAATCTCATGATATGTTCGATAGATTTCTTTGATATCCTCTTTGATTTCATCAGCTTTCTCTTGACTGTCTGTTGATACACTGATACTAATAAATGTATCCATATATTCGTAAAAGCTAAAACTGTAAGTTTCAATTTTTGAACACGATGATAACATCCATGCACTTAAACATATAACTAAAATCAAAAACCCTTTTTTCATGGGTATCCCTCGTTTCAAATATGTATTTCAATAAGTAAAGAAAAGGACAATAGATGTCCTAAATCTTTACATCAATCATTGAACCATCTGGATTTGGATGATCCTTCAAATACTCTAAGATTGGATTGTAGTGCTTGTCAACTTTACCTGGTTTGCAGCGTGATAAGTTTTTAACTTCACCATTAACAATACCTGAAGCAAACGCTCTACAACCTGGTGTACCACAAGCTCCACAATTATAATTAGGTAAAAGTTTTTCGATGCCATCAATTCTTGGATCTTCAACAACTTGTAAATAACGATTGGCTAAAGATAATACAATACCAAGAATTATTCCTATGCCCCCTAAAACAATAAAGGGATACAATGCTTCTATCATAACTTAACCTCCTTCATGAATTCTAATGTATCATTAAAATTACATGATGCACGCCCGCTTTTAGAAGCACACGATTCACATGTTTGAGCTTCCAAATACGCTTGTTTACATGATTCTGGTACCGCAACTTTTGAATTTAAGTACATCGCACCCATGTACAAAGTAATCAAAGCTGCAATAAAACCAACAACAATTAAAAACTGCATTAAATAATACCTGACAATCCCATGAAAGCCATTGCCATAAGGCTAGCTGTCACGAACGCAATAGGTAAACCTTTCATTGCCTTGGGTACGTTGGCAGAATCAAGGCGCATACGAATCGCTGTAAAAGTAATGATAATGAATGCATAACCCATACCAGAACCAAGAGCAAACATCAATGCTTCAGGATAGGATTGTGGTGTTGCAACATTGGTTAATGCAACCCCTAAGACAGCACAGTTAGTTGCAATCAAAGGAAGATATACACCAAGAGCTTTATATAGACTTTGGCTAAATCTTTTAATGACTAATTCCGTTAACTGCACAAGAGATGCAATAACTAAAATGAATGCAATCGTATCAATATATTTAATTCCAAGTGGGTCTAAAACATACCAATAAATGGGATATGTAATAATTGCCGATAGGAAGATAACCGTAATAACTGCTAAACCCATACCGACAACTGACTTCATCTTTGTAGAAACACCAAAGAATGAGCAGAGACCTAAAAACTGCATTAAAACAATGTTATTAATAATCATTGATGAGATTAAGATCGCAATTAAGTTCATTATTTCTTAACCCCCTTTGCTTGTTTAGAAGCTGTGATGATTGCTAATATAATACCGATAACCATAAAGGCTCCGGGAGGTTGGACAAGAACAGCGAATGCATACTTGCTCAAGCCTAAACCTTCAAAAACGACATATTCAAATCCAAGGGGTAATGTTTTACCTAAAACGATGGTGCCAGTTCCTAAAAATTCTCTAAAGAAACCAATCATCATCAATGAAACAGTAAAACCAATACCAACACCAATGCCATCAAGAAGTGCTTTTGGAACACTATTCTTTGATGCGAAAGATTCGGCACGACCGAATACAACACAGTTAACAGTAATCAAGGCAATAAATACGCCTAATTCTGTTGCAAGTGCAGGAGCAAATGCGTCAACCAACATCTTTAAGATCGTAACTTCGGTAGCAATAATGATAACGTAAACCGGAATACGAACAGTATCGGGGACAACTTTTCGAATCAATGAGACGGATGTATTTGTCATCGATAAAACGAGAATGACAAGAATACCCATACCGAATGCACCTTCAAAAGTTGAGGTAACGGCTAACGCTGGACATAAGCCCAAAACCATTACGAAGATACCATTTTCTTTCCAAATACCTTTTGTAAATATATCCCATAGTGAAGGTTCTTTTTCAGCAGCAACTGCCTTTTTTACAGGAACTTTTTTTGCTTCTGTCATGTTAGTTCACCTCATCCACGAGTGCATCTATCAGTATATCTACCAAATCTTTTGTATAAGTAACACCACTCACAATGTCACCAGGATTTGATAATACTGTATCAAACTGATCAACGGTTGATCCAATAAGTAAATCCATATATGTCTGAATTTTTGTTTTTCTATTACCTGCAGTATGACCATAGAGTTCTTCTGGAATAATCACAGCTAAAACCGCATCATCTACATCAAAAGCAACCTGTATTGTAATTGCATGACCTGTAACGAGTTCTTCACCATTATCATAATCACCTGTACCGGTCAATGTGTAGATATAACCTAAATCAACATTGGATCCATTTTTTACAACTTCACGTTTTGTCACATAAGTTGATGGAACAAAGGTTGCATCATCTGTGATGACATATCCTTCTCCATAGATAGCAACAAGAGGATCATCAATAATTAAATCATAATGAATATCAATAGCTTTTTGAATAATGGCTTGAATCGCGCCTGTGCTGTCTGTTGCTGTAACACCAGCCGTTATATCGGCAGCATCATAAGATGGAATGTTTTTTACAGATGCATAGGGAATGCCATTATATTTTTCATAAATATAAGCTTGAATGCCTTTCACTGTCCAATCAGATTGGTTCAAAGTAACCACTTGTACAGAAACATTTCCTGATGGGTCGATTGCAACAAGCAATTCAATAAACCCAAAATCATCATCTTCACTATAAGTGTAATTGTTTTTAATCTTGACATTGTATACTGTTGCTAATAATTTGTCACCTTTGTAGGCTTCGGTTTTAAAATCAACAATAGCGTAATTGCCTGTTAAAGGAGCACGTTCAACATCTTCTTCATTTTTAAGTTCAACAGTTTTCCCAAAGAGTAAATCTTCAGGATTTTTGGGAATCCAGTTTTCACTAGCAACTAAAAAGAGTGCTGAAATGACAATGATGATGCCTGTATTAATGAGTAACCACATGTTTTGTTTATTCATCTTCATCTTAGTTCACCTCTTCCAACAATGCATTTAACAAGATGTTAACTAAATCTCCGGTGTAAGATGCGCCAGCCACGGGATCCGTCATCATTGTTATAAAGTCAGCAGGTGATTTGCCAACGAAAGTAGCAACATAATTCACAATATGCGTACGATAACCGATGGTGTGTTCATACAATTGTTCGGGCACTAATACATCTAGAACAACATAGCTTTCATCAAAGAGAACTTCAAGGCTAATTCCTTTGCCTGAAACTGTTTCTTCGCTGTAATCATTGTAGTAATCACCAATACCAGTTAAATAATAGACATAACCAATAACAGCATTTGATGAATCTTTGACAATTTTTTTACCTGTGATCTGTGTTGTAGCAACAAATGTTGCATCATCTTCTAAAGTATGACCTTCGCCATAAGTTTCTGTGTAAGGATCAGCTGGTAAATCTGCTAACAATCCATGTGCTATAGAAATATCTACCAATAAACCTTTTACAGTATTCAAACTGTTCGTTACGCCTGAAACAATATCTCCAATAGGATTTGTTGAGCCTATTTGAGTTCCAACAAAACTTTGTAAATTATTTCGTGTGTCATCAATACCTTTGGTTTGATTGATTGATAAAATACTAGCTCCTAAAATTTCACCACTTGCATCAACACTAATAACAATTGAAATAGTACCATGTTGGTTAGAACCGTTGGCTGTATAAATATAACCAACAACGTTTCCGCTATTATCTGTACCGACTACAACTCCTTGAATGGATGCTGGTACACCTTCAACAAGTGCTAATTCATCGAATTTTTGGCCTTCTGGTAACACTTCTTGATAAGCTCTTTTTTCAGCCTCGTCGGTGTTGCGTTTAATAATTGGAGCAGTAATTGCATTCATACCGCCAATCATCAATCCACATACAATCGCAACAACAGTCAGTACAAAAGTGTAATGAAACATTGGTTTTTCAAATAATTTTTTCATTATACGGTACCTCCTACGCCGAAGAATACCACCAAACTAAAGATGGCGAGTATGACAAGATAACCAACGATAAATGTTGGTTTAATTTTATTGGTTGACCATTTTGGATAATCAATTAAAGGCACAAACATATTTGCAAATAAAACTGCAAAAGCTACACCTTCAGGATACGCACCAAAGAGTCTAATTAAAACAATAACGACACCGACAAGTAAACCATATAGCCAACGACCTGGTCGAGTTACCGGTGAGGTAACAGGGTCTGTCACCATAAATACCATACCAAACATAAGACCACCTGAGAACAATTGGAAAAGCACATATTCTAAAGTCATGTCTGGATATAATTTAATACCTGCAAAAAGCATTAATATCGTAAACGTTAGTGCTGTAGATAGCATCACACGATAATCTGCTGATTTACGAATAATCAAATATGCAGCTCCAATAAGAATCGCAGCTGAACTGATTTCCCCCATAGCTCCAGGAATAAATCCAAAGAAGAGTTCACTCAGTGTATAACTGTTGAGAACACCTGGAAAACCCAATCCAGAACGCAATGTTGTTAAAGCGGTTGCTCCAGCAACTAAATCTACACCAACATACGTACCATCAAACATACTTGTGATTGCAAGTGCAATGAAAATACGACCTGCTGCAGCTACGTTAAAGATGTTTGATCCTAAACCACCAAACAACATTTTTGCAACAATGATACCAAATGCAGCACCGACAATCACTGCATAAATAGGTAACTTGCTTGGCACAAGCATTGCAAATATGATGGCACTCACAGCGGGAGCTGTAATGTTGTTAATGGAGTATTCAGCAAAGCGTGATTTAACTCTTTCAAACCATTTTTCAGCTTTACTTGGCTTATGTGTTATACCAAAGACGAGTGCTTCTAAACCCACCATCACAACTAAAGAGACAATGATACGTAAGATTGCATCGCCACCAAAACGGTAAATTGAGAAAGCAACGACAGGAATCAAAGCGATCAATACATCGATCATCATCCGTTTGGTGCTAACGTCTTTTCTAATATAGGGACTTGTTTGTTTTATCGTTTGCATGTTTCCCTCCTACTTACTTGCGAAACGTTTGCCGTTACGCATATAATCAGTTAAATGAATCTTGGATGGGCACACATAAGAACATAGTCCACATTCAATACATTTACTAACTTCCAACATCTTTAAAGCATCCTTGTCACGTGTTTTATACGCATTCATAATTTGAACAGGTTGAATATTTACTGGACAAGAATAAACGCAAGATGCACAGTGTACACAAGCTTCTTCTTTTTCTTTTTTCTCATTCATAACAATCAAACTTGTTGTTGTATGTGTCATAACAACATCATCTTGTAAGATATTTGTTCCCATCATAGGTCCGCCAAGAATCATAACTTTTGAAAGTTCTTCATCTTTATATCCACCAGCAAGTTCAATAAGATCAGGTACCAATGTACCAATACGTGCTTTGAAATTCTTGTTATGAATACCATCACCACTAATAGTAAATGGTCTTTCTAATACAGGTAATCCCTTTTTAACAGCATTATAAATGCTTTGAAGTGTTGAAACGTTAAAATTGAGAACACCATATTTTGAAAGTAATTCACCTTGAGGTATTTTAATGCCTAACGCATTCTTGATCATCGCAAGTTCCCATCCTTGTGGATAGAAATTACCGACGGTTTCAACTGTAATGTTATAGTCTGTAAATTCTTGAAGAACAAACTTTAATCGCTCTTCAATTTCTTTGTATTTCTTTTTAATGGCAATCACACCACGTTTAGCTCCAGATGCCTTCATGGTGTAAATTAAACCTTTTATGACTTCCCTAGGATTGTTCATCATCAATGAGTAGTCAGCGATTAAATTAGGTTCGCATTCTACGCCATTAGCAATCACAACGTCAATCACATCTTGTGTTTCAAGCTTGATGTATGTCGGAAATGCACTTCCCCCTAAACCAACTAAACCAGCATCTTTAATAATCTTGATGTAGTCTTCTTTAGTAAAACCTTCGATTTCTTCATCATTTCTTTCAACAATAGATGGATGAAGATCATATTTTTTATCATTTTTTACGATGAGACAGTCAACTAATTTACCGCTGTTGTCGATATGTTTTTCATAACCAACAACTTCACCACTAACTGTAGCGTGCATCGGTTGTTCAAAAAATGCACCTTTTCTTGTTCCTACAACTTCACCAACTTTGACAAATTGTCCGCCTCTCACACATGTGACACCTTCTGGACATCTTTGACTCGTCACGGGGTAATAAACATAATCAGCATCAAGATAATGAACAATAGGCAATTCTTTTAATTCTTTTTTACCATCTGGAATATACTTTGTTTTTGTAATCATTGTTTGCTATACTCCCTTCCTGTATAATGGATACTTATTTGTTAATTCAAGCACTTCTGAATTGATTTTGGAGAGCACTTCTTCATTGTCTTTGTTTGTCAGTGCTTGATCGATCCAACGTGCTATCTTTTTCATTTCGTCTTCTTTAAACCCTCTGGTTGTAACAGCAGGTGTTCCTAAACGTATACCTGAAGCGTACGCAGGTTTTTCTTTATCGAATGGTACACCGTTTTTGTTGCATGTAATGGATACTTTATGAAGTAATTTCTCAGCATCCAATCCTGTCATGTTATGTTTACTCTTCACATTGACAAGCATGAGATGATTATCCGTTCCACCACTGACGATGGGGTATCCTAATGCGATGAGTTCATCGGATAATGCTTTTGCATTCTTAACGACTTGTTTTTGATATGCAACGAAATCTTCTGAAAGTGCTTCATGAAATGCAACTGCTTTTGCAGCAATCACATGCATTAATGGACCACCTTGAATTCCAGGAAAAACAGTTCGATTAATTTTTTTTGCGATTTCTTCATCATTTGTCAGAATGATTCCTCCGCGAGGTCCGCGAAGCGTTTTATGTGTTGTCGATGTTACAGCATGTGCATATGGAATTGGTGATGGATGTACACCAGCAGCAACCAATCCTGCGATATGTGCCATATCAACAACTAAATACGCCCCTACTTCATCGGCAATTTCTCTAAAACGTTTAAAATCTATGATACGAGAATACGCACTTGCTCCTGCAATAATGAGTTGAGGTTTTACTTCAATAGCGATTTCTCTCACGCGATCATAATCAATCATTTCAGTTTTTTCGTCGACACCATAAGAAAAAGATTGGTACAACTTACCTGAAAAGTTTAAATTAAAACCATGTGTTAAATGACCGCCTTCGGCCAACGACATACCTAAAATACGGTCTCCCGGATTTATAAGTGCCATGTAAACTCCCATATTTGCTTGAGAGCCTGAATGTGGTTGTACATTCACATAAGATACTTTAAAGAGAGCTTTTAATCTCTCAATGGCAAGCGACTCAATTTCATCAACAAACTCACAACCACCGTAATATCTTTTTTTCGGATAGCCTTCTGCATATTTGTTGGTTAAAATAGAACCCTGTGCATCCAATACAGCTTGTGAAACAAAGTTTTCAGAAGCAATCAATTCAATGTGCGTCTCTTGACGGTTTTTTTCCTTACCTATGATCTGCTGAATGATTGGATCTGCATCATATAAGTCCATGCGGTCCTCCTCGAATATTCTTCAAGTTATTATAACATAATAACATGCAAATTAAAAGACAGTTTCCATGGAATTGAAAGCTGTCTTTCATTTACTTTTTCACGTTTTTTTACTATATTTAATTCTATTTATAATTCGTATTTATAAGGCAACATTGTGATAAACATCTTGTACATCATCAAGTTCATCAAGCATACTCGTTAATCTTTCAAATTTTTCTTTATCTTCTTCATTGTCTAATGTCGCATCCATGATGGGTAACCACATGATTTCTTCGGTATCATAATCGAGTTCAGGTCTTGCTTCATTAAATGCCATTCTAATGGCATTAAAATTAGTCGCTTCACTATAAATGGTGACACCTTCATCATCGGTTTCAATGTCTGATACATCAAGATCGTGCTCAACAAGGATTTCTAAAACTTCATCTTCTGTGATACCTTTCATCGCAAAAACTGCTTGATGATTAAACTGGTGAACAACAGAACCGGAGATACCGAGTTTGCCACCCGTTTTAGTAAAACAATTTCTAACTTCTGAAATCGTTCTATTCACATTATCAGTTAAACACTCGACGATTAACATAGAACTACCTGGACCAAAACCTTCATAGCGAATTGATGATAAGTTATCTTCTCCTCCGCCTTTAGCTTTATCGATATTTCGTTTTATAACGTCAGCGGGCACTTGTTCTCTTTTTGCCTTTTCAATCATTCTTTTTAATGTCTGATTTGTATCTGGATCAGGTGACCCTGATTTTGCTGCTAAATATATTTCTCGGCCAAACTTTGCATAGAGTTTACTTTTAACGGCAGCTGTTTTAGCCATCGCTACCTTACGTACTTCAAATGCTCTTCCCATGATTTATCATCCTTTACTTAAGAAATTTTTCTTCGTATGTCTTAATGCTTTGTGCAATAATCTTTTTTGCTGCTTCTCTACCTTCAATATCAAGAATATACGTCTTTTTTCCTTCTAAAGACTTATAAACTTCAAAAAAGTGTCCCATTTCTGTTAATAAATGTGCGGGTAACTCACTGATATCGTGATACTGTGTGAGTGAAGGATCGCCTAAAGGTATGGCAATAATCTTTTCGTCAATTTCATCAGAATCAATCATTTTCATAACACCAATAGGGTAACATTTAACCAAACTTAATGGTTCTATGTCTTCTTGACAAAGTACGAGAACATCTAATGGGTCATTATCACCAGCATACGTTCTTGGAATAAATCCATAGTTTGCTGGATAGTGTGTCGATGTAAACAGAATACGATCTAAAATGATCATTCCTGTTTCTTTGTCTAATTCATACTTCTTTTTGCTACCTTTTGAGATTTCTATGACTGCAATAAACTGATCTGGTTGGATACGTAGTGGATCAATGTCGTGCCAAATACTCATATCATCAGGCTCCTTTTTTATTTCTATTTCCATTCTATCATTTTTTGGCTCAAAAAAAACACCCCAAAAAGTGGGTGTTCTTCTACAAGACACAACTCGAGTGAAGAAGATATCACTTATCCCCTATGTGTCCCCTTGTGTATTTAAGTACCTGTTCAGGCTACGAACAATCAAACAACCCCTACATGCTTAATGATCGTAGTCGCAATTTTTCGGCATTGCGGTAGAAACGTTATCACCATTATGAAGATAACTTATACGATAATTAAATACATCACCATTATAACAAGGCGAGCTTGTTAAGTAAAGGACATTTTTAAGATTTACGGTCGTGTTTGAGATAAAGCTCATAGGTATTTTCTAAAAGTGCATTAATCGTCATTGGACCAACACCTTTTGGAACCGGCGTGATGTAACTTGCGATATCTTTGATGTTTTCAAAATCAACATCACCTACAAGTTTACCGTCAACACGATTAACACCGACATCGACGATGATTGCACCTTCTTTGACCATATCCTTCGTTACCAAATGTGCTTTTCCAGATGCTACGACAAGTAAGTCAGCTTTTTTAGTATGAGATGCTAGATCTTTCGTTTGTCTATGACATACGGTGATAGTTGCTCCTTCATCCATTAAAAGACGAGCGACAGGAAAACCGACAATATTTGATCTTCCTACGATCACAGCATCCAATCCTGAAATGTTAATTTTATAGTGTTTTAACAATGTCATGATTCCTTTAGGTGTTGCAGGGTAAATGGTTGGTTTCTTTTGGTAAAGATTCCCTTGATTAATCACATGAAAGCCATCAGCATCTTTATCTTTTGAAATAGCATCAATTAAAGTGTTCTCATCCAAATGTTTTGGGATGGGTAATTGTAAAATCATACCATCAACGTATGGATCTTGATTCAGTTCATCAATTAAATTATAAACTTCTTCGTAGGAAACATCCTTACTCAAGTGATGGAGTGTATGTTCAATACCTGCAACTTCACATGCTTTTCCTTTGCCCTTAACATAAGATAGAGACGCTGGATTATTCCCAATTAAAATAATCGATAAATGAGGTCTTCTTTCCCCTTTTTTAACATGTGCATCGATTTCTTTGGAAAGTGCGATGTTGCGTTCGTTTGCTACACGATATCCGTCAAGCAAAATCATAGTCATCACTCCTTATCTTTGATTTGACCTGATGCATCAATCTCTATATTTAAAGCTCTTGGTGTTTTGTTTAATCCTGGCATAACCATGATTCCTTTAGTCAAGGCCACTAAGAAACCTGCACCTAATGAAGGTCTGATATCTGAAATATGAAGGGTGAAGGGTTCTGGTAAACCATGAATACTTGAATCACCTGTGATTGATAATGGTGTTTTAGCCATACAGACAGGTAAATTCCAACCTAAATTCTGGTATTCTTCCAGTTGTCTTTGTGCTCTTTTTGAAAAGACAACATCGCTAGCTCCGTAAATGTTTTTAGCGATTTTCTCAATTTTTTGTTGGGGTAAATCTTCAGGAAGATAAATCGGGTTAATGTGTGAAGTCTGCTCTGCAATCTCAACGATGATGTTAGCGAGATCAACCATGCCTTCTCCACCTTTAGCAAAACCATCACAGAAAGCGACTCTATGATCGTTTTCTTTAGCCCAATTAATCATATAGTCAACCTCTTCATCGACATCATTCGCATAATGATTAACAGCAATGACTGAGGGTAATCCGATACGCTTAATATTGTCGAGATGCTTAGCCAGTAATGGTAAACCTTTCTTCATCGCATCCAAATTAGGTTCACTAAAGTTATCCGCACCACCATGCGATTTTAAGGCACGCAATGTTGTTACAATAACGATGGCATCAACCTGTTTTCCAAGTTGAGGCATTTTAATATCTAAAAACTTTTCCATACCTAAATCAGCACCAAATCCAGCTTCTGTCACAGTATAATCTCCTAATTTGAGTGCTAATTTGGTTGCAACGATGGAGTTACATCCATGCGCGATATTCGCAAATGGACCTGCGTGAACAAAGGTTGGTACGCCATCGATGGTTTGAACTAAATTAGGATTGAGTGCATCTTTGAGCAGCCATGTTAATGCATCCGCACCACCTAAGTCAGAAACGCGAATGGGTTTTCCCTCTTTGTTATAACCGATAAGAATTCGATTAATTCTTTCTTTTAAATCAAGTAAATCAGTAGCAAGCGCTAAGATTGCCATGATTTCACTGGCAGCTGTAATCACAAATCCATCTTTTCTTTGTGGTGTCTCAATTTCACGAAGGTTGCGATCATTCATATCCATACATCTCTTCCAGGTTACTGTTTCAATGCCTAATTCGTTACCTTGAAACATGTGATTATCAATTAATGCAGCAAGTAAATTATTCGCTGCTGTAATCGCGTGCAAATCACCTGTAAAATGAAGATTGATATCATCTTGTGGCACAACGATTGATTTACCGCCACCTGTAGCTCCACCTTTAAGACCAAAAACAGGCCCTAAACTTGGTTCGCGAAGCGCGAGTACTGGATGCTTTCCAATATATTTCAAACCTTGAGTTAAACCAATAGATATCGTGGTTTTTCCTTCGCCTGCTGGTGTTGGGTTAATCGCGGTAACAAGAATTAATTTGCCATCTTTCTTGTCCTTTAAGCGTTTCAATACGTTTAAATCAATTTTAGCTTTATCAAAACCATAAGGAATGCATTCTTCAGATGATACACCCATTTTTTCACATAAAGTCGTAATCTTTTCCATGTCTTTTCTCCCTTTATCAATAAAAAAGTACCTCGTTTGAGATACTTTTATTATAGCATACGACACTCACTTTACAAAACGGTATCCACCCTTAAGAATGACTTCTGCTCGTAGAACTTCTTGTTTTTGTGGTTCTAGTATTTCAGGAATAGGATAGGCTATGCCTAGTTGATCCCATTTATGAATTCCAGAACGGTGATAAGGCAATACTTCGATGTTGATAATATTGGATAATGAATCTAGAAAATTACGTAGATCAGTAAGATCTTTTTCATCATCCGTTAACGTGGGAACAAGAACATGTCTAACAATTGTTTTAACGTGGTGAAAATCTAAGAAGCGTGCAAACTCTAAAACCTGCTCATTATGATTCCCCGTTAAGGACACATGTTTTTTTGCATTGATTTGCTTCATATCTAAAAGCACTAAATCTGTGTACTTGATCAACTCTAGGTATCTCTCATCATCTTTTTTATAGCATCCTGCAGATGTATCTAAACATGTATGAATACCTTCATTTTTTGCTCTTTTGAATAGTTCGATTAAAAAAGGTAATTGAAGAAGAGGTTCTCCACCACTTACTGTTAACCCACCTTTTTTATAAAAACTTTTGTAGGTTTGATAATCGGTTATAATTTCATCGACAGACATTAAACGGTTAGTTTTTGTACTCCATGAATCACGATTATGACAGTATTGGCATTGAAATGGACACCCTTGAAGAAATAAAACATAGCGAATACCTGGACCATCAAACGCACCCATGGTTTCAATAGCGTGAACATTTCCGAACAATTGATTAGAGTGATTCATGGAATGTTCTAGAAATGACTTCCTTTTTCTGTTCATCTGTCAAATTAGCAAAATTAACAGCATAACCAGAAACACGAATGGTTAAATTGGGGTATTTATCTGGGTTGTTATAAGCATCGATGAGTTTTTCTCTACTGAAAATATTCACATTTAAGTGGTAACCACCACTCACAAAATAACCATCTAAAATATCGACTAGATTTTCAGCCTTAATGTCACCTTCATAATTGAAACCATCTGCAGATTCAATAGATGAAGCTTTACCTAACGCTTGAGGAATGAGTGTAAATGTATTTGAGATGCCATCACGACATGATTCACAAGGGATTTTGGAAACGGATAATAGTGATTTTAATGCGCCGGATTTATCTCTACCGTGCATCGGATTAGCTCCTGGAGCGAACGCTTCACCCTTTCTTCTACCATCAGGTGTATTTCCGGTTTTCTTACCGTAAACGACATTGGATGTGATTGTTAACACGCTCATAGTAGGTACTGAATCTCTATACGTATATTGATTTCTGATTTTATCCATAAATTGTTCAACGACCCAAACAGCTAGATGATCTGCACGGTCATCGTTATTACCGTAACATGGGAAATCTCCGACAGTTTCAAAGTCAACAATTAATCCTTTTTCATTGTAAATAGGATGAACTTTCGCATATTTTATGGCTGAAAGTGAATCTGCAACAACAGATAATCCCGCGATACCCGTTGCAAAATTTCTTTTAACAAGTGCATCATGTAATGACATCTGAAGTCTTTCATAGGCATATTTGTCGTGCATGTAGTGAATGATATTTAATGCACTAACATAAGTTTTAGCTAACCATTCAAACATCGCATCTAAACGATTGATAACTACATCATAATCTAAAACATCAGCTTGAATGACATCTGAGATTGGTCCAACTTGATCTCCTGTGATTTCATCGCGTCCACCATTGATCGCATAAAGTAGTGCTTTAGCAAGATTTGCTCTCGCACCAAAAAACTGCATTTCTTTACCGATAGTCATCGGTGATACACAACATGCGATACCATAATCATCACCATGTTCTGGACGCATTTGAACATCATTTTCATATTGAATTGATGATGTATCGATGGAAACCTTAGCACAAAACTTCTTAAAGTTTTCAGGCAATTGTTCATCCCATAAAACTGTTAAGTTGGGTTCTGCTGAAGTTCCCAAATTATAGAGTGTTTGAAGATAGCGGAATGTTGATTTTGTAACCCATGATCTGCCATCTAACGTTAATCCTGCGAGTGATTCTGTGACCCATGTTGGATCCCCAGTGAAAAGCTCATTATATTCAGGGGTTCTCGCAAATCTGATCATACGAAGTTTCATAATGAAGTGATCAATCATTTCTTGTGCTTCAACTTCATCGATTAAACCTGCACTTAAATCTCTTTCAATGTAAATATCAAGAAAAGATGCAGTTCTACCTAAACTCATAGCAGCACCATTCTGTTCTTTAACTGCTGCTAAATAAGCAAAATATGTCCACTGGATAGCTTCTTGAGCATTTGATGCTGGAACTGATAAGTCAAAACCATAAGTTTTTCCCATCTCTTTCAGCATGTCTAGTGCTTTAATCTGTTCTTGAATTTCTTCTCTTAAGCGAATGTTAAATTCATTCATTGGAAAACTGAATACTGTTTTTTCTTTTTTCTTTTCTTGAATAAGAAAATCAATACCATAGAGAGCTACTCTACGATAATCACCGATGATACGTCCTCTGCCGTATCCATCAGGAAGTCCTGTGATAATACCCGATTTTCTCGCTTTTCTGATATCTGCATTATAAACATCAAAAACACCTTGGTTGTGTGTTTTCCGATATTCAGTAAAAACTTTGTATAGTTCATCATCGATATGATATCCATAAGCTTCAGCTGCTTTTGATGCAACCTGAATACCACCATAGGGATGAAAAGCTCTTTTGAATGGTTTATCAGTTTGTAGTCCTACGATTTTTTCTAAATGTTTATCCATATATCCAGAACCGTGTGAAGTGATGGATGCGACGACATGTGTGTCTAGTTCAATGACGCCACCTTTTTCTTTTTCTTCAGCAAGATATCCATCAAACAACTGGTTTAATTTTAAACTGCTTTCCGTTGGACCTTGCAAAAAGGATGCGTCCCCTAAATATTCTTTATAATTATGTATCATGAAGTCACGAACATTAACTTCCTTTGTCCATATACCTTGTTTAAATCCTTGCCAAGCATTCATTATTGATTTCCTCCTACAATGAAATAGTTATCGTTATTGACAACGCCATTATACTGAAAGTAAAAATGAAATGCTATTAAAACTATAAGTGATTTCAATGAAAACGTTTTTGATTTACACCCCTTAAAAATTATATAAATAAAAGAGGCCGAAGCCTCTTATAAATGCAGAATTGATTTGATTTTTAACGGTAATCCGTCAATCTCCTTAAGGGATAGACTACATAACGCAAATCGTACGCCACCATTCATAGGAACTGCGTAAATATGATGTTCAGCTAGCTTCAAGTAATCATGATCAGGATCATTTGTTAAAACAACAGTGTAAAACCCACTTCTAAAGGGGTGTGTCTTTAATCCAATAGCTTGGGCTTGACTGATAAAGAGTTGACTTCTTTTTTGTACGAGTGTGTTGATCTTATCCAAATCTTTGTGAAAGACTTCTTTATTTTTTTCAATCGAGAATTGGTTAAATAGCTCAATGGATGCTGTTGGTGTTGCAGACCATGAACCTCTAGCTTCATTGACAAACTTTAAGTGAACATCTTTAATCAATTGTTCGTTTTTTGATAAATAGATAGCTGCACCCAATCTTAAGCCATAGACACCAAATGTCTTTGAACCAGAAAAAGCAATCACTGTCGTTACATTCTCTTCAAGTTTTGTTAGAAGAGATAGTTTTTTACGATTATCTGTTTCATGAGAAAACTCAAGGTAAGCTAGATCATATAAGAAGATAATGTCATTTTCTTTTTTCGCATTTAATATATCTAAAATTTGAGAAAACTCATCTTGACTTAACGTAAATCCTGTTGGATTATGACATGGATCGTTTACGATAACAATCACACGTTTTTGCTGCTGGCATAACTCATCAAGTCTTTCTTTAAATGATGTCATGTTAAATCCATCACCATCAAAAAGCTTGTGCTCGAAACAATTTAATTTTGCTCGATCTGCAAATCTTTCATATTGCCAACGAATATCTGAAACAAAGATTGATTCACCAGGTTTTGAAAAAATTGAAAATGTAGAAGCGATAGCACCGCTGCCACCAGGGGTTGCGCACGCATTGACATAAAAACTCTTTTTAATGTCATCTTCATACTTTCCAAAAACCCACGTTACTAAATTTGATTTAAACAAAGCTCCGCCATCAACCGCGGGATAAGGAAGAATTTCTTCATCCAAAAGATTACGGATTGCGTTTGAAACAATTGGCATGCCACCAATCTTTTTGTCTTCATCGTAAAACATACCAATGGATGCATTGATCACGTCAGGATATATTTTTGCTGCCTCACGTGCATCCTTTGATATTTTTAAAATATCTACTGCCACATCGATCACCTCTAGTTTAATTATATATGAAATCGTCTAAAAACAGGTCAAATAAGTAGAGCCAATGATTGCTTTCATGCTTTGTTACAAGCGTGATATGAACATGTCCCTTAAGGTATCCTAATCTCACTTGGGCAACAAATCCATTAGCTTTTTCAAATAATTTCTTGCCATCAATTTGCTGTGATGCTTCCATGGTAAGCACCAATGTTACTTGATTAGATTCAACAATCGTCTTATGTGCGCCGATTTTTGAAGATAACTTTTTGAATAATTTTTCATACATATATAGAAGAAGATCAGCGTCCAGTTCACCGAAACGATCTGTCAATTCTTGCTTCAAATCTTCAACATCCTTGATATGGTTAAGCTCAGCAATTCGCTTATGTATTTCTATACGTATTGAATCTTCTGATACGTAATGAGGATCGACATGTCGTGCAGCATATACTTCATCAATTTGCGTTTCTTTAGGACGCTCTAATGATACCCCGGTAATCGCTTCTTCAAGCAGTTTCATGTAAAGTTCAAGACCGACAGAATCGATAAAACCTGACTGCTCAGATCCTAAAATATCGCCAGCACCACGTATAGATAAATCTCTCATAGCAATCTTGAAACCACTGCCTAAAGCAGTAAAATCTTGGATTGCAGAAAGCCTTTTTTTAGCTTCATCATTAATATTTTTATGTTGATCATAAAGCAGATAAGCATAGGCAATACGATCACTTCTACCAACTCTTCCTCTGATTTGATAGAGCTGTGATAAGCCTAATTGATCAGCATCATGAATGATAAGTGTATTTGTATTGGGGATATCGACACCTGTTTCGATAATGGTTGTCGATACTAAAACATCAAATTGATGATCAATAAAATCAGATAGAACATTTTCGAGTTGATCACGATTCATTTTTCCATGAGCATATGCAATACGCGCTTCAGGAACTAATTTTTCTAAGCGATGAACCATGCCCTCAATACCTTGAACCTTATTGAATAGATAAAAAATCTGTCCACCTCGCGCAATCTCCCGCATGATAGCTTCTTTAACTAAAGCCTCTTGTCTTTCAACAACATAAGTCTGCACAGGATATCTATTTCTTGGAGGTGTTTCAATCATCGATAAATCTTTTAATCCCATCATCGACATTTGCAATGTTCTAGGAATCGGTGTTGCAGATAGTGTGAGTGTATCGACATTCACTTTTATCTCTCTAATTTTTTCTTTATGTTCCACGCCAAAGCGTTGTTCTTCATCGATGATGAGTAATCCTAAGTCCTTGAATTTAACATCACCCGATAAAAGACGGTGTGTTCCAATGACGACATCTACAAATCCTTTTTTTAGATTTTCAATCGTCTCTTTTTGTTTTTTAGGTGTCACAAAACGAGAGAGCAAGGCAACGTTTGCTCCATATTTTTCGAATCGTTCTTTAAATGTATAGTAGTGTTGTCTTGCGAGTACGGTTGTTGGTACAAGGTATAAAACCTGTTTTTGATTGAGGACAGCCTTGAAGGCGGCTCGCAGAGCAACCTCTGTTTTACCAAAACCAACATCACCGCAGATCAAGCGATCCATGGGTCTATCGATTTCCATATCATGTTTTGTATCAACGATCGCTCTTTGTTGATCTTTCGTTGTTTCATACATAAAGTCGCGTTCAAAAGCTTTTTGCATCTCATTATCAACTTGATATTTAAACCCAATACTCTGTTGTCTTTGTGCATAGAGCGCAATTAATCGATCGGATAAATCTTTAATACGCATTCTAACTTGCGCTTTAGTCTTCGACCATTGCTTGCCACCTAATTTTGATAATTTAGGATGCATACCATCATGACTTGCATATTTTAAAACCATATCAATTTGATCCATTGGTACATAAAGTGCTTCTTCATTTAAATAGATGATATGGAGATAATCTCTTTTTTCACCTGAAAGTTCCATCGTTTTTAAACCCATATATTGTCCAATGCCATAATCGTAGTGAACGACAAAATCTCCAGGGGTTAAGTCTTCAATTCTTCTAATTTTCGTAGCTTGATTAAGTACACTTCGATAACGGATTGCCGGTCTTGTTCGATATGTGAAAAGCTGAGATTCATCCAAAACCCAAACTTTCTCATGTTTCATTTGGAAAGCGCCATAACTGGATGTATTTAAAATGTGTAATCCTGGTAGATCATTTAACTCAAAATCATGAGTCATTTTTTTATGATGTAGAAAATCGATGAGTTCTTTTCGATAGGTTTCTTGTGTTATACACACATAAATCCGATAGTTTGGCATATCTTTAATGTCAAGCGCAAATAGTTCAAGATTACCCTGAAAAGTATTTAGAGATGAAACACCAAGATCAATTGCATTATGGGGGCTATTTAATCCGTAATTATCAATCTGTATGTGTTTGTTTTTTAAATGCTCCGCAAGAGATACACGAAAAGGAATCTTTAAGAAGTTGTCTCCATTCATCGTTGTTGCGTATGTCAGTAAATCACTTGTGGTCTGTTCTTCATTGATTTGCATTTTGTAAACATCAAGAAAATACAGTTTAGCATCCAAAGAAAAATCAAGAAGTGTTGTCTTTTCCTCATTAAAAAAAGGCATATACATCTGTAACCCATCAAGCTTACTACGTTGATCAATCCATTCTAAATCTTGACTTAATTTTTCTTGTTCTCTTTCAGATAATGCCACATTTTCAAAGAAACGTTTGATCTTATAAAGCGCGTCTGATTTCATTTGATCCGTATAAAAAAGCTCATGCATTGGAGCAATCTCCATTTCAGACACTTCATAAACAGATCGCTGTGATTCGATATCAAAAACTTTAATTTGATCAACAACATCATCAAAAAAGTCAATGCGATAAGGTTGATCATTATTTAATGTAAATACATCTAAAATGTGCCCACGTAAACTGAATTCACCTGGTTTTTCAACTGTATAAGTTCTTTGATAGCCGCTGTAAACTAAAAACTGAACAAGTTTATCAACTTCATAGGTTTGATCTTTGACAATTATTTTTACACTATTCATGTAATCTTGTGGTTTTAGCTGACGAAGTGAGAGACCTTGTATGGTTGTCACAACAATAAAAGGACTTTGAGTCATCAATTGTTTTAACGTAAATAGACGTTCACTTTTGAATTCAGGACTACCTAAAGCCATCATGGTTGTAAGTGTTTGATCAGCCGGATAAAACAATACTTGATCAGCATCAACAAGTTGCGATAACGTATCATAGTATTTTTGAGCATCATAAAGATTGGGTAACACGACGATCACAGTTTTCTGATTCATCAAAAAATCAATCGCAATTAAATATGCATTGAACGTGTCATTAGAAGACTTAAAAAACGTCGAATCCGACGTTTTCTTTATCAATGCTTTTATGCTTTCCTGTCGTTTTAACCATTCAATCATGCATTTACTCCATCAACGATGATCCATTGAATTTCGTCATAATATCCTTATATGAGATACCTTCAACAAACATCTCAACAATACTCTTACCCTGCATCAAAGCCTTACTCAATATAATGAGTTGATCAGGGGTAAATTGACCTAAAACATATTGATCGAGTGGCATATTCGTATTATTATCTACTCCAATACGAACCCTTTTAAATTCTTCAGAATGAAGAAGACCGATGATGTTTCTTAAACCATTATGTCCACCATGGCCACCAGTTTCTCTCAAACGTAATTTCCCCGTTGATAAATTCACATCATCCACAATAACCAAAAGATCATCGATAGGAATGTCATAATAACGCATCAATTTCGTAATCGCTTCGCCTGATAGATTCATAAATGTAGAAGGTTTTGCCAAACAAACCTTTTCACCAGCCACATTTAAAATCGCTACTTCAGCATTAAATTTAGCATCAAAACGTGCGGTTGTACCGATGTCTTTTAAAATTTCGTCAATTACCATAAATCCAACGTTGTGTCGTGTTTTTTGGTATTTGAGCCCGGGATTACCAAGACCTACTACAAGCTTCATTGTTCACTCTCTATATGCTGTATTTTATCGAATATTTGGCTGATAGGTTCATCTTTAACAATATGCAAAATGGATTGTCCTAATAATGGTCCTATCGACAATTGCGTGATCTTTGGAGATTTCTTAAATGGATCTAAGGCAATTGTATCTGTAACAACAACTTCACAAATCGCTGAATTTTCTATACGCTCAATGGCTGGACCAGAAAGTACGGCATGTGTTGCTGCTGCGTAAACTTTGGTTGCTCCTGCTTCAATTAATGCTGCTGCTCCTGCTACAAGCGTTCCTGCAGTATCAATAATATCATCAACCATAATAGCAATTTTGCCAGAGACATCACCGATAATATTTTGAACTTCTGCTTTATTGGGTTCTGGTCTTCGTTTATCAATAATAGCTAAGGGAGCATTAAATGTACGTGCAAATATTCTTGCGCGTGTCACACCACCATGATCCGGTGATACAACAACAATATTTTCAAGTTTTTTAGTATATAGAAAATAATCTGCTAGGAGTGGGGAAGCTGGAAAATTATCGATTGGTATGTTAAAGAACCCTTGAATTTGTGCCGCATGTAAATCAATACAGATGACACGTGTAATGCCAGCAACTTGAAGCATATCAGCAACAAGTTTAGCCGTAATAGGTTGTCTTGACTTCGCTTTACGATCCTGTCTCGAATAGCCATAATAAGGCATCAATACCGTAATCGTTTTAGCGGAAGCTCTTTTAAGTGCATCAGCCATAACAAGTAATTCCATCAAATGCTCGTTAGCTGGTGCTGATGTAGATTGTATGATAAATACATCGTGACCTCGAACACTCTCCTCAATATTAACAGTGATTTCACCATCTGCAAATTTCACAACATCTACAGCACTGATTTCTATATTAGATGCTTTTGAAATCTCTTCTGCTAAAGCACGGTTAGAACTAAGTGCAAACAGCTTAATTTTCTTTCCACTTACAATCGACATGACGTATGACACTCCTTCGTTTTATCTACATTCATTATACATGAAAGGGGTTCATTTTTCCATGTCATAAACAAAAAAATCTTCTTGTGGCACACCACAAAAAGATTTCACAAACAAATCTACATATATCAGAAATTATTCTTCTTCTTCAGTCGTAGGATTTAATAGGGCTTCGTTATACGCAACAACAATTGCATCTTCAATCATTTTACGCATTTCACCATGAATAGGGTGAGCGATGTCTCTAAATGTTCCATTAGGTGTCTTTTTGCTTGGCATTGCAACAAAGATGCCATTTTCACCTTCTATAATTCTGATATCGTGTACTACAAAACTTTCATCGAAAGTAATTGTTGCTACACCTCTAAGTCTACTTTCGCTTGATACAAGCTTTACTCTCACATCAGTAATTTTCATTTTGCCCTCCAAGACGTCCATGTTTTATACCAAAATTATAGCATATTTCACGTATAGTTTAAACAAATTTTAATGTTTTACGTCCGTTTTGATGACTAAAAAGGGTAATTTTGAGATTTTTTTTGAGATTTTTCGCTCATTTCCTTTGAATATCGGAATATAATATACCGAGCCACTTCCACTCATTCTGGCGAGTGGACTGATTTTCCTAACCTTTTTTTCAACATGTCCAATTTCAGGATAAATTTTTTTCGTGGTTTCTGTTAAAACGTTATAACTTTTCCGAAAGAAAGTCTGGTATCTTTCATTGATGTAGGTTGTAAATAAGCGATTGAACTTGCCGTGCTCATGTCGAGTAACATGATTTTCAAATACTTTTTTTGTTGATACAGAAATTTGAGGGTCAATCAGATAAACCGATGTGATAGCTGGTGCGGTAATAAATAGTAGATGATCACCTCTGCTATAGACATATGCAGGTTTGTTATATAGGCAAAAGAGGGTGTCGGAACCGAGTTCTTTGGCTAATTCTTCCATATCTAAATCAGATAATTGGAGTTCCCATAAAAGGTTTAACCCTCTAATGGTTGCTGCAATATCCGCAGATCCTCCACCTAACCCAGCTCCAATAGGAATGTGTTTATCTAACGTAATTTTTACGCCGCCTTCAACATGATATCTATCTTTTATGAGATGTGCTGTTTTGATCACTGCATTATTTTCTATTTCTATGTTCGTAATAAGAACAATTTTGTCATCTTTTTCAAAAGTTATATGATCATGGAGTTCCAAAGGAATCATGATCATTTTTAAGTCATGATATCCATCAGCTCTTTTTCGAACGACATCAAGTGCTAGATTGATTTTTGCGTATGCTTTTTCAACGATCATAAGGCCACTCCTTCACAAGTTTGATAAATGTGTCTAACGATAAGGCTTCTGCACGTGTTCTAATGTCAATTCCCTGTTTGATTAAAAATGTTTCAATGTCATTTTTGGGTATATCAAATGCGCTATTTAAATTATTAACAAGCGTCTTTCTCTTTTGCTTAAACGCTCCTTTAACAAAAGCTACAAATAGCGATTCCTTTGTTTCATCAATCATTTTTTTCTCAAGTTTTTCGATACGTATAACCGCACTGTCAACATTGGGTACAGGATAAAAGAGGTGTCGTTTAACGTCCATCATCTTATATGCTTTGGTCTGAAACTGCAAAATCACAGATAAGGCGTTGTAGTCTTTAGATGATGGTGTTGCAAGTAATCTATCACACACTTCTTTTTGAATCATTAAAGATGCTGTTTTTACATTTTTACTTTCTAACAATTTAAATAAAATAGGTGTCGTTATATAATAAGGCACATTGGCGACAACGTGAAGATCATATGGATAAATCGATAAATCAGTGTTTAAGAAATCTTGATACACAACTTTGAGATTTTCATATGTTTGTTCTAACACATCTAAAATAGGTGAGAGTGAAGTATCAATTTCAAAAGCGACAACATCCTCTGCCTTTTCAGCTAAATAAGAGGTTAATGCCCCTTGACCGGGACCAACCTCAACAACATGTTTATTTTCAATGTGTGATTCTCGAACAATTTTTAATAAGAGATTTTTATCTCTCAGAAAGTTCTGTCCGAACTTCTTTTTTGCTTGATGATTCATGAATGACCTCTAACACTTCTTTCTGATTAATGCCAAACATATGTAGACGATGATAAAGTGTTTTTCCATTGGTTATGCCAATTCCAAGTCTTTGACATACATTAATTCTTAACTGTTTGGATTCTTTAGACCCAGTTAATCCATGATGGAATAAAAAGGAATGTGTGATATCACTTTCCATGTGATGAGTAACATGTTTGATGTGTGATAACGCATGTAATACCGCATCACAGTCTGCGTGTTCAACACCAACTTTTTTTAAATTTTTACTTTTTGCAACGTCCTTGTTGATAAACGCATGATAGACATGCTGGATGTGTTTTGACACGATTCTTCTTATCCGTTCACCGGCATGATCGGGATCTAAAAACAAGATAATATCATGTGTTTCATCGAACTTTTTCAAAATAAGAATCTTATCATCATCAATCGCGCTACCATTGGTTGTTACAATTAAGGGATGATCTAAACATTTTTCGAGTTTGAACTGATCGTTTTTGCCTTCAACTACAAATACTTGTGGTCTCATTTTTTACGATAAAAAAACTTAGGGTCTGTTTTCGTTCCCGATAGCATCAAACTTTCAATAATCTTTGATTGATCTTTAAGTGAAGAAATTTTTCCGTTTTCCAATAAGATATAAATCTTATCCCCAAATCCTTCACCATCGTCTTGATACGTGCTGTTATGAACAGATCTTCTAGCTGTATAATAATCAATTTCATCTTCGAGATAGGTTGATAAAATCTTTTCTACCTCTTGTTTATTTTCTTCTGTGTCGTTTAAATATCCCCATATTTTACGATTCATGAAATCATAGGCAAGCTGACTTAATATAGCGTCTTTAGACTTTAAAAATCCGGCGATTAATCCATTGATATAAAAGTCATCAATTTCAATATAGGCCTCTAAATCATGTGCATTTTTCATGATGCGTTTCAGTGGTTCGACATTACTTTCAAACGGATAGTCTGTTAATAAAAGATCGCGAATGCGACGATATATTTTTTCTAGAATCACTTCATAAGCTCTTGCTACAGGATGATAATAAACCTGCCAGTACATATGATATCTAGCAATTAAATAGTTTTCAATCGCGTGAATACCTGAATTTTTAAAGACAACTTTTCCATTTTTAATGTATAAAACACGAATCAAACGATCCACATCGATATGGCCATAAGCTGCCCCTGTATAATAAGCATCTCTTTCGAGATAATCGAGACGATCCACATCGAGTTGACTTGATATCAATTGTTCAATGAGTGGAAACTTCTTTTCTTTTCTCAAAATGCGTGCCACATCTAAAGCAAACATGTCATCTTCAGTATCTAAAATGGCACGCAGCTCGTGATTTTGAGTGATTAACTCAGCTCCTATATGCTCATGATTAACATCAAAAGTCGTCTCAAATGCATGAGAGTATGCACCATGTCCTATATCGTGTAATAATGCAGCAACCAAAAAGAGTGCTTTCTCACGATCGTTTAATGCTTCATGAATATCGGGGACCGTTAAAAAACGATTCGCGATTTCATAAACACCTAAACTATGGACAAAGCGTGAGTGTTCTGCGCCATGAAAAACCATTTGAACACCAGAAAGCTGTCTAATTCTTCTCAGTCTTTGAAAAAGCGTTGAATCGATTAACTTTTTGATCAAAGCATAATCCACATGAATAAATCCATAAAGTGGATCTTTAAACACTTGTTGTTTAGGTAGTTTCTTCATATGAAACCTCCTTTGAGGTAAAAAAGTGCCTGCAAAAAGGCACTAGGATTGAATGGTATAAGATTTAACAAGTTCAACAGTATCGCCTGTTGAAAGCATGAACGCACTGCCATCATCTGTATCAAGATGACAATCAAGTCTAAATTCGGGATGAACGCGGCATAAAACGTTATCTAAAATGCCCGCTTTGATACCGTCAACCTTGATTGCTACAACTTGACGATCAGTCACACCAAATTCTTTTGCTTCTTCTGGTGAAAAATGAATATGGCGATCTGCGATAATAACACCTTCAGAAATAAATACTTGTCCTTTAGGACCAATTAAAGTAGCTGCACCAGATCCCTTAACATCCCCTGAAGATCTTACTGGAGCATCAAATTTAAAACGAATCGCATCACTCTTTGATACTTCAACTTGAGAAGCTTTTCTCACAGGACCTAAAATACGTACCCCTGCTAAAATTTTTCCGTCAGGACTTATGACATCGACCTTTTCTTGTGCTGCATATTGACCTGGTTGACTCAATTCTTTTAATACGTTAAGCTGATATCCTTTTCCAAACAAAATTTCAAGATGTTCCTGAGTAAGGTGCAAATGGCGACCTGAAATACCCACTGGAATTTTTTTCATAGATGAATCCTCCTTATATACGTAGTGATTATAACATTTTAAGTGGTTGTTTTCAATGAGTTTATGATAGAATAAAGCCAAGAAAGAGGTGTTTATATGTCTACCATTTTTTCAAAAATAATCACAAGGGAAATTCCTGCTCATTTAGTGTATGAAGATGATTACGTGATTGCTTTTCTCGATATCTCTCAAGCAACGAAAGGTCATACACTCGTCGTACCAAAAATAGCTTACAAAGATATTTTTGATGTTCCAGAAAAAACAGCAAGTCATGTTTTTGGAGTTGCAGTTAAGCTTTCAAAAGCAATTAAGAAGGCTTTTGGTGTCGATGCGATGAATGTTTTATCGAATAATGGTGAAGTCGCTGGACAAACAGTATTCCATTTTCACATCCATTTGATTCCACGCTATCGCAAAGATGATGAGAATCTCTTCAAACTAAAAAACAATCAAGGTGATCTATCCATCGACGACTATCAAACAAGAGCAAAACTCATTAGAGAGGCTCTATAATAAAGAGAACACCGTCTGTCACATTTTCAACCTTAAGTAAGAGATTGAAATGCGAACACGTTTTTTGAACAATACTCATACCTAGGCCAAATTGGCCATTTTGTCCTTTTTCATATGGTCTAAAGATATGATCAATAAATTTTTCACTGATTGGCTCACCATCGTTAAAGAAGGTGAGTTTTTTATTATTCAATTTAATAATAATTTTTGATTTTGCATATCTTAATGCATTATCTATAATATTTGAAAATGCAGTATAAAAGTTTTCTTTGACACCAAAATATGTTGACTCATCCAATTCGGTTTCAATTTCAATAGATGTTCGATATTTCTGATTATTAACAATATTAATAATAATATCTTTGATACGAATATCTTCGAACTCAGTGGGATCCTTTAAATACTCGAGCTTATTTAACTCCAAGAGTTGTTTAACTTTTTGATTGAGCATTTCAGCTTGTTTGACAATGACTTCAGCTTCCTTAATGTCAGATATACCATCACCAATCGCTTCAGCATAAGACTGAATCACAGCAATCGGTGTTTTAAAATCATGGGAAATATTTTGAAGCATCTCTTGTTTTGTTTTTTCTGCATATTGAATCTCTTGACGCATTTTTTCAATGGTCTTCGCAAGTTCTGTGATTTCATCATTACCATCAACCTCAATCGGTTCTTGATAATTATTTCTTCTCAAAACCTGTACTTCTCCTTGTAGGCGTTTAATGCGTTCAACAGTAATTCTAGACCACATTAAAATGATGACATTACCAAGAAGCACAAGAGCGATAAAACTGATTCTCATTAAAATAGAAAAGGCATTACCAAAAACGGATAAGTAATCTTCTGATGTAAATACAATCACGTTTGTTCCGCCAGGTCTTCGATCAATTCTAAAGTAATAATCATTACCTTCAATTTCAATATGTCTTTCTTGGCCCGGCCAAATCAACATAAACTCAGCAACTTCACTTGCTGAAAAATGGCCATCGAGTACATCCAAATTATAACTAGAAACAACACTTGATCCCTGAGCGATAATATAGCCGTTATAGTCAGAATCCGGTGGATTTGTCATGTTGGTTCTAACATCATTTAAATACGCAGATAACTGTAATTCATTTTGTGATTCACGGAATTCAACAAAAACACGATTTAAAGCAACAATAAAAATGAGACTGGTTAACAGTGTCACCAAACTAAAGATTAAATTGAGCTGAGTTGCTAACTTAATCTGTTTCATAATAATCGATAGCCAAATCCGTAAATCGTTTCAATTTTTAAATCAGGCATTTTATGCCGTAATCTTCTCAGTAAATCATCAACTACACGATCAGAACCGTAGTAGTTTTCACCCCATACATGTTTTAAAATATCTTCACGTGCAAAAGCTTGATTCATATTTTTAATAAAGAATAAAAGCAGTTCAAATTCTTTATTGGTCAAATCAATCATGGTTTGACCACTTTTGATTTCACGTCGTGTCATATTAATTTCATAATCAGCGTAATGCACCATTTCAGACACTTGGGGTGCTTGTTGTCTTTTCAATACGGCTTTAACGCGTAAAATAAGTTCTCGTGGTGAATAAGGTTTTGCGAGATAATCATCTGAACCCAATTCAAGTCCCATAATTTTATCAAGATCCTGATCACGCGCTGATGTGAAAATAACAGCGGATGGGCTGTTGTTTTCTTTGAGGGCTTTGATTAAGTCATATCCACTGACTTCACCTGTTAACATGATGTCCAAAATCCATAAATCAACAGGATCATTAATATGTTCCATGGCGGTTTCACCATCATAGAACACCGTGGTTTCATACCCTTCTCTTGTTAAATACTTTCTGATAATTTCAGAGAGATCTCTTTCGTCTTCTACATAATAAATTTTCATAGCTTTACCTACCTTTTTAAGTAAAATAAGCGTGCTTGAGCACACTTATTATACCATAGAGAGTTTTATTGGAGAGAAAAATGAAGCACCTTTATCTTAACAAAACACTATGTGATGTCAATGTTTTTTTAGTGTGAAATTGTGTTATTTGATAACATCAATCTTCATGTAAGGACGAAGCACTTTAGGAACAGTGATTGTTCCATCTTCATTTTGATAATTTTCCATGATGGCAATCATCGTTCTTCCCACAGCTAAACCTGAACCATTAAGAGTGTGAACATACTCAGTTTTAGCATCTTTCGAACGCTTAAAACGAATATTAGCACGTCTTGCTTGGAAGTCTTCAGCATTGGATATAGAACCAATTTCACGGTATGTATTTTGACCAGGAAGCCATACTTCAATATCATATGTTTTAGCCATACCAAATCCCATATCACCTGTTGATAAAGCAACCACACGATATGGAAGTTCTAGTCTTCTTAAAACTTCTTCGGAATTAATCAGCATTTTTTCTAACTCATCGTATGAGTCTTCAGGTTTTGTAAACTTAATCAGTTCAACTTTATTAAACTGATGCTGTCTTAAAATACCACGTGTATCTCTACCTGCAGAACCCGCTTCTGAGCGGAAAGCGGTCGTGTATGAACAGTATTTTACAGGAAGTTCATTAACATCCATGATTTCATCGCGATAAAGATTAATCGTTGGTACTTCGGCAGTTGGATTTAAATACCATGCATTTTCACCAGCAACAACTCTAAAGGCATCGTCTTTGAATTTAGGAAATTGACCTGTAGCAAACATACTTTTTTCGTTCACGATAAATGGAGGAATGATCTCTTGGTATCCATGTTCAAATGCATGTAAGTCCATCATAAACTGGATGAGCGATCTTTCTAAGCGTGCGCCAAATCCTTTATCGACAACAAATCTCGTTCCTGTGATTTTAGCAGCTCTTTCAAAATCTAAAATATTTAAGGCTTCACCAAGTGCCACGTGATCCTTCACTTCAAAACCAAACGTCTTTGGTTCCCCAACACGTTTGATTTCCACATTAGCTGCTTCGTCTTTTCCAACAGGTACGCTTGCGTGAGGTATGTTCGGTGTAATGGCTAAAATCCACTGAATTTTTTCTTCGATTAAACGAAGTTCATCATCTAACGCTTTGATGTCATCACCTAAGTGGGCGACTTCATTTAAGATGGGTGTGACATCTTGTTTTTGTCTTTTTAGTTCCCCAATTTTCTTGGATGCTTCATTGCGTAATGCTTTTTTTGATTCGACAGAACCAATGATATCTTTTCGCTTGTTTGATAATTCAACAAGCTCATATAAATAGCCAAAATCACCATTTCTTTGTGACAACTTTTTGATAACTTCATCGATATTTTCAACTACAAATTTTAAATCTAACATCTTCATATCCTCCTTCAAATAAAAAACGCCCTTAAGATATCTAAGGACGTATCATACGCGGTGCCACCTTAGTTCTAGAGAAATCTCTAGCCCTCATCTATCTTTAACGCAGATCTACGGACGTGATTAGCGTCACTAAGAAGTGGATTTCATCAGTTTCATGCATGTGCTCACACCAGCCGCACACTCTCTTCAGGCAATCAATTGATTACTCATCTTCTTTACGTGTTATCCTTATTATAATGAAAATGCTCTTGAAAGTAAATAGATTTTAGATTGCCTTTCTCTTAATTAATGCTTTAAGATCATCTTTAATTTCATCTTTTTGCAAGCCGAAATCTAAAATGGCTTCAATATAGTCCACTTTGTTTCCTACATCATAACGTTTTCCCTGAATATCAAAGGCATAAACCTTCTCTTTGGACATTAGTCTTAAAATGGCATCCGTCAATTGAATCTCATTTCCGGCGCCACGTGATTGGCTCTTTAGAAAATCAAAAATAGCTGGCGTTAAGATATAACGTCCACCAATTGCCGATCGAGATGGTGCTTCTTCAACTTTAGGTTTTTCAACAACACCTTTAAGTTCCACAATAGGTCCTTTTTCTCCTTCTTTAGGTATGCAAATGCCATATTTTGATGTATTTTTCAATTCTACTTCCATTGTACCTAAAACAGTTGATTGAACCTTTTCAAAGACATCTGCTAATTGCTTGATGGCAGGTTGATCTTTACCGACATACATATCATCGCCTAATAGAACAGCAAAAGGCTCTCCGCTAATAAAAGCTTCTGCTTGTAAAACGGCGTGACCTAACCCGAGTTGTTCTCTTTGACGAATAAAATGAATATTCGCTCCAACACCGATATTTCTGACTAGTCCATATTCGTAGTTCTTATTTTTGCTTAAAAGAATGGTTTCTAATTCGATATTGTAGTCAAAATAATCGATGATAGCATTTTTATTCGAACTGACGATGAGTAAAATATCAGTCATGCCTGCATCAATGGCTTCATTGACAATATATTCAATGGTGGGACGATCAATGATGGGTAAAAGTTCTTTGGGTAACGCTTTAGTGATGGGTAAAAACCGTGTGCCATATCCGGCAGCTGGAATAACTGCTTTTTTAATCATGAGAATCCTCCTTCGATTGACCTTTTGTAGAAAGGCGATACGTTGTATAAATCCCTAATAAACATAAAACTCCTGCAATAAGCCATGTATACCACGGTGTGTTAAACACATTGTTTTCAGTCGATGACTGGAGTTCAAATAAGATATTGAATGGTGATATGAGGATGATACCGAGCACTGCCATATAAAAATGTACTTTGTAATGGATCAGAACTTGATACATCACTTTCCCGATGACAATCATACCGATGAGTACACCGAGTATAAGCATGAGTAACATCGGTAAATATGCAGCAATTTCAGAAAAATTAAAGGTGATGAATGCTCTTGCTACATCATCAACTAAACCGATGAGGATATGAAAATACCCAAGTGCCATCAAGAGGGTTGCTGCCGATAAACCAGGTGTAATCAATGAAGCGGCTGTGATAAAACCAATAAAGAAAACAACGAGATAATATGTCCAATTATTTGCGGTTGCACTTGCCTCTTGAACCAATAAAAAGAGAGCCATCATCAAAATAGCAAGTCCCATAACAAGAAAATGATGCCACTTCTTTTTTTCACCTTTTGTTTCAGAGGTTACGCTGGGAATAGACCCAATAATGAAACCTATAAAAAGAAGGGTGAAGGGAATCGGGAAGTTCTCTAAAAAGATTTTGATGAACAAAAATCCGATGAGATAACCCAATAAAACACCTACGATATATTGCCATACGGACAAAACAGCACGAACCGGTTTTTTTGTAAACTGATTGAGCGCTGTAATAAGTTCAGTATATATTTTTAAAATAGTTGCAACCATCGAACCAGAAATCCCTGGTAAAATACTGCCCAGTCCAACTAAAGATCCTTTTACGATTTTAATGATGTGATTCATACTAACTCCTTTATGTATCTTTAGTATACCTTAATTCATATGAAAAGTATTTCACGAGCATTTCATGATCTCTTTGTTTACATTGTAACATATTTATTTCGCCTTTCTTATGCTATAATAATGACGGTGATAAACATGGCAGAATTAATTGAAATACT
>JAVEQT010000006.1:0-42222 GCA_034007485.1 Acholeplasmataceae bacterium
TAGTCTATGCTATAAAGATATGAAACAGATCCACAGTACATTATAAGTATATTAAATTAGACCGAAAGGAGTAAAGATTTAAATACGTCTTAAGTACTAACTTAATACATTATAAATCTTACATGACATCTATGAACTTAAAAAAAGTAACACTTCCTATCCCAACTGATCAAAAGGAAAGAACGCTTAGAATTCTATTACCAGATGACTATGAAACATCAGAAAAAAGGTATCCGGTATTATATATGCATGACGGCCAAAACCTTTTTGAAGATCACACATCATTTAGCGGTGCTTCGTGGCAAATCAAAGAAACACTTGATGAATTGATGATTAAAGATATCATTGTTATTGGCATTGATAATTCTGATTTACGTCTTTTTGAATATTCCCCATGGCCATGTGTTGATGAAGTTAAAAAGATGACTAAAATCAAAGTGGGTGGTTTAGGAGATATTTATGCAACCTGGGTAACAACCTTTGTGAAACCATTCATAGACTCACATTATAGAACACTCGATGATTTTAAAAACACTTATGTTGCTGGTAGTTCAATGGGTGCTTATATTTCGGTTTATATGGCAAGTAAATACCCAGATATTTATCAAACCGTCGGATCTTTTTCATTAGCTTCGTGGTTTAACGAAGACATGTTTTTATCTTACGTAGATGAAAGTCATGTAAATGGTGATCAAAAGTTTTTCATATCTGTTGGTAGTCATGAATCACATGAGAAGAAATCTTCAATGAATGAGCTTTATATAAAAAACAGTCAGAATTTAAAACAAGCACTGATAAAAAAAGGGATTCATGAGATATGCTACATCGAAACAGGTGACAGACATCACGAATTGGCATGGCGAAAAATGTTTAAGGAGTTTATTCGGTTTGCATTAAAAAAATAACACGGAACATTGATTTCCGTGTTTTATTTTTATAACCATGCGAGAACTTTTTGAATGTATTGATCCCAAAACGCCCAATCATGAACACCTGGTGATTCTTCATAGTGGTGTTTCACATGCCGTTTTTCTAAAAATTCTTTAAATTTTAAATTGTCTTGATATAAAAAATCTTCTGTCCCACAAGCTACATAAAGATCAGGTAAAACGACATCGTGCTTCAGATGGAGATCAATTAAATATTTAAGATCGGTAGGTGTATTTTGACTTGGTTTAAGTCCAAATACTGCATTAAACCATTCATTTCTGGGTTGCTCATTGGCAAGCCTTTTTATTTCATCAATATCGAGAGCACCAGATAAACTTGCTGCTTTCGCATAGCGATCAGGATACGTTAATGCAATCTTTAAAGCCCCATAACCACCCATGGATAATCCTGCGACATAAGTGTCTTCTCTTTTTGTTGAAATAGGGAAAAGTGATGCCATTAATTCAGGAAGTTCTTTAGATACATATGTAAAGTAATTTAATCCAGAGACTGTATCCATATAATAACTATTATTCACAGCTGGCATAATAATCGCGTAGCGATAGTTCCAGGAATAACGTTCAATCGAAGTATAACGCACCCAATCTGTGTGATCCCCAATATAGCCGTGAAGTAAATATAATACTTTTAACTTTTCATCCTTTTTAATATCTTGAGGAATAATGACATTGACTGTTGTATTTAAATCAAGCGCATTTGAGCGAATATGAAGTGTTAGAAATGCCATAAAATGAAGCCTCCTTTATATGATTTTATTATATCACGATATCAATAAAAAAAATGAGCCCTAATGTCTGGGGGGGATGTAGACATTAGGACCAATTCACGGGTCTCACCTCACAAAGGTGGGTGAAACAATTGTATTATATATGAATATGGACATGATGTCAACTAAAAATTTTTCTAATTATTTAATGTAATAAAAATGTAAGAAATATATGTAAAATTAAGTATATTCTACTCATAAAAATCAACGATTTCATAACATAATTCTTACATATCAAATTTCATCCATAAGACTTTTTCGTCTGTAATATCCGATCCATAATTCCAAGCAGAGTGATAACAAGATTAAAATGATCGTCCAAGCAAAAACAGATGCATAATCGAGATTTGTTTTTGCCATATAAAGGGCATCACCAATAGAGTTTTTTGTCTGTGCTAAATATTCAGCCATAACCAATACCTTTAAACCTAAACCAAACGATTGTAGAAACGATAATAAAAGATACGGTCTCATTAATGGGTAATACAAGTATCGAAACGATAACTTAATATCTTGTGCTTCCAGTTTATAGACATCGATATAACTTTGATCGATGTTTTTTATACCTTGTTCAGCTGCTTGATAAATGATGGGAAACACCATAAAAAAAGTGATGACGTACGGTGTGATTGAAAACCCTAAAACGATAAGTAAAATCACGACGATAGAAATGACCGGTATCGTTCTTAAGATGGTGACATAAGGATGCATGATCCATGAAGCCTTTTGGTTTAGTCCAGCCAATGTACCCAAAATGATACCTGTAATCGCTGAAGCTAATACTGAAAGTATTAAGCGAAATAAGGATAGTCCTATGATAACATATGAACTACCCTTACCTGCTAACCTCCATAATGTGAAAAGGACATCAAGTGGAGATGGTAAAATTAAGTGATGATCAACGATCAGATATAGGAGATACCATATAAAAATGAGCGATAACAAGGATGATAGAATCCAAGTTTTTTTCACAGTTAATCACTCCAATAAAAAGCATCTATAGGTATTTGTCCACCTATGAGGTTAGGGTTAATATCTAGGATCAGATTTAAGTAAATATGGATTGAATCTAAAGATTCATCAGGTGTTTTTAATGATAGATGACTACCTTCTATGGCATTCATAAACATAGTTTCATCATCAATAATTCCAAATTCAACACCTTTTTGACAAACGTCTTCTGATTTTTCATTAACCCAATGAATAGATTGTTCAAGTGAATCAATTAAGTTTAAAACATCTCGATTAGACATTGATTGATGAACAAATAAAGCTGCTTGAGGGTATGAAGAACCGTTGTGCAATTCAGCATAGATAGCTTGTAAATCAAGAGATGCTGTTGATGGTATAAGTGTTTTAATCTTTGATAAACTTGGTTCAGCAACCATAACAATTTGAGTTGAATCAGCAAGATACGAAGCTGCAGCTAGTTGCACAGAATCAACATAGGTGATATTTGCTTCAATGTCATAAGATTCTAAGATATGTTTAATGATAATATCTGATGTTTGATTGCGTCCAAATACAACTAAGTCTTTTCCATGAAGATCTTCGAGTGTCAAGGTTGTATAAGATGTGGAAACAAGATGGTAATTACCCCAAACAAGGATTGCTGCGAGTTGATAATCATCTTTTGATTGAAAGAGCTTAGCTCCTAAATTTGTTGGTGCAATGATGGCATCATGAGAAGCTGATCCAAAAGCTGCAATTAAAGGATCTGGTCCATTGACAATATCGATCGCGTAGTCATCTGGATCAAGACCTAGTACTGTCATCGCTGGACTTCCTTGAGGTGCCATGATGGAAATACTCTCTTGGGGTTTGCAGCTAGATAATATGAAGATCAATAAAACAAGAATAAAAACTTTTTTCATGATAGCCTCGTGTTAGATTTTTGAGTAAGATTCCCGCTTATGATAATGTGTATGCAAGAGATGATGTGAGCGATGTGAATTTGGTTTTTGCAAAAACTTCGCATAAAGTTCTTGAACAAATGGATTTTCATGTGATTTGCGAAGTGGTGCATCTCTATCGATGTCATAGAGAACCTGTGCACGAAGACTTCTGATGTCTGTCTTTTCAGCAATTTTAGCTGGTACAATCGGTTGTCCACCACCGTTGATACATCCTCCAGTACATCCCATGACTTCAACAAAATGATATTTCTTGTCTGAGTTCTTCATTTCTTCTAAGAACTGTCCAATCGCATAACCACCATGTACAACTGCAACTCTAACTTGTGTACCAGCAATGGTGTATGTCGCTTCTTTAATATCTTGTGTTCCGCGAAGTTCTTTAAAATCAATCGGTGTTGGATGCTCTTCTAAAATCTCTGTCACTGTACGTAGTGCAGCTTCCATTACACCACCGGTTGCACCAAAGATGGTACCTGCACCTGTATATGAAGCAAGCATGCCATATGGTGTTATGGGTTCTAATGTTTTGAAATCGATTTTTCTGCGTCGAATTAAACGTGCTAATTCGCGTGTTGTTAAAACGATATCAACATCACGATAACCATCCCTACCCATATCTTCACGTCTTGCTTCTTCTTTTTTAGCTATGCAAGGCATGATCGATAAAGAAACGATATTTTTAGGATCTAATTTCAATTCATTTGCATAATATGTTTTTATTAATGCCCCTGCCATTTGTTGTGGTGATTTACATGATGAGACATTGGGAATTAATTCGGGATAATAAAGTTCTAGATAATTAACCCAGCCTGGAGAACATGAAGTAAACATAGGGAAAGGACCACCATTTTGAAGGCGTGAAATGAATTCAGTTCCTTCTTCTAAAATAGTTAAGTCTGCTGTAAAGTTGGTATCCATAATTTCATTGATGCCTAGTTCTTTTAATGCAGCAAACATTTGACCTTCAACATTTGTTCCAATAGGATAACCAAACTCTTCACCTAAAGCTGCACGAATCGATGGAGCAACTTGAGCAATAACAGTTTTACTTGGGTCTCTTAAAGCGAGTTCTAACTGTCTAATGTCATCTTTTTCACTTAATGCACCGGTAGGACATGCTTGAATACATTTTCCACAATAGATACAACCTGCGTCTTCCATATGATGAAAAAGTGCAGGACCAACATAAGTTTCAGAGCCTCGTTGATTATAGTTTAATATACCTAGTCCAGTAAATTTTTCACAAGCTGAAACACAGCGTCCACATAAAACGCATTTACTTGAGTCAATCGTTATAACACCACTTGAATCTGTAAAGTAGCGCGGAGCATCATGTGTACCATAAAGGTAGGTTAATTCATTTTCAATTGAATACTCACGGAGTAAATCTAAAAACTCACAATTGTTTTCTCTTGAACATGTAAAGCACTCAAAATGATGCTTATGTGCAAGAAGTTCTAAGTTCATCGTCACAGCTTGAAATACGTCTAAGTCATCTGTGATGACATTCATGTTTTCTTCAACTTTTGTACGACAAGCAGGTTTTAAATTCTTTTGTCCGTTGATTTTAACTGAGCAAACACGACAATTACCCTCTTCATGAATGCCTTCAAAATAGCATAAACGTGGGATGTTAATACCATTTACTTCCGCCGCTTGTAAAATCGTTTTGTCTGATGTTGTTGTAATGGGTTTTCCATTAATAACTAATTGAATTTCTTTTGTCATATACGATTCTCCTCATGAATTGCAACACTGGAAATAGCTCCAACAGGGCAAGCTTTTTTACACGCACCACAGCGTATACAAAGATCTAAATCAATGATATGCTTTTGTTTTGGCCAACCAGTAATTGCGTTTGTAGGGCAATGTTTAGCACATTTAGTACATCCGATACATGTATCATCAATCACGAAATTAGTTAATTCTCTACATACACCAGCTGGACATGTCTTATCGATAACATGTGCCTCATATTCATGTCTAAAATGTTTTAAAGTTGATAATACAGGATTAGGTGCCGTTTGTCCGAGTCCACAGAGCGATGTTTCTTTAATCATATGTGCAAGTTGTTCAAGTTCATCGATGTCTTTCATCGTGCCTTGACCTGCACAAATACGATCTAAAATTTCTTTCATCTGCTTCGTGCCTTCACGACACGGTGTACATTTACCACAAGATTCATCTACGGTAAAGTCAAGGTAAAAGCGTGCAACATCGACCATACAGTTATCTTCATCCATGATGATCATACCACCTGAACCCATCATTGAACCCAGTGCAGTTAGTGATTCAAATTCAATCGGTGTATCTAAATCTTTTTCTGTGATACAGCCACCGGATGGTCCACCTGTTTGAACAGCTTTAAACTTACGTTTATTTGGAATGCCTCCGCCAATATCAAAAATGACTTCACGAAGTGTTGTTCCCATGGGAACTTCGACTAAACCTGTATTGACGATTTTCCCACCTAAAGCGAACACTTTAGTACCGCTGGATTTTTCTGTACCAATCGATTTAAACCATTCAGCACCTTTAAGATAAACAACTGGAACATTGGCGAATGTTTCTACGTTGTTAACATTGGTTGGCTTACCCCATAAACCTTTTACTGCAGGAAATGGAGGTTTAAGTCTTGGCATACCGCGGTAACCTTCGATGGAAGCGATGAGTGCAGTTTCTTCACCACAAACGAACGCTCCTGCTCCAAGTCTTATATCTATATCAAAACAAAAAGGTGTTCCAAATAGATTATTGCCTAAAAGGTGATATGTTCTTGCTTGTTCTATTGCAATCTTTAAACGTTCAACAGCAACTGGATATTCTGCTCTTACGTAAATGTAGCCTTGATTTGCACCAATTGCATATCCACAAATAGCCATAGCTTCTAACACTGAATGAGGATCACCTTCTAAAACTGCACGATCCATGAAAGCACCTGGATCTCCTTCATCCGCATTACAGATAACATATTTTTGTTCAGAGACTGAATCATGTGCGAACTGCCATTTTTTTCCTGTAGAGAATCCTCCACCACCACGACCACGTAAACCTGATTTAATCATTTCATCAATCGTTTCTTGAGGAGTCATTTGAGTTAAGACTTTACCTAATGCCATGTAGCCATCTTTTGCGATATATTCATTGATGTCGAGTGGATTAATATTTCCACAATTGCGTAGTGCAATTCGTCTTTGTTTCGAATAAAACTTGAGTTGACTCATGTTTTTAATCTTTTTCTTGTCAATAGGGTCTTTGACCATCAATCTTTCTACGGGGCGACCTTTTAACAAATGTTCTTGACAAATCACTTCAACATCATCTAATGTGACATGTGAATAAAATGTTTCATCTGGATAGATGACAACGACAGGACCTTTTTCACATAAACCAAAACATCCAGTCAATACTAAACCGACTTCGTCTTTCATGTTCATGTTTAGTAAAACATTTTCGAATGTATCTTTAATCTCTTTTGATTTTGAGCTCATGCAACCTGTTCCGCCGCAAATAAGCACCTGTGTACGTTCTAGCATGTTATTCACCTATCGCTTTCTGTTGTTAAGTAAGTATTTGTCTATGGGTTCATGATTGATGATATGAGATTCGATAATTTCTTTAATCATCTCGTTTGTGATTGAACAATAGACAAATGACTGACCATTTTCATCAATGATTTCAGCCATAGGTTCATATGCACATTCTCCCATGCAACCCACTTGAGTGACCGCACAGTTGGTGATGTTACGATCTTGCATCTCTTGTAGAAAACCTTGCAAGACTTGTTTAGCACCCGATGCAATACCGCAAGTACCCATTCCAATTTGAATGCGATAACCACCTTTGATATATCTTACATTCATTTTTTTTAAGGCTTCATCTCTTAAATTTTTAAGATCTTCTAGTGACTTCATTTTATACCTCGCACCTGATTGATTTCTTGATTAATATATTGTTTTAAATAATTGATAATATGTGTGTCGTTTAATGTCTCACCTAACATCTTTTTGATTTCTGAAAGCTGAAATGTGAAGACTTTTTCATTCTTTTTATAGGTGAAGATGAACTCATCAACATCCTGATGAATGGCTATCATAACAACCGTATCTCCAAAATCACCTAAGGGTGGCATATCGATATGGTTGTGGTCAAATGTCACATCAAGTTTTGTTCCTTGATTGACATGTGATGATAAGTTAAATGTTCCTTCTGTTTGTTCTGATAGCATCCGAATCATGGATAAACCCAATCCAATTTTCCGTGTTTTTCTTGTAGAAAAGAAGGGTGAAGATGCCTTCTGAAGGGTCATTTCATCCATCCCTATACCATTATCTTGGATGATTAAATGATATCGATCATCTTCAACAATAGATACCTTAATCATCGAAGAATTTGCTGTTATTGAGTTTTGTACTAAATCTAAGATGTATGTAGCTAAATCATCCATGATGAAAATACTTAAAGAAAGCTTCAGTTGTTAAACTTTCTAACTCCAACTTATTTTTTTCTGTACGCTCATTCATATCTGTAATAAAATGAGCATCTGAACTGTAGAGAATTATACGAGATTCTAAATGATTTTCACGGATAAAATCATCATGCGCTGATTGACTAACCTCTACTGCATCACATGGATGAGTATCGATATATGCTAAACCGCTATGCTTTTTTCGATCAACATGTGCGAAAACTAAGATATGACGAAATGATTGGATGATTTCTTTTAATTCTAGGAGAGAAAGAGAAAGATTGTCTGATAAGTCATGAGGATAAAAGTCGATAACTTCATCATGTATATCTGTAATGCCTTGATCGCTTCCCAATCGTCCGTCATATCTTTTTTTGCTTCGCCACGGTTCAAGTTTCTCATCACAAGCTAATGCATCATTGACATTTTCAAAATAGCATAGCACATGGATGTCTTCTTTAAGTGATAGTTCTATACCAGGGATAAAAAGGATATCATAACTCTGTGAGATCTCATCGCATATTTTAAGTTGTCTTGCTGAATTATGATCTGTAACTGCAACGATATCTAGTTTTTTTAAATAAGCCATATTAAATATGTTATTAGGTGTCATTAAGACATCGGCATCCGGTGATAAAATGGAATGAATATGTAGGTCATAATAATATATCATAAGAGACCTCTTTGATATAAATCAATCACGACTTCATGATTTTTTAATGACGTTTGTATGAGACAAATATGCTCTTCGTTGCATTTTTCAATCATGGTTGGTGTGATTGTTCTTCCTTCTGTAATGATAATTACAGGAAGATCAATCATCATCGCTAGTGCTACCGTGTTTTCATGAGAAATCAATGTGATCAAAATCGCATGATCCTTGGCACTTTTAATTGCAGCTGATAAAAGATCAGTGACATAACAATCTTCATACGTATTTTCTAATGTGCTTAACGCTGAAACACATTGATAGTGATCCGATAAAATATGCTTAGCTATTTTCATGGTTAACATCCTTATAAAATACAAGATGAACATGAGTTCCATAGATATCCGAATGAATCTTCATTTCGTTTGCTGAACGCTTCATGTTAGGAAGACCCATACCTGCACCAAAACCATTGGCATGGTCAAGTTCACTTGCAGTTGAATAACCTTCAATCATCGCTTGTTCAATATCAAAAATACCGGGTCCATCATCATAAAAATCAAGAATGATGCGATCTTCAGTGAAATCAAAAGTTACATAACCACCCACTGAATGAATAACGACATTGATTTCAGCTTCATATGAAGCAGCACAAACGCGTTTAACGAAATGCCATGGATAGTTTAGTTGCTTGAGTGTTTTTTTTATATCGGAAGATGCTCGTCCAGCTAAATCATAGTTTTTAGCAATGATTTGATATTCTTTTACCATTGTTGATCGTAAATGATGCCTTTAATACCACTGGCATACATCATGCCACTTGTATTAAACATTGTGTAATCGGTTGATAATAAAATGATGTTTGATTCTCTCGCTAATTCAACGACTTTAAGTGAAGGTATTTTTCCTCTTACAAGTAAGACGACTTCCATATCAAGCATTTCTGCAGTCCTAATGGACTGATTCGTTGTTAAACCTGTAATTAAGAGACTATCAATTAAAACGCGATCATCTTTGACAGAATTTAAAACCATGAGTGCATCACTCATTAAGTCAGCACAAAAAGCATATTTAATTTCTTTGTCTTTGAGAAGTTCAGGTGTATAGACTTTACATTGAAACTTTTCTATGATTTCACTTAGCTTCATCTTTAGCTACTCTCATCTCTTTTAATACTTTTTTTACTTTTTGAACATCAGAATTACCATAGATGTGATCATCAATCGAAAAAACAGGTGCAAGTCCACATGCTCCAATGCAACGTGTTGCACAAAGTGTGATTTCACCATCTTTTGTTGTTTCACCTGGTTTGATTTTTAATTCATCTTGCAAGGTTTCCATGATGTTTTGTGAACCCCTAACATAACATGCGGTACCAAGACATACTCCGATTGACTTTTTACCTTTAGGTGTGACAGAGAAATTACCATAAAAAGTAACTACACCATTGATTTTTGCAATGCTTTCATTGAGTTCTTTAGAAATGATTTTTTGAACCTCTAAAGGGATATGACCAAAAATATGCTGAGCATCATGCAATGACGGCATAAGTGGTCCGGGAAGCTTCTTATTTTTTTCCAATTGGGCATAAAAAAGAGCAAGCTTTTCACGTGTTAAAAAAGCGTGTGAATTCATGAGTGTATCTCCTTCAATGTATCGATTAATTCACCCTCATTATAACACTTATTTTTTAATTGAAAAGAGGGAGTCAAGTATTTTGCTCACAATTTACGATGATAACGTTTTCCTCTTTAGTTTATATGATATCTATCAAAAAAGAAGATAAAAAAACTAGCTGACTCCAGCTAGTAAAGTTAATCGTCTATTATAATGACCGATTAAAGCCATTTTTTTCTTTTAAAAAAGAAAATCATCGCACAAATAATCATAAAACAGATGATTGAAAAGAGTGTAACAGCATGTGGATATGAAAGAATACCAAAATGGACAAAGTTCATACCAAAGAAACCAGTTAAGAATGAAAGAGGAATGAAAATAGCTGAAAATAACGTCAATGTAGCCATGATTTTATTCATTTTTGTAGACTGGTTGTTCATGTGAAGATCAAGGAGGTTTCTCATCTGTTCACGAGATTGATTGATGCGATAATCAAGTCGCTGAAGATGATCCATTAAATCATCATAATATGGTTGATTTTCAGAGTTAAATAAATCATGTTTGCGATTCATCATTTTATCGAGCTGCTCATAAGTTGGTGTGACATGATTTTTTAATTTGAGAAGGGATTTTCGCATCAGATAAAACTCATCCTGTTTAATATTCTCGTTGTCAATGATGGATTCTTCAAAAATATTGATTTGTTCATCGAGGATATCAAAGATGTCCAAATGGTTATCCGTAATCATATCAAGGATTTGATAAAACAGGTAATCAACACCTTTTTCTCTTAATTCTTTGTGTTCATTAAATAAGTCATATAAAGGTGTTAAAAAAACAGGTTCTTTCTCATGAAAAGATATTAATGCGTTATCAAACATAACCAAACTCATATAGTCATCGATAACATCACCATCCTTAAGATATTCCAAATTAAGAACAGTAAAGATGTATTTATTTTTAAACTCTATTTTCGTGCGTTGATTGACATTGAAGACATCTTCTAACACTAAAGGTTCAATCGGATAAATGTCCCTGATTTTATTGATGGCATCAATATCAGATAATCCCACAACCTGAATGTAGTGTTTTAAAGCAACATCTCCTTGAAAATCATGGGATACATTGAGTATCTTTTCATTATATTGATAATGTGTAATAGATGTCGCTACACCCTTATGTTCACCCGTATAGATGAGCGATTTAGGTTTAATATATTGTGATAAATTCATGAGTTCACCTTACCTTCAAATAATAATATATGTGATACCCTCATTAGGTCTTTTGTAATCACTATCCGTTTTAAGTAAATTTTCGTATGTTTTAATGATGTAATCAAATCCTAAAAGATGTCCAAAAGCTTCACCTGGTATATATGCTTTAATCTGGTTTTGCATCAGTAACTCATTGAGATACTTCCTGATGGCTATCTTAATATCGCCCCCAACACCGGTAGAACCATAACCGTGAACAATTTTAATTGCTTTTGATTTCTCATATTTTAAAATGACCTTTATGCGATCCATAGCTAAAGCTACAGATGGCATATCGGATTTCAAGTTATATGATTTCATTTGAGTTTAGCGGCATTTTTACTAACGATGACATTGGGGATACTTGATACCAGTTTTGAAAAACGTGTAAATCCTAGTTCAGCATAATTAAATGTAGGATGTCTTTTCTCAAGTTCTTGTTTAAGTTTGGTTAACATCATTTCTTTACTTTTGTTTTTTTGGATAATTTCAACAATTTCATCCATGATGTCTTCTTTTTGCATCGTTGATGTCAGTGAAACATACGTGGTTGTCTTTTCTTGGCTGGTAATAACACCTTCGATAGATGCCACTAAGTTTGACAACGTGCGATGCCCATACTTTCTAGGGTCAAAATCTGAGAAACGATTAACTAAAATGTCACCTAGTCGTGATAATTGAATACGGTTATCAATACCATTTTCAATAATAAGCCCTTTAATCGTTCTTTCAATCTCTCCGCGATCAGCTTCAACCATTTTTGGTACGATTTCTTCCTCATCATCGTCGTCATCTAAATATTCGAAGTATTTAAACTCATTACATGCGGATCTAAAGGCTTGCGTCGTTGTTTTAATACTACCAATTCCAACAACATGCATCCCACCTTCTCTTAACTTAACAGCCAACGGCGTAAAATCTGAATCCGATGTGACAAGAAAAAAAGCATTAACCTTTTGTTGGTACATCATTTCTTGTGCATCTAATGCCATGGCCATATCTGCAGCATTTTTCCCGATCGCAACATTATATTGATGCACAGGTTTAATCGCATTATCTTGAGCAGCACGATGCCAATCCTTTGATAAATTGTTGATATCACCATAAAATCTAGCGATAACAATCTTCCCATATTTGGCAATTTCATTCATTACAGACTTGATATATTTAGGCGAAACATTCTCAGAGTCAATAAGTAAAGCAATTTTATATTCTGTTTTTTCCATAATTCCTCCTTTGAAACGGACTTAACACTTCTATTATACCTCACGATGAGAGACTTACAAAAAAACGAACGATACAATATGTTCGTTCGCTTTCATTTCATCGATTTTTTTGGTAAACTTTGCTGTGATTAAATGGTTGAACTTCTTCTTTATATCCAGATTTGTTCATTAATCGCAGGTTTTTTAGACCTTCATAAACCTTTCTAACGTCCATCGCTTTCATAAGGTATTCGTCTTTAGCATGTTTTTTCAGTTGTCTGAATAAACCAAATGGATAAACAATCGGTGTTTGCTCACTTTTTACCTTATTTTTTGCTCTTCCAGTAAACACGATATACGTATGTAAAGCTGATTGTTTTGGCATGACTTGTTTAAGTGATTTAGCTTTTTGGTTAAGTTCCTTGATCGGATTAGGTAGCGATTTTTCTAAAGGATCGAAAAATTGTTTATTTTTCCAATATTTATCTTTTTCAGAACCATATACTTTACCTATTTCATTCACAGTCTCTATCATATGAACACCTGATTGATTGACGATGATATGTGATATTTCTAAAGACTTTGTGCCATCATAGAACCGAAGTTTATGAATGACAAATGTATCTTTCTGGGGACGATTTTTCCCCATCAGTAACTTAAGCACGAATTCCCCAATGATTCCTTTTCCAAGGGGTGACTTAAAATAAATGACGATCAGTAACATCAGGGCAATTCCAATGTAATATTCCATGAAATGCACCTCATTTATTCATAATATAGCATAAAACGACTTTTTTGTATAGTTTATAAAAATAAAACACCCCATGATGGCGTGTTTTAAAACATGATGGAGGCCTCAAACGGATTTGAACCGATGATCAGGCAGTTGCAGTGCCTTGCCTTACCACTTGGCTATGAGGCCATAACATGCTATATCATTATATCTTTTTAAACCTTGAAAAGTCAATATGAATCCACGTTATTTTTTAAATGGTTTAACCAAACATCCAGTGACTCATCAATCAGTTTGAAGGTTTCTTCATATCGCCCCGAGTAATAAGGATCAGGAACATCCTCATTCTTAGTTTTTGGATCGATATCTCTTAAGAGATAAATTTTATGTTGTTGACTTGATCTCATACGTTTAAGATTTATAACATTCGATTGATCCATAGCAATAATATAATCAAAAATTTCAAAATCATGAGACGAGATTTGTTGGGCGGTTTTTTTATCAAGCATTGCGTTTTCTCTTTTTAATATGGCTTGTGTTTTAGGGTGTGGTGGTTGACCTATTTCATAAGTTGATGTTGCTCGCGATTCAACATGAAATAAATGTTCATATCCAGCATCTTTGATCTTCTTTTTCATCAACCCTTCTGCCATGGGAGATCGGCAAATATTTCCCAAACAAACAAATAGTATTTTTATCATAAAGCACCTCCTAATCATCATAACACAAGTATCACATTATTTACAATTTAGCACTTAATTGTTGACAGTGCTAATACGTTGTTTTATAATAGAGTTGGCATTCGATGGTATTGACTGCCAAAGGAGGAGCGACATGAACTTTACACAAATGGATGATTACTCAAAAGATCCAAAAATATTAGAAAAATTCGGTAGAAATATCGTAGATGCGGTTAAACAGGGAAAAATCGATCCTGTTATTGGCCGTGAGGAAGAAATAAGACGTGTTATCAAAATTCTATCAAGAAAAACAAAAAACAACCCTGTGCTTATTGGCGAACCAGGCGTTGGTAAAACAGCAATCGTTGAAGGTTTAGCCAGACGTATTGTTGATAAGGATGTTCCACTTGGTTTACAAAACAAAATGATTTATGAACTTGATTTAGCTGCACTTGTTGCCGGTGCTAAATTTCGCGGTGAATTTGAAGAGCGCTTAAAAGCTGTCCTTAATAAAATCAAGGAATCTAATGGTGAAATCATTTTATTTATTGACGAACTTCACACCATCGTTGGAGCAGGACGTGCAGATGGTGCGATGGATGCTTCAAATATGTTGAAACCGATGTTAGCAAGAGGTGAACTTCATTGTGTTGGAGCGACCACGTTAAACGAGTATAGAAAATACATTGAAAAAGACTCGGCCTTAGAAAGAAGATTCCAAAAAGTTACTATCGATGAACCGACAGTATCTGATACCATCAGTATTCTACGAGGGTTAAAATCACGTTTTGAAGCACATCATGGTGTTCACATATCAGATCCATCAATCATCGCAGCAGCAACCCTTTCGAACAGATATATTTCCGATCGTTTTTTACCGGATAAAGCCATCGACTTAATTGATGAAGCGTGTGCTTCTATTAGACTTGAAATCGATTCAATGCCTGTCGAACTTGATTCTGTTTTAAGACGTCTCATGCAACTTGAAATTGAAAAAACAGCTTTAGATAAAGAATCTGATCCCATCTCAAAAGAACGACTAAAGAAACTAAAAAGCGAGATTGATGAACTCAAAGTTCATGAACAAGATTTAAGAAAACAATGGGAAAAAGAAAAGGATCAAATTAACGCGATTAAAAAAGAAAAAAGTGAACTTGAAGTTTTAAGAAATCATCTTCAGAATGCATTTAACGCTAATGATTACCAAAAAGCTGCAGAACTTCAATATAGCAAAATCCCTCAGATTGAAAAGAAGATTCAAGATATGACGCTTGAAAGTCAAAAAGAAGGTAGATTACTAACTGAAATCGTTACTGAAGAATCCATTGCAGAAATCGTTTCTAAGTGGACTTCTATTCCTGTATCTAAACTTATGTCAGGAGATAAAGAAAAGTTGTTACACCTCGAAGAGACTCTACGCCATAGGGTAATTGGTCAAGATCATGCACTCCGCTTAATTAGTGATGCGATTATCAGACAAAGAGCAGGTATTAAAGATGAAAATCGTCCCATTGGATCCTTCTTATTTCTTGGACCTACTGGTGTAGGAAAAACCGAGGTAGCGAGATCGTTGGCTGAAGCCTTATTTGACAGTGAACATCAAATTGTACGAATTGACATGAGTGAATACATGGAATCCTTTAGTGTTTCACGTTTGATTGGTTCACCTCCAGGATATGTCGGTTATGATGAAGGGGGTCAGTTAACTGAAGCTGTTCGAAGAAAACCTTATTCAATTATCTTGTTTGATGAGGTTGAAAAAGCACATCCAGAAGTGTTTAACATTCTTCTTCAAATCTTGGAAGATGGAAGACTTACGGATAGTCAAGGTAGAACAGTTGACTTTAAAAATACCATCATTATATTGACTTCTAACATTGGTAGTGAATATCTTTTAAGTTATGAACCTAACGCACAAAAAGAAGTCATGAATTTAGTTAAGACAAAGTTTAAACCTGAATTTATCAATCGTATTGATGAAATCGTCATCTTTAATGCTTTATCTCTTAAAGTACAGGTTGAGATTGCTAACAAGATGCTTAACGATTTAAAAGTACGACTATTAGCAAAAAATATTGAAATTCAGTTTGGCGAAGAAATTCAAAAATTCGTTATTAAACATGGTTTTAATGATGAATATGGTGCAAGACCTTTAAAAAGATTTATCCAGCGTCACATAGAAACACTGATCGCTTCTAAAATGATTGAAGGATTCATTGAGCCTCATCAAGCTTATCACATGATAGTTGTTGATGATCATTTAGAAATTGTCAAATGATAAAAAAAGTGCTGATTCAAACGAATCAGCTCTTTTTGTTTCTATATTAATGTGTGATGACAACAGTTAAATGACTTGAAGATGAATCATAGGGATCTTGATTAAGATTTTTGTAGAATGTATATTTTAATCCGATACGATCTAACATGTGTGATAAATCATCTTTCGTATAAGGAAAAAGCGTTGTTGATCCTTCTGATTTTAATCCTTGCATTGTCATGACTGTTTTAAAAAGTATATGATCTCGTTGATAGTCATAATACCTTTCGAAAGTAAACTGATCATTTTCAATTCTTTTCAGTTGTGAAGGTTTATTTTTTAGAATCTGTTCATAGTTTAATAATGTCACTAAAAAGAATCCGTTATCCTTAAGTGCTTTTTTTATGCGATTCATAAATAGCAACAACTGATCATGATCTAAATGGGGAAGTGTGTTACCAAAACACGTAATTAAATCATACTGTTTTGCATCATCAAGATAATCAACCATACTGGCTTGATAAAACGGATCATTTGGAAAATCTCTTTTTGCTCGATTGATCATCAAAGGTTCAAGATCAATACCAATGGCATGCATCCCTAAATCATGAAGCATATGAACTAATCTTCCAGTTGCACATCCCAAATCAACCGCATCTCCACCTGATGTAACAAATCTTTGTATTGCATCTTTTATACCATCATCAAATGGAAAGATTTGATTATACTGATTGACAAAATGTTGATACATTATAGAGCTCCTATTGATCTAAAAAAGACAATGAAACCGAATAGTGTAAATATTGAAAATACAGACGACCAAATAACAAGCTGACCAGCTAATTTTTCATCGCCACCCATTTCATGTACCATGATTGCTGAAGAAACAGCAACAGGTGTAGCAAACAATGCAATCAAGCCTGCATAAGCATGCTCCATCCCTACAATTTGGTCTTCAAGATAATATGCAAGACCTAAAGTAATCAGTGGAACAATAAGGATTCGCCAAGCAACACCAAGTGTAATTTCTTTAAACAAAGGCTTAACAACGGATAATTGAAATTGGCCTCCTAAAGCGATTAAAGCCATTGGAGAAGCTGTTTGACTAATCAGTCTGATTGAGTTATACATAAAGGTAAAATCATCTTTCATTGAGATCACAGGTGTTCCACCTTCAGGTGTTATTAGTCCTCTGATAAAAAGTACAAATAAACCTGTGAAAACACCAATGATTAGGGGATTGGTTAATATATTAAGAACCATTTTTTTAACACTTATTTTCTCACCTTGATCGTTAATTTGATACATATTAAGCGATACAACAGATAAAATATTAGCTAAAGGAATTGTAAAAGCAGATAATAATGCAACAACAGCAATCGCTTCAACGCCACCTAAAGTCTGTGCTAAAGGTATACCAATGAGTGCGAAATTAGATCTAACGATGACTTGTAAGACAACACCTTTTTGATTAGGATCTTTAACTAAATAAGGTATTGTTACAAGACCTATACCAAATAATACGAGCATCATGACAACTGCAAATGCAATGACTCCTAGTTTGATCTCACTGAAATCTTCAATATTATAAACGTTAAAGAAAAGAAGAGCTGGTAAGCCAACCCTAAAAACATATTTATTTAAAACATTCACAAAGTGTTGATCAATAAAACCAATACGCTTTAAAACATACCCTAAAATGATTAATAAAACGATGGGCAATATCGCATTGGTAGCAAATAAAAATGTATCTATCATCCAGTATACCTCTTCTATTATGTGTACTTTCATATTGTATCATAGAATGATTTTATCTCACAATGCCCTGATGATAAATACAAAAAAAGATGAGGCTATATTCATCTAGTATCACCTTTTTGATTTGAACTATTCTTTCTTCGCGTAGTCTTGTTTTCTTATAGAACCATCAACTTTGTGTATAACAACAGATGATCCAGCAGATTCAGCAAGCTGTTCAGCAAATTCAATCGCTTCTTTTTGTGTATCCAAAAACTTGATTGTCTTTGTTGAACCTTCTTTTCTTACGCGCCATTTTTTAAAGTTGTCACTCTTATCATCTTTGTTTTGAGAAACATGATATTTAGCAACTTTATTAACCTTTGATGTATCTTTCTCATCCTCAACTTCTTCTTGGACAGGTACAGGCTTAACCTCCTCTTTTTGAGGTTCTTTCTTGACTTCAGGTTTGGGTTCTTCTTTGATGATAGGCTTAGGTTCTACTTTTTCTTGAACCTTTTTATCTATGACAACTTCGGGCTTGGGTTCCTCAACCTTCGGTTCTACAACGACTGCTTTTTCATTGTTTTGCGCAGCCAACTTTGCCTCTTGGGCTTTCTTTTGTTTACGTCTTTTAAACCAACACATGAGTAATTCTCCCTTCTTTGTACTTTACCTTCATTATAATACACATTTTATAAAAAATACGTATTAATACCCTTTTTTACTATATTTTATACATATCTTTTGATATCATATGCACATAGGAGTGATGATATGATCCATCTTAAAGAAGTCAAATTTATTAAAAGTAACATCCATGATTTCCCATACAACATGCCATTCTTTGGTGAAACGATACCATTCAGTTCAAATGTAACCATTCTTGTCGGTGAAAACGGTGCGGGAAAGTCAACTTTTCTAGAGCTCATCGACGAAGTCCTAGGACTTTATAAAATTAAACGTCAAAATCAGGAACAAAAAGAAATTCAAGATCTATTAAAAAATGTGTCACGACATGTCATGTGTACTTATCATCTCAAAAAGCCAAAAGGATTTTTCTTTAGTGCAGAAGATTTTACATCCTATATTCACTATCTTGTACAAGAAAAAAATGAAGCCTATCAAGAATTAAAACGTATCGAAAAAGAATATACACATAAGTCTTCATTTGCACAATCACAAGCCAAAATGCCTTACGTGAGAACTGTTCATGATATTGATAACATGTATCAAAAAGACTTATTAAAGTCATCGCATGGCGAAGCTTATCTTGATTTTTTTACATCACGTATCCGTGAAAATGAAATCTATTTAATTGATGAACCTGAAACACCACTTTCAATACAAAATCAATTGACATTGTTATCCATCATCGATGAAGCTATTAAACATGGAAATCAATTCATTATTGCAACTCATTCGCCAGTCATCATGTCTATTCCTTATGCTCATATTTATGAAATTGGATCATCTTACATCAGAAGAATAAATTACGATGAAATTGAATCTGTCATTTTATTGAAACAGTTTATGAATCAACCTGAATCATTTTTTAGACATTTGTATCATGAAGACAAATAAAGCGCCGAAGCGCTTTTTTTATGTAATCACATAAACAACTCTAGTCAAACGACTCACATTACCAGAAAGATCTGTTGCTTGATAGATGATTTCATACTTACCTAAAGCATTTAACACGCTACCAATGACTTCAATGTGTGTTTCACCTAAACTGTTGTCATAAACTTGCACGCCAGCATCTATCCATGTATCTCCTATATGAATCGTATCAATTCCCGGATTTAGAGATAAAACTGGTGGCGTTTGATCAACTACATTGACTTTTCTAACCAGTGTTTGCACGAGTTCTTTATAGGTTGCTTGATAAATAATTTCGTATTCACCAATGTGTGTCGTATCGATATTGTTTGAAATAACAATCACATCGACAGTTTTAAAACCATACGATGCTTTCGCTCCTTGATCTACATGTAGATCATTGATCTCAATGGTATCAATACCTGGATTCAGTTCAAATACAAGGTAATCTATCGATAACGTTGTACACCCGTTAAGTAAAATCATAAAAATAAGTAATATCAATAAGGCTTTTATCTTCATAATACCCACCCCTCTTCTTTTCGATAATAGTGGATAATGACTGGATGGTAGGATGTCTGATTTAACACGTGAACATATCTCACCTTTGAAATGAGTTGTTCCTCATACTGAACTTCATAGATTACTTGATAAATACCTGGAGTGGATGTATCTACATGGTTTGTTACCTCAACTGTACCAACATTTGATGTTGCGCCACCATCGTGATATGTTTGTCCTACTTCGATCGTCGATATGTCGGGATTCAACTCAATTGTGATTTCAACTTTGGGTATAACTGTCACCATACGATATCTCGTATCAATGATGTTTTCTCCATCCATAATACGATAGATAATCTTATATGTTACATCATCTACTTCTTCGATGGTTGTATCAACCTCAAGTTGTAGGTCTTCTTCATATATGGAGGCATCTTCCCAAAGATCAAAATTCGATACAGTATCGATGCCAGGTAAAAGATAAATAGACCTTGGAAGATATGTTTTCTCATAAACAGGATATACACTCATATCCTCAGTTATATAATCAAATACCTCACTCCAACCCATAAATTCAAAACTAAAAGAAGGTGAATTTGGTTTTGTGGGGTTATCTGGTGCAGTAGCTGAAAAGCCATAAAAAACTTTTGTTGTCGATAAAACGCTGAGTAAATCATAATCATAAAATGTAACTGTATATTGTCCATCATGAAATCTTGCGTATAAGGAAAAAGAAGACGTTATTGGAGTCTCAGTATAAGAATTGATAAAAGTTTCATCATAATACCAACCAATAAATGTTAATTCAGATTCTGGAATTGGCGTCTCAGGTATATTTAAATATGGATATTCATCGATGTGATCGAGTAACCCATTGATATAGTAAGAAACCTGATATATTTCTTTATCAAAACGGGCATATAAAGTAAAAGGTTCTAACACAACTTCATCTACATAAGGTGTTGTAAAATTGATATCATAATACCATCCGACAAAATCATACCCCGTCATTTCAGGTGGTATAGGTAAATTGATAAATTCACCATAATACACCTCAATTGTTTGCCATAAAACTTGATCAGAAACCAGTGATATCGTTATTCGCGATGGTTCATATTTCGCATACAATGTCATATTGGTACTAACAACATCCAAACCCACTTCAAAAGGTTGTGTGAACAAGGCATCGCTATACCATCCTAAAAATATGTGTCCTTCTTTTGTGGGCTCAAAAACATCGAATGAATAACCTGAAACGGTTTGTATAGGATCTATAGGTGTACCACCATTCGTCTCAAATGTAATGGTGACATAATCAACTGAAAGTGCTTGAGCTGCATGTACAACACCAAATCCATACAAATAATCATACCCTAAATCACCTCGATCAACTGTTGTACTAAGTAACTGATCGATAATATTCTCAGATGACATCGTTGGGAAATGAGATTTCATCAGTGCGATAACCCCAGCGACTTGAGGTGCAGCAAATGATGTTCCAGATCCAATCACATACCCATTGTTGAGTGATGTTGATACGATGTCTTGACCAGGGGCAGAGATATCAACTTCATCGTTATAATTGGAAAAATCAGAAACTGTCATAGTTTCATCAATTGATCCTACACTGATCACACCAGGATAAGATGCTGGATAGAATTTGGATGTATCACCATCATTGCCACTTGCTCCAACAATGATAATGCCAGCTGCAATCGCTTGTTGAACAGCTGCTTGAGTAACTGCATTGATTGATTTTGTTCCTAATGAAAGATTGATGATATCAACTTCTTGCGTTCTTGCATAATGGATTGCTTCAGCAATCGATGATTCTAAAAATTGGTCAGACTCATCATCTACTGTCAACGGATCATCAGAATTATTAGCTTTAATCACTAAGATTTTACTGTTTGAAATTATACCTACAACACCTAATCCATTATTTTTATTAGCTGCAATAATGCCAGCAACCATTGTTCCATGCCCATTATCATCTTCGACATGTGAAAGACTTGTCTCACTTGTTGTTTTTGTTCTTGCATTATATGATGTTTGTAAAATACGACCAGCAAATTCTTCGTGATCTGTATCAATTCCTGTATCAATAATGGCAACGGTAACATCTGATGAACCTTCTTCAAGTGTCCATGCTTCTGTAATATGCATTAAACTTAAAGCATATTGATCGGATGCATAAGGATCAGTTGTTGTTGGATCCCATTTGCCCGAAGTTTCTAAGATATCATTTGATGAAAAACCAGCTTTAATGAGATCATCTTTATCATGTTCTTTAACTTGATAAAGAGCAATCCCGAAGTTTGAGTACTCGCTTAATTGAATGTTGTAAAAACCCTCTAATTGATGTGCTTCCTCAATTGAGTTCACTTGAATCATCATATCTATATAAGATACATTGGGATGGAATGACATAAAAACAATCAAAAAAATCATTATCATAAAACTAAAAAATGCGAGCAATATTTTTTTCATGTCATAACCTCCTTACATCTAATATACTTATAGTATACACTTTTTATTGGTGTCAAATATGCGAATAGCTAAAAAAAATACCCCAATGGGGTATTGATTTTAAAACTACTCTTTCGTTTCTTCTTTGACTTCTTCAACTTTTTCAGTACCTAAATATTTAGGTAGTTCCATACCAGCCATATCGAAGAGTTCCTTCATAGGTGGGATTGATTTGAAGAGTGAAGATGCAAAGTTTGAAGTTGATGAAGCACCATCTTTAGAACCACTGTCCCAAACGGTAATCTTATCAAACTTCAAGTTCTTAATAGCTTCCACTTGAATCTTAACTAAACTTTCGAGTTTATCGGCAATAAGTAACTTAACAGCTGCATCAGGATTATCGCCAGCAGAGTTAACAATTTGTTTGAAACCTTCAGCTTGTTTAGATAATATTTCAAAACTACCACGCGCTTCAGCTTCTAATTTAGCAAATATCGCATCAGCTTCACCACGCGCTTTTCTACGTATTTCTTCAGCAAGTGCTTCAGCTTCAATAACACGTCTTTGTTTTTCAATTTCAGATTTGATAATGACATCTGCTTCTAAAGTCGCTTTTTCACGAGACGCACGTGCTAATTCAGCAGTTTGTTCAGCAACATAAGCATCTTCTAAAGCTTTCGCAGCTGCAATCTTTTCTGCAGTCATCGCTTTTCTTAATGATTCAGCTTCAATTTCACGACGTGATGCATTACTTTGTGAAATAAATCCTAATTGTGTATTTTCACCTTCGATAGCTTTTGCATTTGCTTGTGCTACTTGAACTCTTTGATCACGAAGTGCATTGGCTTCACCAATCGAACCATCACGATTTTTTTCCGCTACAGTTTTCTTAGCATCGTTAATCGCTTTAGCTGCTGCTTCTTTACCAAGTGCTTCAATATAACCTGATTCATCATTGATATCGGTAACGTTCACGTTAATTAAACGAAGACCAATTTTCTTAAGTTCTGTTTCAACATTACCAGAGACAGCTTCTAAGAATTTATCTCTATCGGTATTAATTTCTTCAATATCCATGGTTGCAATGACTAAACGTAACTGACCAAAAATGATATCTTTTGCCAATTCTTGGATTTCGACCATCTTTAAACCTAATAGACGTTCAGCAGCATTTTGCATAACACCTGTTTCTGTTGAAATACCAACCGTAAAACGTGATGGAACATCAATACGAATATTTTGTCTAGAAAGTGCATTGGTTAAATCCACTTGAATGGACATCGGTGTTAAATCAAGAAACTGATATGCTTGCCAGAATGGCCATACAAATTTAGCACCACCATGGATACAGTTGGCTGATTTGCTGCTACCATCATTATTGTTACCAACTTTACCATAAATAACTAAAATCTTGTCTGATGGACACTTTTTAATGCGTGATACAACAAAGACAAGAAATGAAAATATAACGACAACAACCGCAGTTATAATACCTGCAACTCCTGCAGGATTTGCAAAAATAGTTAACATTTACATGATCTCCTTTTTCTATTTCGATTTAACAATAAGTGTTACTGAATCCAGTAACCCAACGACTTCGACTGAAGTTTTTGGCATCAGATCATCTTGTTCATCTGTTACCGCATCAATTTCAGTTAATCTTTCCTGAATAAGAATTGATACTTTCCCTTTTCCACTTCTATTCTTTGGAATTCTTAAATAGACAGTTGCTTTTTTGCCAATGGCATTACTGTAATCCAAATTACCTGCAGACTCTAACTTTAAAGTTGCTCTGAATGCGAGTGCTTGCAAGAATGCAGCAATTAAACCAACGACAACACCAATCAATAAGCTAAGCCAAGGACCAAGACTACTGACTAATAAAAATCCTGTCCATGAACCAATCGCTAAAAAGACTAGTAAGTTTCTAAGCGTCAAAATCTTTAGACCTGCAATGCCAGTGAAAGGATCATCGTTTATGGCATCCATATCTATATCAGGTGTTCCAACACCATCAAATTCATCGGTATCAAAACCGAGCAGTAACATCACCAAAAAAATGATCATGACAGCTGTTGAACTTGATGCGAGAACAAATAGTACCTGTTCTAAGGCACTCATCGAATCCCACCACATTTTTTATACCCCCTTTTTGATTTTCATAATGTCATTGTATCACATTTTGTGATAAAAAAATAGATATACTTTATCATTTATGGGTTTCAAACCAAGTTGTAATATCTGAAAGTCGTTTGATACGAGCCTGTGGTTTGCCACTTCGAGATAGTTCATGTGTTTCACCTTTAAACCAGATAAACTTCGTATCAAGACCTTGTTCTTTTAGCAATGTGTAAAATTGCATCGCTTGTTCAATAGGGCAACGATAATCTTGATCAGAATGAATAAACAATAAAGGTGTTTTAACATTTTTCGTATATTTAATAGGTGATTGCTCATACAAAAGATCCATATCGGTCATCGGATGCCCAGCGGTTTGATCTTTCGAGAAATAGAAACCAATATCGGATGTTCCATGAAACGATAACCAGTTAGAGATACTGCGTTGTGTGGCAGCCGCTTTAAACCTATCGTTATGCCCAACGATCCAATTGGTCATGAAACCGCCATAGGATCCACCTGTCACAAAAAATTGCTTCGTATTAATTTGCGGAATTTTTTGGATAACATGATCTGTGAACATCATAAGATCATCATAATCAATGGTTCCATATTTTCCGCGAATATCTGCAAATGCGTCACCTTTTCCATCACTTCCACGAGGATTAGCATAACAGACAAAGTATCCTTGATTTGCCCAATACTGCATTTCATGATAATAGACTTTTCCATAGACTGTCTTGGGTCCACCGTGAATGTTTAGGATGGCTGGATATGTGCTTTTAGCATCATAATCTTTAGGATATAATACAAAGCCTTTAACAACATGATTAAGCCCTTTCACGATGATTTCCTTAGGTGTTGCTATGTGTTTGTTTTTCATGATACTTTGGTTAAAACGTGTTAATTGAAGTTGTTTGTTTTCTATGAGATGTAGTTGATAAATCTCTTGAAGTTTTTGACGATATTGACCCACAATGTAAAACTGATTGTTCATATAAATTAAACCATCAATTGCTCCATTGAACTGAAAATCCATTTTAATCGTACCATTTAAATCAAGTGAATGAATTTCACAGTGATCATCAACCGTTGATACAAAATAGAGTTTATCCTTGACGACAACATCCTTCTTACTGTCCCCTAGTCTCACATCACTACCAACAGAATTGCCGATGCTACCTCGATAAATCGTTAATAATTCTAGTTTTTTATGTTTCAAGATAAAGAAATCCGGGTTTTGATTGATACCAAAATCTTTCATGTCTGTACCAGCCATAATAATACTGCCATTAACTAAGTACATATTAGTGACACTGAAATCATCTTCATGGTATAAAATCTCTGTTTCATGTGTATCCATATGATAGCAAAAAATATGTGTTGTTAAGCGCTTGATACCTGTGGTTTGAGAACCTGTGTAATATATTTTTTTGAGATCATCTGAAACTTTAACTATACCTACATTAAAATCTGAATCAACTAAAGGCTTAATCGTTTTTGATTGAATATCGTATAAGAAAAGCTGATTTCTGATGTTTGCAATATGCCCTGTCCCATTAAAATAAAATGGAATTTCATTAATGTCTTCGTATAGTTTAGCATCTTTATCTTCTTTGATGAATTTCTTTCTTTCATCTTTATCATCCAAATAGAGATGATGTTGTTTTGAAGTTAATGAGGCTTTTAGTAACAGTTGATTATTTAATACGTTCAAAATGGTTCCTGGAAATGGAAATTCATAAGCTTTTTCGACTCTTCCATCAGAAAGGTAATATCTATAATAGAAACTGACTTTTTCTTCTTTAGCCTTTTTTTCTTCAGCTTTTGATTTTTCATAAGCAAATAGAAGCGTATGATCGGTTTCAAAGAGATAGGAACTCTTATTTTTTAATGAAACACATTTGTGATGTTTAAGTCCGTCACTTTTCCAAAGATCATACACGTATTCATTTTTCTTTATGTTTGATTTTGCTACAAGAAAAGCAAGGCGATTTTGACTACAATTCGTTTGTAAATTTGAAATAAATCTAAAATCCAAAAATTGATCAATCTTAATCTGATTCATAGATCCTCCTCTAATGAAAAATGCCAAAATTGGCATTTTTGTGTCTGAAACATTAAATTACAAAATTTCCATTCTTAAAGACTTGAACTTCTTTTCCATCTTGAGTAAGTCCAGTAATTTCCATATCTTCTGATCCAAACATAAAGTCAGCATGAACCATCGAGTTGTTATATCCAATCTTTTCAAGTTCTTCAATTGGTGTATTGACACCATTTTTAACATTCATTGGATATGCACGTCCAAGAGCCATATGGCAAGATGCATTTTCATCAAACAATGTATTCAAGAAAAGGATATTGGTATTTGAGATGGGTGAATCGTGTGAGATGAGAGCAATTTCACCAATATATCTACTATTTTCATCGGTATCAAGCAAATTGTCAAGTGCCTGTTTTTCTTTTTTCGCATCATGTTCAACAACTTTTCCATCTTTAAAAATAAGATAGAATTCATCGATCAGTTTACCTTGATAATTTAATGGTTTGGTTGCAACAACTTTACCACGTGTCCCCCATTTATAAGGCATCGTAAACGTTTCTTCCGTTGGAATATTCGGATTAAAATAAGCACCATTGAGCGCATGTTCTCCTCCACCAGCCCAAACATGGTCTTTGACAAGTTCAACAATTAAATCTGTACCAAGTTTGTTTTTAAAATGAAGATGTTTAAAGTTGAACCGGTTAAGGACATCATTGTGCTTTAAGAGGACATCATTATGTTTGTCCCAGGCTTTAACAGGGTCATTTTCTAACGTAACACGTGATGCATCAAAGATAGCTTGCCATAAGGCTTCAACTGCTTGTTCTTCTTCTAAATTAGGAAAAACTTGTTTTGCCCAAATCGTATTTGGTGCAGCCACGATTGTCCATTGGACCTTGTTTCCCATCAAATGCTCTCTAAAGAAAGATAATGCCTTTTGTGCTGCAATACCTTGACGTTGAGCTTTCATTGGATCAACTTCTTTGTTTAATCCAGGAATAGGTGATGTGACAGAGATAAAGCAAGCTCCAAGATCAACAAAATATTTTGTCTGTTCGATAATCCAATTGGGAACTGTTTCAAGATCTTCAATCGTTTGATGTTGAAGAGTGCTTCTTGAAATATAATCATCTGACCACTGAACATACACTTGTCTTGCCCCTGCAAGGTAAGCTTCTTCAGCAATCTCTCTGATGAGTTCTTTGGTTTCTGTTGTTCCTCTAATCACAACAATTTGACCTTGTTGGACATTAACACCGACTTTCACGGCAAGCTTAGCAAGCTTATTGACTAGGATCTGATTTGGCATGAATTAATACTCCTTTTTATGTTTATTTTTGTTTACTTTCTTTTTCATCATACATGTTTTTATCTGAAAGATTTAATATATCATCCATCGTAAATTTGTCATGGTATTTGATCATTCCTGAACTAAAATTTAAAAATGGATATTGTTGTAAAACTGGATTGTTTTGCCATTGTTGTTTGACACGATCAATAAATTGATCGGGTGTTATGGGTAAATTCTCTTTGATGACAACAAAGAATTCATCACCACCTAAACGTGAAATAAAGATATCTTCATTCAGAGCACAGACTCTTAACATTCCAGAAAACTCAACCAGGACTTGATCACCTTTGGTATGACCATACATATCATTCACATCTTTGAAGTGATCTAAATCAATCATAATAGCTTGAAATGGTACTTTGTCTTCAATAAGTGATTGAAGATAAAGTTCAAGCAATCTTCTGGCATACAGATTGGTCAATGTATCCTTATTACCGGAAGCTGTTTCTAAAAAGAGATAGACGAGTAAGATAGAAATGGTTAGTGATGGCCAAGTGAAAATGAGTTCAGGAAAAACGAATTGAACACTAACACTTATCGCTGGAAACAACATATATAAAATGCTTGCATAGACGATATAGTGGTTCTCATGGCTTCGTTTTTGAATGATGAGTATTGATAAATAAATAAAGTAGCTCAAATAGATAATATACAGAATGAAATAAAGTGGTGTTTCAACAAATGCGTTGGTTTGTTTATCTATCATAAAAAATAGTCCTGTAAATCGATTAAACATGAGTAATATAAGCTGGGCAATGACAGGAAAGAAATAGAATTTTCTTTGTATAATACGCTTTTTAGATAAATTAAATTTATAATCCCAATAAGATAACCAAAAAGCAGAAACAACAACACCAAAAAGCAAAGCAAGTGAGTTTGTAATAAAACCGACATGATAATAAAACAAACCTGGTTTATACTCAACAAACCAAGTGATAGGTTCTATGAGTGTCCCGATGATTGTAACGATAACAATCATTTTGACAAGTTATGAAGAAAAACTATATTGATCTTTTTTAATCCGCGCAGAAAACAAAATGATAGCTAGCAAAATCAAACTGATAATCGAGATATCAAAAGTTGTAATAAATGATGACATGACTTAAGCGTCACACTCCCTCTTGCGTTGAAGACTTAAAGTATTCAATGACGCGTTCTTGAGGCATGGGTTTACAGTAATAATATCCTTGTGCAAAATCCACTTCATATTTTTTAACCATATCTGCTTGTTCTTTGGTCTCGATACCTTCAGCAACCACACTTAACTTTAAGTGATGAGCTAAATCAATCATATATTTTAAAACAAAGAACTCTTCTGTGTCTTCTTTAATATTACTGATAAATGATCGATCTATCTTAATGGTATCAATAGGAAGTTTTTGTAAATAAGTTAAAGATGAATACCCAGTTCCAAAGTCATCGAGTGCGATAGTGAAACCTAATCGTTTTAAAGCATTTAATACGTGTATACTCTTTTGTATATCAGAAATGATAGCTGTTTCAGTAATTTCTATGTTAAATTTCTTGCAGTCGATTTTATGTTCTTCAATCCAACTGATGAGCTCGGTAATAAATTTATCATTCATCAACATCGTTGCTGATAAGTTGATAGAAACTTTAAAGTTTCTCTTTTTACCCCACTCTGGAAATTGAGAAGCTGCTTGTATGAATACCCATTCTGTGATATCTTTGATAAATCCATTTTTTTCTGAAAGTGAAATAAACTCGAGTGGGGGTATAAATCCCTTCGTTGGATGCACCCATCGAATAAGTGCTTCAGTTCCAATAGATTTACCCGTTTCTAAATCAATAATCGGTTGATAATATAGCTGAAATTCTTTGTTTTCAATGGCTTGACGTAGTTGATTTAATAATTCAGTTTGCTGTTTAATCAAAGTAACCATTTCATCATCAAAAATAACAATTTGATCTTTACCTTTTGCTTTAGCAATCGACATTGCAGCATCAGCATGTCGCATTAAAGTAATATAATCAGTTCCATGATCAGGATAAAGTGCGACACCAGCACTAAAGGTAATGAAAAAATCATCTTTATCTAAAACATATGATTTACGAATGTATTTGAAGTAATTTTCTATGGAAGGTAAAAACTCTTCAAGGTGAACAATATCAAAAATTGCCATGACAAACTCATCGCCACTGATACGTGATAAAATATTTGGTTTATCGATATGACTGGAAAGTTGATCGCCAATTGATTTGATTAGCTCATCACCAATTGAGTGACCTTTAACTTCGTTAATATTACGAAATTCATCGATATCAAAATAGACAATACCTATCACACCATTATCTTTCTTATCAGCAATGTAATCATTAATGGTTTGTTCTAACATGATACGATTAGGTAAAGCTGTTAAAGGATCATAGTAAGCAAGGTCATAGAGCTGTCCTTCAAGTTTTAATGATTTTTTATGACCTTCATCTAATTCAATATATGTTTTTCTTAAATCTTTGATTGTCATGACATAATTGTCCATTTGTCTATGAATGATGTAAAAGAATATAATGGCTGTAAAAGCAACATAAAAAATACCTTTCACGGTTTGAGCAAGTTGATTCGTTTCTTGATCTTGAAATAAAAAATCAATAATCAAGTCAGAGGTAATAATCCACGTGAAGCCAATGATCAAATAGATGAAAATAATTTTAATGGCTGCATAGGTTGAATTCAAGTGTTTGTTTAAAGATGATTCGTTTTGTATCTTTTTATCTTCATTTTGTTGAATCACAAAGATCACCTCTTTATTATCTATTATACCTTAAAAGAAGAGTCTCTTAAGTTAACTTAAGAATATTTTATACATAAAAAGAAGAAAAAAAGCCGATAAACGGCTTTTTTATGATTCAATCGCTAAATTTCTAACCCAATGTTCTTTGCGATAACGTGAAAGTCCTATCAACATTTTTGGAATATCCAGCATTTGAACGAATAAAAACATCATGGTCACAGGCATATCTGTTAAATAGGATAAGAGAAGCGCCGTCGGTACTGGTAAAAACCACATATAGCCAGCATCCATCAAGAATGTAGATTTTGTATCTCCTCCAGCTCTCAATGTAAAATATAAAGTGACATTAAATGAGAAAACAGGAATAAAGAGTGCGTTAATCCGTATGTTAAACTGTGCAATTTGTTTAGTTGCATCTGATACATCATAAATATTGAGAATAAAGAATGATAGAGCAAACAAGATTAATCCAGCTGCTGCAGCTACAATAACTGCAGTAGCGATAAGTTTTTTTGCATTATCTTTTGCTTCTTCTAGCTCGTTACGACCCAATGTGTTACCTACGAGAACAGCAACTGCCGTAGCAATAGCCCCAAATGTCACAAAGACAAGTTGAGAAATCGCACTTGTAATGTTCATCGCAGCTAAGGCTTGATCTCCTCTTCTTGAATAGGCATGTAAAAAGACTGTTTGTCCTGTTGACCAAAACAATTCATTTAGGAGTAGAGGAAGAGCCATGACAAAGATGCTAATTAAAAGTTTTCGATCAATCTTAAAGACTTCTTTAAGTGATGTATTAAACACATGCCCTTTGTTCGAGAGCAATATAAACATCAAAAAGAACTCAACAAATCGGGAAATGGTTGTTGCTATAGCAGCACCTTCAACTCCAAGTTTTGGAAATGAAAAGTTACCAAAAATGAGTAAATAATTTAAGATGGTATTTGTGAATATAGCAATAATCGAAATGATTAATAAAGGCTTTGTAATGCCTGTTTCTCTAAAAGTATTTGCGATAGCGACTGATAGTATCCATGGGAATGCACTCCATCTTGCATAGGATAAATATGTCATAGCAAGTTCAATCGTTGTTTCGTTATCAGTGAAAATCATAATGAGAGATCGACCGAATAATGAGAAGACAACAAATGATAACAGAGCAATAAACATCCCAATGATTAACTTAAAACGGAATGTTTGCTTCAGTTTATCATAATCCTTGGATCCAAAATATTGTGCAGTAAAAATACCAGCGCCGCCAAGAGCACCAAATGTGATTAAAATAACGACAAAATAGAGCTGGTTAACAACCGAGACAGCGCCAATCGCTTCTTCTCCAAGTTTACCAACCATCACATTGTCAACAAGCTGTACAGATGTTGTAATAAGCTGCTGTAAGATAAGTGGTGCAGCCACTGTAAATAATGTTTTATAAAATGCTTTATCTCCAAAATATTTGTTCATATAAACCTCTCAACTTTCACATTATAGCACGTAATGAGTGCATTTATCAATGAACAAACCCCATTCTTTTTTATAAAAAAAATCCTGCCGAAGCAGGATAGTGATCAGGGGATATCAATGATACGTAATGTGTTGGTTGAACCATGTTTTTGAGCCCATCCGGAGGTGATGATAATGGTTGTTCCCGATTTGAAACCAAAATCTTTAGCGACTTCAATAGCAACATCATCATATAATGTCATATCTGTAACATTGTTCTTTAAAGCTGAGAAGACACCCCAATAGTAGGTTAATCTTTGACATGTTTTTTTATTGTCTGTGACTGCTATAATGGGTACTGATGGTCTAAATTTACAAATACGTTTTGCTGTACCACCCGTTTCAGTGAAAGCAATAATTACTTCGGCTTTAGGTAAAGCTAAAGCTGTTTGACTCACTGCAATACCAATGGCATCGTTGACGGTTTGTTGTGATGATGCAATCGCATTACCAAGTTTTTCCTTGTAATTGATATGATCTTCAATCGCTTTTGCAATCGTATCCATAACAAGTACTGCTTCAACTGGATATTCACCAGCTGCTGATTCACCCGAAAGCATAATCGCATCAGATCCATCTAGGATGGCATTTGCGACATCTGATGCTTCAGCGCGTGTTGGACGTGGTGAATACATCATCGATTCAAGCATATGTGTTGCTGTGATGACAGGTTTTCCTTTTTCGTTAGCGGTTTTAATGATACGTTTTTGGTAGAGTGGTACTAAAGAAGTTGACACTTCAACACCTAAGTCACCACGTGCAACCATGACACCATCAGAAACTTCTAAAATGGATTCAAGATTGTCTACACCTTCTTGATTTTCAATCTTTGCAATCAATTCAATATGTGGTTTACCACACTTCTTTAAGATTTCGCGTATCTCTAAGACATCTTCCTTGCGTCTAACAAAGGATAATGCAATCATATCGACATCCATTTCAGCTGAAAATACGATATCATCATAATCTTTCTTAGAAACAAAAGGCATCGAAAGTTTTGCATTAGGGACGTTAACACCTTTTTTGGTTTTAATGGATCCAGAGTTGTTAACTTCGCAATATAAAATACTACCTGTGTTTTCAAGCACGGTTAACTTCATTTTCCCATCATCGATTAAGAGATAATCATCTTTACTAATGTCATCAAATAATTCAGGGCATGCGATATGAAAACGTTCGCGATTTCCTAAAATCTCTTCCTTATGTACTTCAACTCGATCGCCTTTTTTAAAGGTAGCTATGTCGTTTTCAAATTTACCTGTACGAATTTCAGGTCCTTTAGTATCTGCAAGTATACCAATAAAGCGTTTTTTCTTGTTAGCAATATCACGAATCATCAAAATACGGTTTTTATGTTCTTCTTGATCTGCATGTGAATAGTTTAATCGTGCAACATTCATTCCAGCATCAATCATTTTATCAATCATCTCACGGTTGTCTATAGCTGGACCAATGGTGCAAATAATCTTTGTTTTTCTTTTCATGTTGACCTCCTTATTACTCCCACTTCATATTATACATGAAAATAGATCTGAATGCTATCTGATTATCCAAAGGATAAATGATTTTTTATGCTTAAATAAGCAAAACGAAGTCATTGGATGACTTCGTCGTGTTTATTATAAAGATCGATAAATAGTTGTCCAATTTTAGGATCAAATTGTGTTCCTAGATTTCGTTGAATTTCATCAATCGCTTCTTGATGCGTTAATGATTTTCGATATGGACGTTCAGAGACCATCGCATCATATGAATCCGCAACCGTGATGATTCTTGCACGAATAGGTATTTCTTCACCTTTGAGTCCTCTTGGATATCCTCTACCATCATAACGTTCATGATGCGATAAGATATCTTGAGCAATTTCTGCATATTCAGGGGACGTTGATAAAATACGGTAACCAATTTCTGGATGTCTTTTGATTTGTTCCCACTCTTTATCATCCAGTTTTCCTGGTTTGTTTAAGATGGCATCATCAATAGCAATTTTCCCGATGTCATGGAGATTACTTATTGCCTTAAGTAATGACATCTCTTCATTACTCATGCCAAGTGCCATGCCAATATGTACACAAATCTTTGATACGCGTTCTGAATGCTTTTCTTCGCGTGGGTTCTTTTCATGGAGGGTCTTTAAAATGGTTTTAATCGTTTCATTACGATGTGATGATACTTCAAATAATTTATGAGCATACATATCATCTTCTGCAATCTTGATTGTATCTTGAACTGGAGTATTACCCTCGTTAGTCGACAGACCAAAGGAAACAGAAACAGCCATATTTTGAACTGTTCGTTCTTCTATTTTATTTTTTGCTTCATCAATTAATAATAAAGCTTTATCATAAGGTGTACGTGGTAATAAGACAACAAATTCATCACCACCAATTCTAGCAATACGGCTTTCATCTTTAAATACATGAATCAATTCATCAGCAATCGTACATAAGAGGAGATCACCTGCATCATGACCAAATGCATCATTCATGATTTTTAAACCGTTAATGTCAGCAATCACAATGGACAATGGAAAATATTTATTTTGACTCAATCTCACAAGCTCATCTGTAAAATAACGTCTATTATGAAGATTTGTTAAAGGATCCCTGTAACTCAAGTATAAAATGGATTGTTCATAGCGCTTGCGTTCGCTAATATCTTGTGAAAAGATGGTAACACCTATCACATGATTGTCATCATCAATAATCGGTGAATACTGTTCTTCTAAATATTTATCAACATCCGTTTCAACCATAATTTCGTATGATTTGAACTCTCCAGTAAGCGAATGATCAATGCATGCTTTAATACGATCTTTCATTGTGGGTATTGTGATATACTCTAAAAAGTTTTTACCTTTTTCTATTTTAACATTGTAGTACAATTTCATGGAGTGTTCATGATACTCATTAAATGATAAATAATTGTAATTTTTGTCGACAGCAAAGACTTCCATCGCTTTTGTTGAATCGATACTTGCCTGAAGTAATAATTGTTGTTGCTTAACTCTTTCTTGAGATAAAAGTCTTTCTTTTTGAAGATAAACAATTTGAGCTAATAGCATCGTAACCACAGGATAAAGTGTTAAATATGGTATCATAGTTTTCTGGATAACATCCAGTGCGGTTGACCAAGGTTGAATTGCTAAGAAGCATAACAGTGTCACAATGTGGGCTATAAACCCTAAAAAAAGATGTTCAAGCCATTTTGACATGGGTGGTAAAATCTTGCGAATTCGTGGCCACAACAATCCTAACGATGCCGTTGTGATGATTGTTAAGACACCTGAGTAAACACCTGAACCACCTTGACTTATGCGATATGCAAGAGCTATAACAACAGAAAACAAAGTTGTAATTGGGCCAAAGAAAAGACCCGTAACAACAAGGAGTACACTACGTGTATCAAAGAACAATCCTTGAAGGTATAGCCATGAATTGCGCATGATTAATATACTGATGATACCTATGATAACACCTAGGATTACAGCACGCCATTGTTTTTGTTTATTTTGTCTATAGTCGGTTGCTGCATAAATTAAAGCTAACCCAAATAATAGGATGGCATTGTTTACAAGATCCGAAAATATGGTTAAAGCTTCTCTTAAAAATGGCATAACACACCTCGAGTTCAAAAATACATTATAATTATATCATTTGAAACTTCATTTATGATAAAGAAAATTCTTAAGTTATTCTTAAATGAAGTAAAACTGAATGTAATGAAAAAGCACCGTTGGGTGCCCTTTTCATCATAGATAGCCTTGATTGAGCAAGTGGATATGAATGGATTTTTTAATGTTTGTATGATGGTACTTGCGTAATTGAGAGAAGTTCAATTGATTCAAGTTCGATGCCCCATTCAACAATTTTTTCCATGATTACTCCTTTTAATCTTGCTTGCAAAGCAATTTTTTGTTGGGATATACCTAAAGCTCCATAATGATTCACATAGCTTTGAACAACCTCAACAAGACATTCCCGCATGAATTGGTCCACATTTTTTTCGTGATAATCTCTTTCATCCACAATCCGATAGTTTACACTGATACTAAATGAAACTTTCGGTTCCCCATTGATTTGAATAATTTCACGATTGAGATGCATCTCTCGGTTAATATCATACATAACTAGCCGATCCACAAAAGGTACTAAAAAGTGAATTCCAGGTGCAATTGGCTTGTAATAAACACCATAGCGTTCAACCATACCTATTTTATTCATTGGAATCATCCGAATTCTCGACAATAAGTAGACCGAGATGATTGAAAAAACAATAATTGAAATAACTTCTAGATATTCGTACATGACGACCTCCTTAATATATTAGATAATTCAGTGATGACACTATCTCATATATAGTTATATCACTGAAATTTCAATAAAAACAGGGCGTATACGCCCTATTCGTACAAAAAAGAATATCTCATTTTCATTCATTTTCATTACTTCCTTCGCTGATGCATAAAAAAAGTCCCATAGGGACTTATCATTTTTATGGAGCGGGTGATGAGAATCGAACTCACGTCATCAGCTTGGAAGGCTGAGGTTCTACCATTAAACTACACCCGCAAGTAAATGGTCGGGAAGACAGGATTTGAACCTGCGACCTCCTGGTCCCAAACCAGGCGCTCTACCAAGCTAAGCTACTTCCCGTGATGGCGTACCCAAGAGGACTTGAACCCCCAACCTTTTGATCCGTAGTCAAACGCTCTATCCAATTGAGCTATGGGTACACACTTGAGTTTAAACCAAAACTCTATATTAAAGTACAAAGTACTTTGTTGTAAAAAACGATGGTGACCCGTACGGGATTCGAACCCGTGAATGCATGCGTGAAAGGCATGTGAGTTAACCGTTTCTCCAACGGGCCAACGTCCAAGCGCATATATAATTATACCAATTTATGAGAAAATGTCAAGACAAAATATAGGGTTTTTTTACAATTTGCGGCATTAAAAAACATCATCACAACATAATAAGAAAAACGGAACAAATTATAAACAATAGTATATGTTTTTTTTATAATTATCATACATATTTAAGTTTAAAAAATGCTTTCATAAGGCTCTTGCTCGTATGAATTCATCATCTGTGATGTGATGATGAAAAAATCATAAACTTTATGGATTAAAAAAGGATACTTGATAATAAATGATCTGCTGCTTCTATACCCAAAGTGTATTTAACAATCTCATATGAAAATTCATAAACAGCGCCTGCACTTCTACCGGTAATGATATGTCCATCCGTTATTGCTTTCATGTCTTTATGATAGTTGCCTGAAGGCATATCCTTTTCACTTCCTGGAAATGCAGTAAACTTTTTATCTTGAAGTAAACCAGCTTGTCCCAAAAATCGTGGACCAGCACAAATGGCAGCCACCAACTTGTTTTTCTGGTAGAAATATTTAACTAGTTCTTTGATATGAACATCTTGGTCAACAACATTTTTGACATAACGACCACCAGGTACGACAACAAAATCATAATGATCAAGATGAACATCGTGCCCAAAATGATCAGCTTTTACAGATAAACCATAACTTGTCTTAATATCAAGTGTTTTTTCAAAGGTAATGGTTACAATACTTAATCCTGCACGCATGAGAAGGGCGCGTGTTTGTAAGGCTTCGCCGTCTTCCATGTCATGGCTAAAAACAAATAACCCTTTCATAATTAACCTCCAAATAATGTTTGATATACATTAGATAATAAGTGTGAACCTTTTTGTTCTTCAAAAGATTGATAAGATTCAAGATGTTTGTCCATACCTATCACATCTGAAACGACTTTAATGGAAATAATGGGTATATGATAATGAAGTGCAACTTGATAAAATGCTGCTCCCTCCATATCATAAATATAATTTCCTTCTGAGATTTGGGTCATGAAACAATCACCTGTTAGTAGGTGACCAGTTTTCAAATCAGGTATTTTATGCATGATGTGGTTATACCATGAATTATCTGATACAAAAGATGGAGGATTTCCAGGAACCTGTCCTTTTTGATATCCAAACATTGTTAAATCAAAGTCATGATATCTAGCATCATCAATAAGCACAACATCACCTACTTGATAATCTCCACTTGCTCCTGCGAAGCCTAAATTAATAATCACTTCGATAGACTCTTTTTGAATGATTTCTGCAAGTTTCATGGCTGCGTTTACTTTACCAACACCTGTTACAACAAGATGTGTGTCTTGTTGAATGATAGGGATAATATCTTTAATTTCACTTTGCATTGCAGAAATTATCAATTTCATAAACCTTCTCCAATAATCTGTTTAATTTTTGTCACGATAAGATCCACCGCAATATCATGTTTACGGTCATTGGGTATAATAACATCTGCATAGCGTTTTGTTGGTTTAATGTGTTTATGGAACATCGGTTTTACTGTAGACTCATATTGAGAAATAATACTTTCCAATGTTCTACCGCGTTCACGCATGTCACGTAACATACGTCTAATAAATCTGGTGTCATCATCAAGTTCAACAAATAAATTCATGCCCGATAAACTTCTAATCTTTTCGTTTTCTAAGATAAGGATCCCTTCAACTATAATGATAGGTTTGGGATCGACATGCTCGACAACAGCACTTCTTGTATGATTGACAAAGTCATAGGTCGGTTTATCAATGGATTGTCCATTTAACAACATCGTGAGATGATTAAAAAGCAACTCGTTATCGAGTGAGCTTGGATGATCATAATTCGTTAAGTAACGTACCTCTAAAGGTAAGTGACCTTGATCAAGATAATAATCATCATGTTTAATGATAAGAACTTCTTCTAAACCCGCTTTATCCAGTATTTCTTGGACAACAGTGCTTTTTCCAGAGGCTGAACCCCCTGATACTAAAATGAGTAATGGACGTTTCACAATTTAACCTCTATATTTGACATTCTGGAGAAAGTGTAGCTTGCACCTCTTCATCAATGACATCATTACATTCTTGATGTTTCTTAAACCATACAACAGCATATGGACAAGTTGCAACCACTTTATATCCTTGCTTTTTGGCGTAATGATAGACCTCAAACATGAGTTCTGATGCAATACCTTGTCCTCTGAGTGAAGGATCAACAAATGTGTGATCGACTACCACTGTATTTTCTTTTATAAACGGAAACGTTGCATTCACAATCATTTTTCCTTCATCGTTGTTAACATATATTTTGTTAGTTTCATAGATATAGTTCATCGTTATCATCTCCTCTTAAATAGTATACCAAAAATCAAGCTATTGAGAAACGACATTGAAAATAAAATACGTTTTAATTTAATTCCTCATTAACATCATTTTCCATATTTATCTATTAAATCATTAAATTTATAAATAAAGTTCTTTTTTATAATAATATGACGCTTTATTTATACATCTAACGTTTTCTTATGATAAAATAGCATTGTGAATTAGGAGGTTATTTATGCAAAAAAAACAATTAGTATTTGAAACAACTCTACTATCCATATCAATCGTCTTCATTATATTGGGATTTATATTTAGTCAAGGTGATCCTGAACCATGGTTTGTAGCCTTATTCTTTGGGTTATCATTTGCAATTGGTGGATTTCAAAAAGCAAAAGAAGGCGTTTTAGCAACCATTAAAAACAAATCACTTAATGTCGAAATATTGATGATTTTAGCAGCTTTAGGCGCATTCATCGTAGGTGATTATTCTGAAGGCGCTATACTGATTATGATTTTCGCAATCAGTGGTGTATTAGAATCATATGCAACATCAAAATCTGAAAAAGCTTTAACCAGTCTACTCAAATTAGCCCCTCAGACAGCTTTAAAACTCATTGATGACAAAGAGGTTACAGTTAATGTTTCAGAGCTTAAAGTAGATGATTTAGTTGTTGTAAAAGTCGGTGAACAAGTGCCAGTTGATGGTAAAATCGTTGAAGGATCAACTTCTCTTAACCAGGCAGCTATTACAGGTGAGTTTGTTCCTGTTAATCGCGAAATCAATGACTCTGTATTTGCTGGTTCGATTAATATCGAATCAACCATTATTGTAAAAACAACTAAAGATCCAAAAGATTCTGTGGTTCAAAAGATTGTTGACTTTGTTGAAAAAGCACAATCTGAAAAGACCAAGTCTCAATCATTTATCGATAAATTTGAAAAATGGTATGTTTATATCGTTATTATATTTGCGATCTTCTTAATGGTTGTTCCACCCATTTTTGGATGGTGGGATCAAGCTTATGCATTTAATCGTGGTGTTATTGTATTAGTCGTTGGTTCTCCATGTGCACTTGTAGCAAGTATTACACCAGCTATGCTATCCTCTTTATCCAATGCTGCAAGAAAACGCATTTTAATTAAGGGTGGATATCCCCTTGAACAACTCATTGGAATCAAAGCAATTATGCTTGATAAGACGGGAACGATTACTTCTGGAGTTCCGCATGTCGTTCGCATTGAAACGATTGCGTCTATTGATCGTGAGGAAACACTTAAGATCCTTTATACACTAGAAAAACAGTCTACACATCCACTTGCTAAATCAGTAATTGAACATCTAAAAGACTATAAAGTTTTAACAGGTATCAAAACTCAAGAAATTTCAGGTCATGGTATGGAAGCAATCATTGATGAACACAAATGGCAAATCGGACGATTTGAAGCGACAATACATCAAGAAATTGAAGAAAAATTAGATCGCTGTAACGCTTTAGGGCATTCGAATGTAGCCATTATTAGAGATGGCGTTACCGTTGGGTTTGTGGCACTGATGGATACGATTAGAGACAATGCAAAATCAGTCATGCATGAACTCAAAACATTAGGTATTAAAACTGTTCTTCTTACAGGTGACCATAAATTTACAGCCAATGCGATTGCTAAGGAAGCTGGTATTACTGAATTTCAAGCTGATTTACTACCTGAACATAAAGTTGATTATGTTAAAAAATATCAACAAGATTATGGTAAAGTCATGATGGTTGGTGATGGTATCAATGATGCGCCAGCATTAGCTACTGCAGATGTATCGATTGCCATGGGTAGTGCGACAGATGTCTCCTTAGAAACATCTGATATTGTCATTATGAATGATCAGCTTCAAAGTATTCCTAAAGTCATTAAACTAGCCAGACGCATGAGACGCATCACACTTCAAAATGTTATCTTCTCAGTATCTGTTATACTCTTCTTACTCATTTCAAATGTCTTTGGTCTTATTGAACTTCCTATGGGTGTTATTGCTCATGAAGGATCAACCATACTTGTTATATTAAACAGTTTGAGATTATTACTTAAATAATATTATCTAAAACACTCAGCGATACAATCGTTGAGTTTTTTTTATAGATAAGTGCATAAAAAAAAACGGCCACTAGGCCGTAATGTATTTAAGTGGCGCCCACACTAGGACTCGAACCTAGGACCCCCTGATTAACAGTCAGGTGCTCTAACCAACTGAGCTATGTAGGCATAATTAAGGGGTGACGCGACTTAAATGTAGTGTCTTGTTTTAAAAATATAAGTGAGGTTTGCCTGGCAACGACCTATTTTTGCTCCTTGGAACTATCGTCGGCGCTGAGGTGCTTAACTTCTGTGTTCGGAATGGGAACAGGTGTGTCCACCTCGCCATCGTCACCAGACATCTCTCAAAACTAGA
>JAVEQT010000057.1:0-8793 GCA_034007485.1 Acholeplasmataceae bacterium
TTTTGAAAAAGTGTGATTTTAATGCATATTTAATGAATTTTCATGGTATTTTTTCATGTTCTATGGTATAGTTATAAAGGTTTAAAAAAGAATTGAGGAAAAAAATGAATCTATTATTTAATGAATTACCGATTTTAGAAGAAACAAAACAGGCTATAGAAGCTCTCGGACTCGTTGAAACGACGTCTATTCAGCATCACGCAATCCCTAAAATGTTAGAGGGAAGAGATCTCATTGGCCAGGCGCAGACAGGAACAGGAAAAACATTTGCTTTTGCCATTCCTATTTTAGAGAAACTTGATTTGACAAATAGTCATATTCAAGCTTTGGTCATTTGTCCAACACGAGAACTTACCCTGCAGGTATATAAAGAATTTATCAAACTTGTCAAGTTCAACAAGGACGTCAAAGTGACATCCATTTATGGTGGGGAATCCTATAATAAGCAATTTAAAGCTTTATCACTTAATCCCCAAATTGTAGTAGCTACACCAGGTAGAGCAATTGATCATTTGGAAAGAGGTACGATTGACTTTTCACATATCAAGATACTTGTCATGGATGAAGCAGATGAAATGTTAAAGATGGGCTTCCAAGAAGATTTGGAACGCTTATTAAAAGACACACCACAAGAAAGACAAACAGCGCTTTTTTCAGCAACGATTCCACCGTTTATTAAAAAAGTAGCTGAAAAGTATCAAAAGCAACCAGAAATGATCAGAATTGAAACACCAACGTTAACCGTTTCGAAAGTTGAACAGATTTATTACCATGTAAAGAAATCGGATCGTGATCATTTGCTCATCCGTGTGTTGGATTACTATCAACCAGGGTCTGCCATTATTTTTGCAAACACGAAAGTGGATGTTGATCAGTTATCTGACTATTTACAAAAACACCAGTATGAGGCTGATGCTCTCCATGGTGATTTAAAGCAATCTCAAAGAGATTATGTCATGGGAAGATTTCGTTCAAAACGCTTGAAATACTTAATCGCTACAGATGTTGCAGCAAGAGGTTTAGATATTTCACACGTTGACATGGTTATTAACTATGAAATCCCCTTTGAAGATGAAATCTATGTTCACCGTATTGGTAGAACGGGTAGAGCTGGAAAATCAGGTATGTCTGTATCACTCGTCTATCCATCAATGCGTGGAAAACTTCAAATGATTGAACGTTTCATTAAGATAAAGATGACTGAAAAAACCATACCAACAGAAGAAGAAATTCTTGAAAAGATGGTTAAGCGTAATTATCAAGCCATCAAAGATATGGTTCAGTCAAGCACATCCGATCATCAACACATCATCGATGGCTTAATGGAGGAAGGTTTTAGCAAAGATCAAATTATTTCAGCACTTATTGAAAAGAATATTGATCAACCAAAAGTCTATGATCCCATTAAGGCACCACAACAAAGAAGAAGAGATGAAAGTAGTTTTGATCGCTCAAGCAGAAATAGTCGTCAAACAAGTTCAGATGTAAAACCAAGACGTGAATCTTCAAGTAGAGGAAGCATGAACTACAAGATGGTTAGCATCAATTTAGGAAAAGAAGATGGCATTCGTCCTGTACAATTACTCGATCTTTTCAAAAAGCATGCTGATATGTATCCTAAAAATGTTGGAGACATCATCATGAATAAACACGACACCGAGTTCCAAATACACCCTGCAGCAATCAAACGTCTTGAAGAACTTAACGGTAAAGTCATCAACGGCAAAAAGATTAGAATATCGCTTGGAAAAAACAAATAACATAAAAAAATAATAAAAATATGAGCTTTCATGTTACAATGAATATGAAATTCATATTTTTTTATTTTATTAAAATAAAGGAGGATCTGATGGCACATCTGTTTGACACCATACACCCGAATTTTTTCAGTGTGCTCTCCTCCCCGAATAAAAAGACATATATCGATTGTATCTTTATTATCTATCACACGATTGATACGGTTGAAGATGCTTTTCAGGGGGATCGTGAATTCATCATTCAGAGGTTAATCGACTATTTCGATGAACAACCTCAGGATGAATTTTTGGATATAGAGGACGAAGAATTAGCGAGAACCTCACGTCAAAAAGCAGTTCACGTAATCAATGTACTGAAGAAAAATGGTTGGCTCGGAGAAGAAGAATTAGGAGATTATCGTACATCTTTAAACTTGTTTGACTATTCGATTCAACTGATTGACATGCTTGAAAACATATCACTTAATCGTCAAAGTGAGTACACCGGTGAGATCTTTACCGTGTATTCTCTTTTGTCATCGTTTAATATCGATGAAGGGATTGGCGTTTTAGAACAAGCTTATCAAAAAACAAGTGATATATTAAGAAAACTTAAGTCGTTAAAAGCGAATATTTATCGTTACTATTTTGATATCACAAAGAAGCATCATCGTGATGACTTACAAAATTTACTTGAAAAATTACTTGTTGAATACAAACAAAACTTCTTTGATTCAGCATACTATAACTTAAAAACAACCGATTCACTCCCAAGATACAAGCGTTCCATTTTAGAATCGATCATTAAAATTGAAAATAATGAAGCATTGATGGATCAACTCGCCTATAAAGTGATGAGCGTTAAACGAATCGATGACTATAATGAAGCATTTCATTACATCGAAGATCATTTGAGATATATCACCGATTCATTTTCTGCACTTGAGCACCTCATTCTAGCAATCGATAGAAAAAATGAGCAATACATCAGTGCTGCAGCTGCTAAGATATTATTCTTGACGAATAAGTCTGACGATATCGAAGGTATTTTCAACCGGTTATTTAAAATCATTTTAGATCGTAAGGATGTCAACTATAACAGTCTGTTTTATTTATCACAACTTAGAAATTTAGATACAGGATCACTTTACAATCAGCGAAGAATGCGGATTGAACCAACACCAGAAGAGATCACATTTGATGATGATTTGATCAGTGAAGAATACCGAAGAGAAAAAATTAAGGCGCTACTTAAAAATAACATCTATGGTAAGAAAGAAATCAATGAGTATGCACGCTCACTCTTGGATGGACAAAAGACAGTTGAAGCTGCTCATGTTCCCATGGAGACACAAGAAGATTATGTTAAACTCATTCTCATTTTCTTGTATTCAAAATCTGTAGGTATGCATTATGATGTTGAACTTTTAGGTAAAGAATGTACCAATAACTTTATTACATTCCAAAATTTCAGAATTAAAGAGGTGAGATGATGAATAAAACACAAGCACTCAAACAATTTAATGAAGAATACGGTGTCCTTAAAGAAGGCGAAAAAGCGATCTTTTCACGCATCACAAATAAACTGTTACAGGTTAATTACATTACCAAGAAAAAACCTGGTGACACCAATGATTATCGGTTTATCTTAGCTTTTAAAGAAACTTTTGAAGCTTTTTTTGAACTCATCGATTTTCAAATACAAATTCAAAGAGAAGATGAAGTCGTCTGCATTCAAAACCAAAATCTTTTCAACCATATGCGTTTAAGAAAAACAGAAAGTGTTTTACTTTTAGTGATCCGTATCATTTACCAACGTAAAAAAGATTACGTCACGTTAGATGAAAATGTTGAAATCTATCTTCACGAAATCCATGATGAGCTCTCTCGTATTGGATATCTTGACAATAAACGTATCACCAAAGATAAATTGAAACCCGCTTTAACCTTTTTACGTGGATACAACATTATTGACTATATCGATAAGGGTTTACATGATGATGCGCGTATCAAAATATATCCCACCATTCTTTATGTTACCAATTTAGATTCCATCAAGGAAGTTGTTCAAAAACTTGAAGGATATATGGAAGGAGGTAGCGAAGAAAATGAAGAAACTGACGAAGATTAAACTAGTCAACTGGCATTTATTCTCCAACCAAACCATTGAAATCAAGGATAACGCACTTATCTCTGGTGAAAATGGATCAGGGAAATCGACACTGCTTGATGCGATGCAATATTTGTTTGTTGGAGGTAGAAGTGGTGCTAAATTCAATATAGCTGCTACCGACGATGCCAAACGTACCTTAGAAGGTTATGTCAGAGGACGTATTGGTGCTGAAAACAAGGAGTTCCTTCGTAATGGCGATGTGGTATCTCACGTTGCACTTGAATTTTTTGATGAGCAGATCAAGAAGTTCACAACCATTGGTGTGATTTTGGATCTTCCGAAAGGATCTCAACTCAAAGAAAGATTTTATCTTTTAGATAATGTTTCTATTCACGATGGCTTATTTTTAGAGAAAAAATATCCACGTGATTATAAGAGTATGAAAGCCTATTTAAAATCCATTGATGTTGAATTTAGTCCTTTTGACTCTCAAAAGAAATATCGTGATGCACTTGCACGCTTCTTTGGTATGGATGCAACCAAGTATGCTAAGATTCTTCCGAAAGCACTCGCTTTCAGGTCCATCGATTTACAAGCATTCGTATTTGAGTTTCTTCTTGATGACGATCCGATTGATATTCAATCACTTAAGAATAATGTCGCACAGTTAAAAAAAGTTGAAGCACAAATTAAACGCGATCGTGAAAAATTAGAAAAATTAGATCTGATTGTTCAATCAGGGGAAGATATCACACAAAATCGTGATCAAAAAGATATTAACTTGATTATTGATCAACTCAATTGGGTTGAAAAACGTGAAGCTTTTATGAAGGAACAAGAACAAAAACTTCTTTCAATTGACAAGCGTTTGGATTATCTTCGTGATGCTAAAGCACAGCTTGATGAACAAATCGAAGATGTTGAACAAAACATATTAAATCTCGATCGTGCGAAAAGCGATTCAGATTTAACAAGAACTTTACAAGGATATCAGGATGCTTTAAAGAAGAAAGCACTTGAGTATGAATCACAAAAAGAAGTTATCGAGCAATTAAAAGATCTGTTATCGAAAGAATTTAATGCAATCAAAGAACTCGTTAATTTATTACCAAGTCAAAGTTTAAAAGCTTTTGTCAATTACATGCAAACTAGTGATGAGAGTTTAGTGACAGATGAGTTAGAATCTCATTTACAAGCATTAGATGTTGAAGTATCTTCATACAAGCAAGCTTATTTTGCCGAAAAAGATAAAGTTGAAAATGAAAAGCGTGATCTCTCTGAACAAATCAGATATTCGCAACAGCGCATCAATCAACTCAAACGTCATGTCAGAACATATCCATCTTACGTTGAATCGCTCATCAAATCACTTAATGAGGAATTATCTGCTCACTATCGAAAAGAAGTGAGAGTAAGACCACTCTGTGAAATGATTGAAGTGAATGATGAAACGTGGCGAAATGCGCTTGAGGGCTATTTATCAACACAACGTTTTGATATCATTGTTGATCCAGCCTATTTCTCAGATGCATTAGATATTTACGACCGTGTTAAATTTGAGCAACGTATCTATGGTGTAGGTTTGGTTAATACACAAAAGCTAACTGCTTTTGATCAGGTGAATCCTGGAACATTAGCTGAAAAAGTGACTACAGATAGTCACTATGCACGCTATTATATCAACATGATTTTAAACAACACATATTGTGTTGAAAAGGTTCAAGATCTCAAAAATTTCAATCGTGCGATTACGCCTACCTGCATGACCTACAGCAATCATACCGCACGACAAATCAATCCTAGAACGTATGAAATACCTTACATTGGTCAACAAGCAACAACGATTCAACTCGAAATGGAAGAAAAAGAACTTGCGATATTAGAATCTAAAATGGATAAACTTTATGACTTGTCCGATAAAAACGATCGGATTATGCGATTGCTAAATCAATCAAAATCAAGTCAACTCGTCCATCAAGGTCAACTCAAATATTTAGATTTGATCAAGCAAACACGTAAGGAATATGTTCAAATTGAATCACAAATCACATCTTTAGGTAAAGATAAAAATATCCAAAAACTTGATGAGCAAATGGATAAAGCACGTCAACAAAGACGTCAATTGCGTTTTGATTCCGAACAACTCGTGGGTGAAATCGCAACACTTCGTGAAAACAGACAACGTGTCTATGACCTCATTGATGACATCAAAGAAAAAATAGATAATTATGCAAAAGAACAAAAGGTGTTGTCTCTAAAACATCCAGAAAAACTATCATTAGCTAACACACAGTTCTATGCACTCAAGATGAAGATGAAGCACGACCACGATAAGATTACTGAATATCTTGCACAATCCAATGTATCCTTGACAGGACAAATTGTTCGTGGAGAAGCTGATCTCATCAACCAAATGAAGTTGTTTAATCAAAACTATCATTTTGGTGCTTCACCTGAGTTTGATTCCATGATTGCTTATGAACAAGAAGCACAGCTGATCAGAAATAATAATTTGATTAAGTATGAAGCTGAAGCATCTGAACTGAGACGCAATTCAGAAATCGGGTTCAAAGAAGAGTTTGTTGGTAAATTACGTGCATCCATTGAAAATGCGCAGCAACAAATTGAAGAATTAAACTATGCATTAACAGATAAGACCTTCGGAAGTGATTCCTATCAACTTATTTATCGAGCTTCTGAAAATCCAGATTATAAGATGTATTTTGAGATCATTATGTCAAATGAAGCCATTCAGAAACATACGCTATTTACCGAAGGGTTAACCAAGAAAAATGAACAGATTTTAATGGAACTCTTTGAAAAAATTGCATCCAATGACCCAGAATACGATCAACTCACGTATAAGTATTTAGATTATCGTAACTACATGTCTTACGATATTGAAGTTACGAATAAGAATGGTAACAAATCTTACTTCTCGAAAGTATCTAAAGAAAAATCGGGTGGTGAAACACAAGTACCATTCTACATTGTTATTGCTGCATCGTTCCAACAATTATTAACGAAGAACAGACGTGTTGATTCAGGCTGTATCGTCTTATTTGATGAAGCCTTTAATAACATGGATGAATCAAGAATTGATGCTATGATGAAGTTTTATAACAGCTTATCGATTCAGCTCTTTATCGCTGTACCACCACAACGTGTATCAAACATCATCAATTATGTGAATACAAGCCTAGTTATCGTTAAAGACAATGATTACGCGATTGTTGAAACATTTAAAGATGATCGTATGCTACGTGTATAATGAAGATGGCCAGCTGGCCATCTTTTCATATTAAAGAAGAGGGAGAATTATGAAAAAAATCAGTTTTGAGGATTTAAAGCAACTTGAATCAGATTATCAAGAAAAACCAGTACAAAAAGCATTAAGCCGTGTGATTGTAAAAAATGAATTACAGGGACTTTTCGAAAAATTAGAAGCTAAACCTGCGGTTCAATTTAAGTTTTCTAATGAAATTAAAACATTGCCTGTAACCTCACAAAAACAAAGTGGACGCTGCTGGTTATTTGCAGGATTGAACTTGTTAAGAGAAATCGTTGCAAAAGAATACGGATTAAAGGATTTTGAGTTATCACAAAACTATCAAGCTTTTTATGACAAACTCGAAAAAATTAACTATTTTATCGAAGTGATGGATGACTTCTTAACAGTTGATCAAGATGATCGTACCTTCCAGCACATCTTAAAGACAGGTATTCAAGATGGTGGTCAATGGGATATGTTTGTCAGCCTTGTTGAAAAATATGGCGTTGTACCTAAGGAAGCTATGATGGAAACTGCTTCATCATCGAACACCCGATTCATGAATCAAATCATTAATATTAAACTACGTCAATATGCAGCTAATGCGCGTCATCTTGTTGAAGATGGTCTAAAAAATGAAGTTACTGATTTAAAACGTCAGACGCTTGATGAATTATACACCTTTTTAGTGACGAATTTTGGTATGCCACCTAAAACTTTTGACTTAGAAATGGTAGCAAACGATGAATATAAAATCATTAAAAATTTAACACCACAATCTTTTTATAAAGACTACATGAAAGATGTTTTAAAAGACTATATTTCAATCATCCATGCACCAACAAAAGACAAACCATTTATGCACACCTATCGTGTCGCTTATCTTGGAAATGTCATCGATGGTAGAGAAATCAAGTATTTAAATCTTGAGATGGAAGATTTTAAAGCACTTGTTTTAAAACAATTGTTAAGTCAAGAACTCGTATGGTTTGGTTCTGATGTCAGCAGATATGGTGACAGAACATCAGGTGTTTGGGATGATCAACAATTTGATTATGATGACATGCTCGAGATGAGTCTCTACATGACCAAAGAAGATGAACTTGATTACAGTATGTCTTCGATGAATCATGCGATGGTTTTATGTGCGGTAAACCTTAATGAAGGAAAACCTAATCGATGGAAAATAGAAAATTCATGGGGAGATCAAGTGGGCAATAAAGGCTACTATTTGATGAGTGACTCCTGGTTTGATCGTTACGTTTATCAAGCCGTTATCAATAAAAAGCATTTATCAGAAGATCAATTAAAAGCATGGAAAAAAGAGCCAATCATTTTAAAGCCTTGGGATCCTATGGGTTCACTGGCTGACTGATTTTACTTCGTTTAATCTTATTGCAATAACACATAAGTTGTGCTACAATAATAACGGTCAAATATCCGGGACGTGGCGCAGCTTGGTAGCGCACTTGCATGGGGTGCAAGGGGTCGCAAGTTCAAATCTTGTCGTCCCGACCATGAACATTCAAAGCGAGAATTTTTCTCGTTTTTTTTATTATGTTGGTCGAAGGCTAACATAAAACCACCTGCTATGCGGGTGGACTCAAAAAAGCGGAAGCGTTGAAAAAAAGAATCCCCTTGATTGGTATAATGGTAATGACCAATTGCCTTAC
>JAVEQT010000058.1:0-8638 GCA_034007485.1 Acholeplasmataceae bacterium
TGAATGCGATTGGCAAGATGATTAATCGTACCATCACCACCAACGATGATGATTCTGTCATCTTCGTTACATCCTGAAAGAAAGAGATCAACATCGTCAATCGCTAAAATGCTATAACTGACAACAGGTCTTCCATCAGATTTGAGATGATGAACAATTTTTTGAATGAATTTTTCATTCTTTCCATTGCGAGAGAGTGGATTATATAGCAAAATGTCCATATGAGCTCCTTTTTATGAAACGTAGTGAATCATGGCGTATTTCTTCTTACCTCTTCTAAGAATGATGTAGTGGTTAAATAACGTATGTTCTATGGTTACTAAACTGTCTAGTGCATCCATTTTTAAATCATTGATGGCAACCGCACCACTTTGAATGAATTGACGTGCTTCTCTTTTGGATTGTGCAAGTTTAGTATCAACAACGAGATCAATTAAAAGTGTGGGTTGATGAATCGTTGTGGTATCAAGTGTTTTTGATAACATCTTTAATCCAGTTTCATCAAGATCGTTAAAGTCTCCAGAGAATAAAGCTTCTGTTACTTTTAAAGCTTGATGAAGCGCCTTTTCACCGTGTACAAGTTTGACAACTTCTTCAGCAAGTTTCTTTTGAGCTAATCTTTCTTCTGGTTTTTCTTTCATTGCTTGTTCAAGGTTATCTATTTCTTGTTTTGGTAGTAAAGTCAATGTTTTTAAATAGTTAACAACATCTAAATCGGATGCATTAAAGAAATATTGATAGAGTTCATAAGGTGATGTCAACTCTTGATCTAGCCATAGCGTTCCTGATTCACTTTTCCCAAACTTTGTGCCATCAGCTTTGAGTAAGAGGGGTGAGGACATACCCACAGCTTGATGGTTTTCCCCTTCAAGCTTTCGAATAAGTTCCAATCCCGTTGTAATATTTCCCCATTGGTCAGATCCACCGAACTGTAGTTTACAATCATTTGCTCGATAAAGATGTAAGAAATCTATCGCTTGAATAAGCATGTAAGAAAACTCTGTATAAGAAATGCCTACTTCAAGTCTTTTTTGGACAGTATCTTTTGCAATCATGTAATTGATCGAAAAGTGTTTACCATAATCTCTTAAGAAAGAGATCATATCAATTTTACCAATCCAATCGTAATTATTAACAAAAATTGCTTTTTCAGGATTTAAAAATTGTTGAATTTGTACCTTAATCTTTTCTGCATTTTGTAGTGATTCTTCTAATGTCAATAATTTTCTTTCAGAAGTTTGTTTCGGATCACCGATCAATCCTGTAGCTCCACCGATCAGTACGATGGGTGTATGTCCATACTTTTCAAGTAACATCATGCGTACGATTTGCACTAAGTGACCAACAGTTAAAGATTCACCCGTTGGATCAAATCCACAATAAAATTTTATTTTATTCTGATCGAGAAGTTCTTTGGCTTTGTCTTCATTAGAGACATCTTTGATAAGCCCTCTCCAGATTAATTCTTCATATAGTGTCATAAATATTCCTCCATTTAAATAAAAATCGCCCCTAGATAAAAACATCTAAGGACGAAATAAGTTCCGCGGTACCACCTTAGTTCCAGAAATGATTCTGGCACTTTCATACGTTGTGATCTCCATAACTGTATTTCAAGTCCTGTTTTCTTCTCATGTTACACCTTCATGAGATCTCTTGGTTAGGTTTTCAAGCCTTTACTTAGGTTATTTCATCGATCGATTAATTTGTTGTTTGTCTTTTGACAATATAATGCGGTAAAGTAATACGAATGTTATCAACATCTTTTTGATTCATCAACTTTGTGAGTAAACGCATCGATACAGCACCAATATCATAAACTGGAATATCGATAGATGTTAATGTTGGACGTGATAAAAGGGCATATTTAGTGTTTTGGAATCCAGCAACTGCTAAATCTCTTGGTACTAAACGGCCATTGTCACGTGCAATGTTCATAAATGATACTGCAATTGAATCTCTGACACCAATGGCACCATCAATTTTCTTATCAGCAAAGAATGTTGAAAAGTGTTGACGATTAATATTGGTATCACCGCTTGTTCTAAAGATTTTAGGTTCAAGACCTGCTTCTTCCATAGCGCGTGTATAACCAGCTTCTTTTTTATCATTCACTGAGTAACGACGTGCTGTAGATAATAGATAGACGTTTTGACGATGATCATTGAGCATGAGTTTTGTGATCTCGTAACCAGCTTTTTCATAATCAATTGAGACTGTTGGAACATCTGGGTCATCTGAGACAACATTTGCAAACACATAAGGAATGCCATTTGAATTGAACATGCGTTTAATGTCATCAACACGTTTTTCGTTGAGTTCATCATTTAAATATAAAACGCCATCAACCTGTTCAGCAACGATGTCATGGAGTGTATCCATCACATCCATGTCTTCACGGATTGCGAATAGTTTTATCGAGTATTTATAGTTTTGAGCAATATCGCTAATACCACCTAGCATCTCAGCAACAGAGGCTCTGGTGATATCCGAAATAACAACCCCTACGGTCGTTGTTTTACGGCTCGCAAGCCCACGTGCAATCACATTAGGACGATATCCTAATTCTTTAATGACTTTCAAAACACGTTGTCTTGTTTCTTCTTTGACCTTTTCAGGATTGTTGAGTACGCGTGATACGGTAGCAAGTGAAACGCCAGCTGCACCAGCGACATCATAAATGGTTGCATTACTCATGGAATTCACCTCATTTTATTCTCATATACGGAATACATTATATCATATCATGTAAAGGCTTTCAAGTCTTTTATGAAAATAGTTTCATTCATTTACATTATTTGAAGTTGCTTGGAAATAAGATGATTTTAAGATTGAAAATATTTATACGATAGAAAACGTTTTTCAGCACTTGCAAGAATGTATTAAAGTGCTATAATGTTCTTGTTTATCATCATGATACATGAGTATTTATGATTTGGAGGATGACGATGCCAAAAATTGGATTACGTAATCTTAAAACCACACTCGCTGTGTTTGTCACACTGCTTGTTTACCTTACGCTTTACATGATATCACCATCATTTGCATCAACATGGTATTCACCATTTTTTGCTGGGATTGCTGCTGTGTACTCGATGCAAAGAGAAAACGCGAAATCATTCGCACTCGCACGAATTAGATCTTTTGGATCTTTATTCGGTGGTCTTTTTGGTATGTTCTTAGTTCTACTCTATGAATCTTTACTTCAAGACTATGTGATTAATCAGTTTGGACAAGTCGGAAACCTTGTTGCTTTATACCTACTTACAACGGTCTTTATTATGATATTGATAGCATTTCTCGTTCAATTCAAAAAACAAGATCTCGTCTTTGTTGCTGCACTCACTTACTTATCTGTGACTATTTCCTTAAGAAATAACTTACCCGTGGTCCCTTTTGCAATAAACCGTATTTCATCAACCATCATCGGTGTATTAATTACATTAATGATTAATCAAATCAATTGGCATAAATATAGAAATCAAGATATTTTATTTGTCAGTGGACTTGATCAGTGCATCTTGACGAAAGAAAAGAAACTTACTTCTTACTCTCAATTCACATTGACTAATTTGATTAATGATGGACTGAATTTCACTCTATCAACAACACGAACTCCTGCATCTCTGACACAAATATTTCAGGGTATCCCACTTAATTTAGAGCTAATGATCATGAATGGTGCTGTCACCTACGATATCACAAAAGAAAAATACTTAGACATTAAGTATATTTCTAAAAAAGCACAGCTTGGTATTGATCGCTATTTTTCATCAATCAACCGTAATGTTTTCACCTATTCGATTGTAGATCAAGCTTTATCCATCTATCACACGCAATTTGCAAATGAAGCTGAAGAAAAATATTATAGTGATAGAAAAAATGACTACTTTAGAAATCATGTCAAAGGAAGACTTCATGAAGAAGAAAATGCTGTGTTTTACATTGTGATAGACCAAAGGGAAGTTGTTGAGAAGTATGCTTCTGATTTAATCAAACTTTATCCTCATGAACTATCCTATCAAATTTATCCATATCCTTTTTATTCTGACTACTTTTTTCTAAAAATAAATACGTCACAAACATCCAAAGAATCCGCATTGTCAAACTTTTTAACAAAGCACAATAAACCCTTTGTTGTTGCATTTGGCTCCATGCCTTTCGATGTCAATATCATGAAAAATGCACATTTCTCATGTGCCCTTAAAACAGCGGATGACGAGGTTAAAAAAGTAGCTGATATGGTGATTGATTCAGATCATCCTGATGAACTGATCAGATTAATGAAAAAAATATATTACACTAAGGATTACAAAACTTATCTTGCAAAACTAAAAATAATGAATCAAACAAAAAAATAAAGAGGCAAAATTTGCCTCTTTATCATTTTACCGCTTTTCCTTAATTCTTGATGCCTTCGCTGACAATGTGCGGATGTAGTTGAGTTTAGCTCTTCTAACCTTACCAACACGTGCCACTTCAATGCGGTCAATAGATGGTGTGTGTACAGGGAATGTACGTTCTACACCAATACCGTAGGATACCTTACGAACGGTAAATGTTTCAGAAATTCCTCCGCCTTGTCTTTTGATGACGAGACCTTCAAATAACTGAATACGTTCGCGATTTCCTTCTTTAATCTTGACGTATACTTTAACAGTATCACCAGGATAGAAGGTAGGTACTTCTTTGATGTACTGCTTAGTTATAGCAGCAATCAGTTCTTGTCCCTTTAATCTTGACATGTTCGACTCACTCTCTTTCTTCCAATGTTCTTGTCAAAAAGACAGCGGACCATTGTGCATAAATAATTTAACGGCTTTTTTATTATAACAAAGTTAAAGAAAACTTGCAAGAGTTTTCCTAACCAATTTCAGGAATAATCATTTCCATGAGATAATAAGGATTTTCTGTTCTGAAATAGTCTGAGAAAAAGATTTTCTCATAGAACTGAATGGTGTCATAAATCTTATTTTTCTCCATAAAGAAAGACTCATCATCAATGTCACCTAATACAACTTCACCAAATTGAACGCGATATGTTTCTGCTATCCAACTTGAATACGATAAGATGATGGGACGCTCTTCTCTTTCATCAAGGAAAATACTTTGCCCATAATAGAAATCCTTAAACGATGAAATACCAAACATATCTAAAAGTGTTGGTGCAATATCATAATGCGATGATAAGATTTGATTTTCTCCTGCTTCTAAACCTGGTGCATAAATCAAATAAGGCACTTTTTCAATTTCGAGCGGCATATCACTGTTAGGTGTTTTTTCTTCAGTGATGTATTGTGAAGAATAGTTCTTGTGGTCACTATACATCACAATAACTGTCTCATCCATCAAACCTTTATTTTCTAAATCATCAAGAAGGATACCTAGACCTTCGTCAAAGTTCATTTGAGCAGCTGTAATTGTTCTAAACTCAAGTGATTCATCGACATAGTTAGGATCTTGATCTAAAATATTGTAATAGTACTCAAACTCATCACGATACTTATCATGTGGACCGTGGGGTGTTACGGTCATAATAAAACTGAAAAATGGATCGTCTTGAATGGGAACAATCAAATCTTTATATTGTTCAAACATCAATGAATCAAGTGGCCAAAATTCACTCTCTTCTACGATAAGACCTTCAACAGCGTGGTAGTTTTCGAAGCCTAAGCTCATGTGCATTTCATCTCGATTGAAGAAATCACGATAATAATCATGAAATGAATTTGCTGTATATCCAAAATCTCTAAACATGTTAGGAAGTGCTGTTGGATAAGCATTTTCACCATAAGTGTACATGAAATTGTCACCTTGGAAATACATCATGGATGTCAATGACTTAAATTCGGCATCGTAGGTGTAATTTGATTTTGCTGCTGAAAAGAAGTTTGTGAAGTACATGCTTTGATCTCTAAGTCGATAATAATTAGGGGTATACTCGGGTGTAAACGCATATTCTTCACATGTTTCACACATGATCATAATCAGATTCATGCCTTCAACCATACCGTATAAATCAGAGGTTGGTGCAAATTCATCTGTCGTATAGTCGTTAATATCAACGACATAGTCATCTTTATAAATCAATGGTTTGATTGCATTGGTCGTATATGTAATGATGTCCTTAGCATGATAGGTTATTGATCCAAACTTTTGGACGAACAAAGCTTTATCTGATGGTGTATCAAATAAGATTTGATCAGCTTGATCAATGACTGTTGGTGCAACCAATAAACCGCCAAATGATGCGATTAAAAAGGTAACACGTGAGACTAAGCGATACGTTCTAACACTTCCAGGAAGTTTAACTACACGTCTTAAAAGAAGGGCCATGGATACAACAAAGCCAACAATTAAGAGCCATGAGCCAATACCATAAGCTTCTAAAGGATTATATTTTAATCCAATTTTCATCGTATTTTTTCCTGATTCTAAAAGCATAGCAATCGATGTGACATCTTCTTTATAACGATATAGTGTGATATCTGTTAAAAAGAATGTGAACATGATTAAGATAAAAACTGCATATGCAATAAAGCGTCGTTTATTATTTTTAATAAATGCTAAAACAGAAACAACGACTAAAATATTGAATAGTGCAATGATCCAATGGGTAAACGTAATGGCAAATCCGTATTTAATGACAAATAACACATCAAAAGATGAGATGATAAACACCATCAATATCGTTTCGATGAGAATAGATTTAGTTGCTAATTTTTTGATGAAATTCATGATGCATACTCCTTATAGATTATTTACATAATCTTTACTATAAATATCTTATAATTAATCCGTAAAAAAAGCAAGCAAATGGAGGTTTAAACGTCCTTATCGCTTACTTTTTGAATGATCTTTTTTTCTTCATCAGTCAACTTTATACGTTTGATAAGATCAGATCTTTTCAATAAAGTTCGTTTGACTGACTGCTCTTTACGCCAATTTTCTATGTTTTGATGATGCCCTGATAACAAAATATCTGGGACGCGAAAACCTTCATAAACTTCAGGTTTGGTGTATTGTGGATACTTGAGCCAACCCTTTTGAAGTGAGTCTGTATCACTTGATTCCTCGTGGATAACGCCAGGAACAAGTCTTGATATAGCATCCGATATGATCATTGCAGGCATCTCACCACCGGTTAATACATAGTTACCAATGGACACTTCTTCATCGATTAAATCCTCGACGCGAGCGTCAATGCCTTCATAGTGCCCACATAAAATAATAATATGTTTCTTCTTCGATAATTCTATTGCTTTTTGTTGATCAAAAAGGTTCCCTTGAGGTGATGTCATCACGATATAAGCATCTTGTGTCTTCAACGTTTTTATGGCTTCATAAAAAGGTGGAAACATCATCAACATACCTGCACCACCACCATAAGGTGTGTCATCAATTCGGTTATGTTTTAAGCTGCTATAATCTCTTAATTGATGTGTATTGATATGAAGATAACCATCTTCAATACCTCTTTTGATGATTGAAGTGTGTAAGAATGCATCAAAAAATTCAGGGAAGATTGTTACGATATCAATTTTCATAGAAGTCCCTCGATCGGTTTAATGATAATTTTCTCATCAGTAACTTCTTTGACGAATACTTCGATAAATGGTACCATCACTTTCTTACCTTCTTCTGTTTCAATCTCAAGTAAGTGACCTTGAGGTACAGGAATGATGCTCATCACTTTACCGATATAGGTAAGATCCTCTTTGTAGCAAGGTTTGTCAATGAGTGTATGGTAATGATAATCATCTTCTTCAAGCTCATCATCAATCTCTTCGTCAGAATAGATGGGTAGTCCTTTATACATTTCAATATCATTGATGTTATCAATGCCTTTAAATTTGACAATGAAAAGTTTTTGTTGCTGTCTTACTCTTTCAATTTCAAATTCCTTTTTGGTGCCCTTTATGTCAACATAAATGATAGCCCCAACGAAAAAACGGTTAAAATCACTTAAATTGTAGATTTTAACCTCTCCTCTAATGCCGTGTGTATTTGTTATATGTCCAATGTGATACTTACTCATGGTTTAGAATGAGTCGATATCAATCTGTACGCGTTTACCTTCTTTGGAGGCACCTGCGTAAACGATTGTTCGCATCGCACTAGCAATTTTGCCACCTTTACCAATGACACGTCCCAAATCAGCTTCATTCACTAATAACTGAATGGTAATCGTATCATCATCTGTTGACAAGATTTTAACTAAAACATCATCCGGGTTAACGACTAATGGCATTATCATATTTTTGATCAGTTTTTCAAAATCAACCGCCATGATTTGTTCCCCCTTCAATTATTTTAAAACGCTATACTTTTTTAACAAGCTCTTCACAGTTTCTGTTGGTTGCGCACCGTTGCCAATCCATTTTTGAACTTTTTGTCCATCAATATTCACTAAACCCTTTAGGGGATCATATGTTCCTACGATTTCTAAAAATTTTCCATCTCTGGATCTGGTAGATTCACTTGCTACGACTCTGTAAAATGGTGCTTTGTTTGAACCAAAACGTTGTAAACGAATTTTAACTGCCATTTCATTTCACTCTCTTTCATATAAATATTCATGATAACCATTACTATTATAACGGTTTTTTTCTAGGTGTCAAGTATTTTTGCTTAACAG
>JAVEQT010000059.1:0-8513 GCA_034007485.1 Acholeplasmataceae bacterium
ATATCTTTTCTATCCCAATTTTCTACATCTATTTTTCTCATAGTTCACCTTTCATAAATTGGATGCGATGATGCATCATACGTTTAACAAGTTTACTAAAAAAGACAGCGTCATAACCATGCACAGTTTTCAATGTATGATACTCGTGAACTGTAACACCTGCTTCGGAAAGTTTTTTTGCATATTCGATTGCTTCATCACGTAGACAATCATATTGCGCTGTCTCGATATATGTTTCAGGCATGTCATGAAGTTGTGCATAAGATGGTGATGCGTATTGCATCATGCCATGATCACCATTTTTTAAATAGATTTCCCACATACTTTTATTTAAAGTGCTGTTCCACATGGGTGTATCATGAAATGCTTTCATTGATGGTGTTTCTTGTTTTTGATCAATTACAGGATATAAAAGCATTTGTTTTTCAATTTTAGGTCCTTGATGATCTCTTGCATAAAGTGCGACTGCTGTAGCTAAGTTGCCACCTGCAGAATCACCAGCAACTGATATATGGTTCATATCAATATTTAGATAGTCAGCATGTTCTTTCATCCCTAGTAACGCATGGTAACAATCGAAGAATGCTGTTGGAAACGGATGTTTAGGTGAAAGATGATATTTCACATATACGGCTTTTTGTTTAGTCTCTAAAATAATGTTTTGAAGCATACTAATGTGTACGGGAGTTCCTGCCATTTGGAAACCACCACCGTGGATGTAAAGAAGTCCTGGTGCTTTTTCCATTTGATCTTTTAGTTCATAGACGGTGACTTTAACTTTCATGTGTTGATATCCACGAATATAAAAATGACGGCTTCTGATACCTTTTTTGGGACGCGAAAAAAACATTGTGAAATCAATCACAAAATTAGCAAAAGCACGTCTTGCACGTGTGTATTTTTTAAATTTTAATGGTTTTAAAATTAACAGTTCAGGGTCTACCTGATAGTTTGCCATAAATTATCCTTTGTTTGTAAATAGTTTGATGTATTCGCCATAACCTTCTTTTTCTAAGTCCTTGACCGGTATAAAACGCAAAGAAGCTGAATTGATACAATAGCGAAGACCTCCGAGTTCCCTCGGTCCATCTGTAAATAAGTGTCCAAGATGGCTATTACCTTCTGGACTTCTCACTTCAGTTCTTAACATGCCAAACGTGCGGTCTAGTTTTGTTGTTAAATGTTTGACCGGTTTGGCAAAACTTGGCCAGCCACAACTTGAATCAAATTTATCATGGGATGTAAAAAGTGGTTCACCAGAGACTATATCAACATATAAACCTTCTTCATGAAAATCCCAGAACTCATTTTGAAAAGGACGTTCTGTACCATTTTCTTGAGTTACATGATATTGTATTGGGGTTAACTTTTGTTTTAAATCTTTCTTTTCCATATGCATCACCTAATTATATCTTAACATGATATGTACGAATTAGGTTTTGTCGATGCATCAACCAAACACATTCATTTCTTTTAGAGCCTTTATCAATTGTTCAGATTCATCCATAAGCAACTTAAAGAGATCATCTATTTCTTCTAGCGACTGAGCTTTAGCCTGATCCATCATGCGATTAAGAACCCAAACGACACGCTTTCCACTCAGATAAGAACAAGAACCTTTATAATAATGCGCTGTTTTAATTATTTCTTCAGCCTCATTTGATCTGACAGCTATTCTAATCTTTTCTAAATCTTTGACGTATTCACTTTGGAATGTTTCAATCACTTCTTTAGCAATATCATACGAATCTTCAAATCGTTTTAAGAAATCATGTTTATCGAAATCAGGCAATTCATCAGGAATGGCGATGACTTCTTTGTGATTGAGATACTTTCTTAAGTTTTGAGCTAATGATTCCATTTTTATGGGTTTAAAAATGACACCATTGATTTGAGAAGCTTTCAATAAATCATAGTCATTAAAATATGCATTTGCAGTGACTGCAACAATCGGTAACCCTTGATACGTATAACCTAAACTTCTAATTCTTCTGGTCGCCTCAATACCATCCATATGTGGCATTTGAATATCCATCAAGATTAAATCAAATGTTTCTTCTTTGACCATTTCTATCGCTTTAACACCACTTTCAGCCATTTTTGACTGTATACCTAGTTTAGATAAAATACTTTGCAAAGCGACACGATTTAATCTATTGTCATCAACGATCAGTGCAGTTCCTGTTAGTTGTTTCGTGTAAAATGATGTGACTGCCTTTCTAATTTCATGATGTGTCATCATGATTTTCTGCATGACAATATTTCGTGAAATAGGTTCTTCGAGAAGCACATCTACTTTTTTTAACTTTTTTTGATCGATATGTTTCAATGAGATCATCATTGTATCTTGATGTCCATATGATTCCTTAATTTGATTGATTGTTTCACCAGGTTTAATTGGCGATTCAAATAAAATGATATCTACTTTTTGACTGGTAACATTAGAATCATCAAAAGTTTGGATACCCATTGATTTAAACAGCGGGATAAATTGTGACTCTAGGTCTTGATGATAGACATATGCGGATAAGGTTTCAACTTCTTTGTATGACAAAGCGTGTCCTTTCTCTAGAGGAATCTGCAAGGTAAATGTTGAACCATGCTCAGGTTTGCTTTCAGCAGATAATGTGCCATTAAGGAGTTTTGTTAATTCATGAGCTACGGTTAATCCTATACCCATGCCTTGAAATTCTTTATCATCATTCATGTTAATTTGATAAAAAACCTCATATAATCTATCCAGTTGATTTTGTGCAATACCTACCCCAGTATCCTTCATTTGAAAAGTATAAAGATTATCTTGGGTATGTCTTACATCAAGTGTAATTTTTCCTTGATCAGTAAACTTAATCGCATTCTGCAAAAGATGTGAAAGAATATGTCTGATTTTTTGATCATCTCCAATGACCTCATACATGATGTGATAATCAAAGTTCAAAATAAATGATAAATTCTTTTGTTCAATCGCTTGCTGATGCATTTTGTATATTCTAATCATTTCATCTTCAAGATTGAATGATCTTACTTTGATATCAAGTTTGCTACTACCCAATGCTTCTAAATCTAAGATGCGGTCAACAATTGATGAAATTCCATCAGCTGAGGATTGTGCCATTTCCATATAGGACTTTTGTTCTTTCGATAGATCTGTGGTTTGCATGAGATAAAGTGCATTTAAAACACCATTGAGCGGTGTTTTTATTTCGTGTGATATGTTGGATACAAAGGTATATTGTTGTTTGATGTCAGATTGATGTTTATCCTGATTTGCTTTAATATCATGCGAGATAGACATATATCGTAGTTTAAGTGCGATCAAATGTACTAAACTTTCTATTTCAAGAGGTATGATTTTGTTGAAATCAGTCACTCTACGTTGATTTTCAAATGATAGATACCCCATCACTTCATGATCAATTAAAAGGGGTATTGCATAAAAAGCTTTTGTATCATCTTTTTTGAGATACGATAGCCACGAATTGTTTAAGTTCATATTTTGTACATCATTGATGTGAATCGAACCTTGGTGCAAATCATAAAAGAACGAATCATTTGTCACATCTAAGATGTCATAGACATGATGTTCGCGAGGTTTTATACCAATATGACACCACTCTGCAAACAATTGAAAAGATGATGATCCTTGTTCATAAAGAAAAAGAGCTATGCGATCGATATCAAAATGCTCACCTAAATCTCTCATGATCCTATGAAGTTGATCAAGATGAATGTTAGATTGATCGTTAAGCAAGCGGTTAAACTGCTTTAAAATAATCTGGTTATCTGGTGTATCGATGGATGGGTTATTTTTCTTTTCCATGATGTATCCCTCTTTAGTCTATCTAGTCTTATTATAACTTAACTCAAACTCTTTTTTTAAAAAGCAAGGAAAAATTAAGAAAAAAGAGGGTTTTACCCTCAAATATTAGCGAATCGATGTGCAATTGAACTTGCTGCTGCAGCAGCGATTGCTCCGACGATGTCATCTAAGAACGTATGACATTTTCCTTTTGCTTTACCCTCTTCGTCAAGTTTTCCAATAATTCCTGGTTTTGTTTTATCCACAAAACCAAAATTAGTAAATCCAATGGATCCATAAACATTAACGATAGAAAAGGCAAGAATTTCATCTATACCATAGAGTCCATAGTCATTGAGTAACATGGAGGCTAATGGCTCTGATAACATACCTTTTTCAGCTAAAATATCAAGTTCTAATCCTGTCAGTACTGCATGTTGAACTTCTCTTTTCATGACCACACGCTTGACATGCTCTAAACAGAGTTCAAACGTTAGGAAAGGAATATACTTTTTTTGTAAATCGAGTGATATTTGAGCCATATCTTCAAGACGAACACCACGTTGTTCTAGTCGCTCAACAACAACATCGTATTTTTCCATGTCGTTTAAGCGATTTATATCTGGATTTGCATTTTGCATTTAGTGATCCTTCTTTCTTATTTAATCTTGTAGGTAATGTTCATTATACACGTTTCTATGAAATAAACCAAGATGTTCTTATTCTTTCTTGATGACCATATATTGACTTAATGTGATAACATCTTCATCTTTGATATCTTTTCTTCCAATGGTAAAATCTGATGTTAAGATTTGAGCATAACTCGCAATTGCATCTTGAAATCTTGAAATTTCGAAATTCAAAGATTCATCTACACGCGTTCTTACGATATATTTTTGAGAAACCAATTCTTGAATACGTGTTATGTCGACATCGTTATGAATAACAAACGAAGCATAATCATGTGCTAAGTCATCTTCGTAAGCACCAATAAACATGGCTAAATCTTCTAATGTTGGATCCAAGGATTCATACAGATCATTCATGTTAGAAGGGTGAAGAACAAAAATAACTTTTCCTAAAAGTGAAGTAACGGTTGGCCAACCTTGATTTTCGATAGTTTCTCTTAATGACATGCCATCAGCCATCATATCACTCGGTGCAAAAAGTGTTTCATTGAGCTTATCTTTTAATAAAGCATTTAGTTCTGTTAATTCCTGACTTTCCATTTTTTGTAGTGCATGATCGAGCATCATCCAATCATCTTTAATTTCTACTAAAAAAATCATCGGTATATGCGTTGGATTGTGCGATGAGTATAAATAGATTTCCTCGAGAGCACTTGCAAAATCTGGTGCTACACTTGAATTATCGACCAAAGGAACATGTGTCAATTGAAAACTATCTTTCCGTTTTCTTAAATCGAATTCCATACTGCGTATGCCAGCTTCAAATTGAGCTGTTAAGTTATTGTATCCATATTTTAAAGCTCTAGCTTCAGCAAAAGAGTCACCAAGTCCTACGAATAGTCTGCCTAGTGTAGAACCCATTTTCTTATAGCTATTATGTGATGCAAGCATCTGAATTTGATCGAGTGTTGTTGTATCATCAAAACGATCAAAATTGACAAAAGATGATTCATCTATGGGCTCATAATCATCGTCATAAAGAGCCTCTAAATTTTTCATATGTCTCGTTTGAACAACAGAGTCGTAGATTTTGATAGAAAACTGTCTCATGACGATAAAAATAAAGATAAAAACAAGTGACAAAATCGAAATTAAAGCAATCTTTAACATACGAATAAGCATACTTTCACTTCCTTATTGAGATTCGAGTATCGATAATTGATCAATTAAGTGAACCAATAGGTTATACAACTTTTGGTTAACATGATATTTCTGAGTGATCCATTCTAAAATGGATTTCGCTGATATACTTAATTTTTTTGAACCACTGCACATCAGATGTAACTGATTTTTCAAATCAGGATAATGTGATTCGATCCGTCGTTCTGGATTAAAATAATCAACATGTTGATCGACAGGATAACTTAACCTCATATATGTTAATACGTGATCTAGTGCATATCCTTCGATGTATTTTTGTCCTGACAATGTTTCTCCACGTAGTGCACGTGAACATCCAACGTAAAGATTTGTTAATGCTTCTTCAAGATGATATGTTGGTTCTTGTTCATCTTTTGGTGGTAAGTTTTTTGAAATAAGTAGAGTTGGTTCATCATAATGATCCTGTTTCCAAACACATCTTGCTTGAGCTTGAACAACTTGGGGGACTTCACTACGTCCAAAAACAGCAAACTCTCCATATATATCATCATCAAAAAGAATTTTATAGCCATCCTTCGTATTTTTAAACGCGTAACTGAGAGGATAAACTTCATGAAGCCAATCAAGATTCTGGATGAATCGATTTTTATACACATCTTCAACAATGACAAAAAAGTCTAAATCTGAGTACGCATCCAATCTGTCTTGTTCTATTCCTATGGAACCAAGGGCAAGCACAGCAAGTGCGCCATCTTTTTGTTTCACGCTATCTGCGATATCATTCATGCGAGAGATCAATAAAGAGGGTTTCATCATCATCACCTAACATCATTATACACAAAAGAAGGCTATTTTAATTAATCCGTTCAAAATGAAAACATCATGAAATGATTTTATAACCATTATTTTGTATAATGATAATAATTTTAGAGGTGAATGTATGAGACATCGTTATACGAAAAAAAATGAACCCATGAAAGTTCAACTCAAAGCAAATGAAACGTATCGCTTCTGTACATGTGGGAAAAGTGATGTTCAACCACTATGCGATAAGTATAGCCATAATGGTTCAAATTGTGCACCTTTAACATTTAATGTCCAGAGGGATGGCACTTACTATTTGTGTGGATGCAAAAAATCAGAACATCAACCGTATTGTGATGGCTCACATAAGAAAAAGGAGTAAGTAACTCCTTTTATTTTATAAAACGTCCTAAAGTCATTGTTTTTGCATGATAAGGTATGTCTTTTTGATTTTTTATTTTTAAAAGGATGTCAGATGTTTCTTCAATGCTTTCAGTTGTTAAGTGAATGCGACATGTGACATTTAATTGCTGCAAATCATGGCAATAAGACATCAAATTAATACTTTTAGCATGTAGAATGCGTAGGTTGCAATTCCCATCATGAATCAAAGGATATTTCGATCCAAAGCGATCTTCTATATAGTACTGATTTTTCTCACATAAATGACAATCAGGATTTGTCTTAAATGTTTTTGCAATCGGACAATATTTTGTCAACATTAAATCATGTCTTCCATAAACTTGTAATTCAAGCTGTGGCTCATAATCAAATGTTTGATTGAATTTTAAAATCATTAGCTTGATCCGATCAAAAGAAATCTCAGGTGATAAGGATATACGTCTTACGCCTAATCGATGAAGTAAATGAATCGCATAGATATTGGTAACATTAAAAAATTGATCCGTATATAAATCTATCGATTTAGCATCTTTTAAATGTCCAACATCTTGAATTAAGTGAGGTCTATCAATCGTTTCATGCATGCGCATTTGAACGCGCTTTAAAACAGGAATCGCTTTGCTATCATTGATATTTAATATATTTTCGTAATAAATAACATCAAAATTGAGTTTTTTAGTGATATCATACTGTTCATTTGTTTGAACATGAACCGTCCATAAAGGATGGTCTTTTTTTACATCAACATGTATCTTTTCATAAGGTGTGATGATGCATGGATTTCTATGTAGTCTTGTTTGTGTTAACTTTTCAACAGCAAGTCTTCTTAAATCATTGATTCGACTGATTGGGATAAATCCAGATCCATCTGTTTCGATGTCAAGTGATTCAAAATAGTAGGGTGTTTGACCTAATTTACTCACTTGATCGATATATTGTGCTTGTGTGATCGGTTTTTGCTTAGCCTTTTCAATCATCCAATCACTTTCGACTTCAATATGATGGATGCCATCATTGATCTTTATAACCATGGGTTGGTCACAATATGCCTTGATATAACCTTTTAATCCAATAAGTTTATAATCAGTATCGATATAGTATGCTAACGATGCTTCATGGATTGAGTCGAGTGTTTTTAAAACTTTTGAACCTACTTCAATTCGCTCATCAACATCAAGATGAATGATATCACCCTTTTGAGCTTGTGGAACTAAAAGCCCATCTTTAATAATACGTGAAACTGCATTACCATAATCCTTATCTCCAATGATCCGATATCCATCACGAATAGATAATGTATCTTCCAATTTAATCGTCACTTGATTTTTAGTATATCGGATAACAGTACCCAAGGGTATTCCCATATGGTTAGGACGGATATCATGATTGATATCACGTGGTTTTTCATTCAAAATAAAGCCTTTCGTAAAATCTCTATTGAAAACTTTTTTTAGATCCCAAATACTTTTTCTAATGTCAAATTCTTTTCGTGTCTTATAATGATCGACAGCTCTTCTGTAGTCACGTACTGCCTCAATAACATATTCTGGCTTACGCATTCTTCCTTCAATTTTAAATGAATGAATGCCAGCATCGATGAGTTCATCGATATGCTCTAATGTCATTAAATCTTTCGTTGATAATAAATATGTTTGATCAGATATTTTCATGGTGTTTTTATAGAGTGCATATTGCAGACGGCATGGTTGTGCACATTC
>JAVEQT010000007.1:0-32389 GCA_034007485.1 Acholeplasmataceae bacterium
TTTTTATTGAAAATTTACAGAGATTTTCACACAATTAATGCACAAAGAATGAATCTCTTTTTTTTCCCTCGATTGCCTTGAAATAAAAGCGCTTACATGTTACAATGAAATTGGAAAAAACGATGTGTTAATGAATGGCTTTTTTTATGTGTCATTCAGACATATGAGGACTTTAGATGACGATCATGAATAGTCGTTTAAAACTGAATATTAAACACAAGACCTCTAAACCATAACAGGAGATTTTTTATGTCGCTAAAATTTAAAGATCAACCCATTGTAGCACCTGATTTTCTATTACCAAGAAAAGGAATTGACTTATCGAAATGGGCCGTTGTTGCCTGTGATCAGTTTACAAGTTCACCTGAATATTGGAGCGAGTTAAACAGTTACATCGATGAAGAACCTTCAACTGCACACATGATTTTACCAGAGGTTTATCTTGAAAAAATGAAGGATAATACCATTCAGCAAATTCACAAAGCGATGATGGAGTATTTAAAAGATGGAACTTTGCAATCCGTTGGTTCATCATTTATGCTTATTGAAAGAATTACCAACTTAAACGTAAAACGTTTAGGTTTAATGGTTGCTATTGATTTAGAAGCATATGATTATGAAGATGGAACGAAACCACTCATTCGTACGACTGAAAAGACAATTGTTGAACGCATTCCACCACGCGTCAAAATCAGAGAAAATGCACCTTTAGAACTTTCACACATCATGTTGCTCATCAATGATAAAAAGCATAAGATTATTGAATCATTATATGAAAAGCGATTATCATTAAAAAAACGTTATGACTTTGTACTTAATATGATGGGAGGACATATTAGAGGTTATCAAATCTTTGATACAGATCCCATTACTGAAAAGTTTTATGATTTGATTGAAGATGAAAATGACCCCATTTTAGCTGTTGTTGGAGATGGAAATCATAGCTTAGCTACAGCAAAAGCACATTGGGAAAATGTGAAAAAACAACTTATTCCCGAACAACAAAAAGACCATCCCGCGAGATTTGCTATGGTTGAAATTGTTAACATTTATGACCCAGGATTAGAATTTGAAGGTATACACCGCGTTTTATTCAACGTGAAAGATGATTTCTTAATCGATTTATTCCATGCAGTAGATAAAGATGCTGAAACGTGGGTATTTACTAAGGAATTAGGTAAAGAAGAGTTTTACATACCAAAGAGTACCGCTGAAGCATATGAACAAATTCAGTCTTTCATCGACCGTTACATGCAACATCATCCCAATGTCACCATTGATTATATACATGGTGAAGATGAACTCATGAGAATATGCAAAGCAAATCCAAATGCTGTAGGTATTAAAATGCCAACACTTGCTAAAAAGGATTTATTCCCCTTTATCCAAACAGGAAAAGTTTTGCCAAGAAAATCATTTTCGATGGGCTCAGCAACTGCAAAACGTTACTATTTAGAATCAAGAAGAATCAAATATTAGGAGGAGATATCAAATGAAAAGAATTTACAATTTCTCAGCAGGTCCAGCGATATTGCCTGTTGAAGTGCTTCAAGAAGCTGCTAATGAAATGCTTGATTATCAAGACAGTGGTATGTCAGTGATGGAAATGAGTCATCGTTCAAAGATTTATCAATCGATTATCGATGAAGCTGAAAAAGATTTACGTGACCTATTGAACATTCCAGAAAACTATAAGGTTTTATTCATTCAAGGTGGAGCGACTCTTCAATTTTCTATGATTCCTATGAATTTAATGATAAACGGGAAAGCCGACTACATTATCACAGGTCAATGGGCAAAAAAAGCTGCCGAAGAAGCTGCTAAATTTGGTCAGGTTAATATCATTGCAAGTTCACAGGATAAAATGTTCAGTTATATTCCTGATATTTCTGATCTACCTATCTCAGATGATGCAGATTATGTTTTCATGTGTGATAACAATACCATTTATGGTACAAAATATCATGAACTTCCCAATACAAAAGGAAAAACCTTAATCAGTGATGCTTCATCATGTTTCCTATCTGAACCTTTAGATGTGACAAAATATGGTGTTATCTTTGCAGGTGCACAAAAAAATGTTGGACCAGCAGGTACAGTCATTGTCATTATCAGAGAAGATTTAATCAGAAAAGATATCGATATCAAAACACCGATTATGCTTCGTTACGACACCTATTCTGAACATGGCTCCATGTATAATACACCGCCTACTTATGGAATTTATCTTTGTGGTAAAGTATTTAAATGGCTTAAGAAAAAAGGCGGGCTTGATGTTATGCACCGCTTAAACGTAGAAAAAGCGAATGTTTTATATGATTATCTTGACTCAAGTAAAATGTTCTTTGGCACAGTTGATAAGAATTCACGCTCATTAATGAATGTCACCTTCAAATCAACATCACCAGAATTAGATGATGAATTTATTAAGCAAGCGAAAGCTGCTGGCTTTGATAACCTCAAAGGCTATCGTACAGTTGGCGGTATGAGAGCATCCATTTATAACGCTATGCCAATTGAAGGCATTAAAGAACTTGTTAAGTTCATGCAAGCATTTGAAAAGAAAAATGGGTGATGATATGAAATATGTACACTGTTTAAACAAAATATCTCCCGTAGGTTTATCAGTACTTCCTAAAGACTACACACTGACAGAGGATCTTGAAAAAGCATCAGCGATCTTAGTTCGCAGTGCGAATATGCACGAGATGAAACTTCCAGCATCTATTCATGCTATAGCAAGAGCAGGAGCTGGTGTTAACAATATCCCTTTAGATCTTTTTGCAAAACAAGGAATTGTTGTATTTAATACACCAGGAGCTAATAGAAATGCAGTCAAAGAAATCATTCTTGCTGGCATGCTGATAGCATCACGTGATATCGTTGGTGGTATTAACTGGATTAAAGATAATCGTGAAGATCAAGACATTTCAAAATCAGTTGAAAAAGCTAAGTCTCAATTCGGTGGGACTGAAATTGCTGGTAAAACGATTGGAATAGTCGGATTAGGTGCTATCGGTATGGAACTTGCTAAAGCATGCATCGCACTTGGCATGAAAGTCATTGCGAACGAACCTAATTTAGCTGCGATTGATCGTTTAAGCATTCCAGAAAATATGATGATTGTTAAAACAAAAGAAGAGATGTTATCTTCATGTGATTTTATCAGTCTAAATCTTCCATTACTTCCCCAAACAAAACATATGATCAATGAAGAAGCATTTAAGCAAATGAAAGACGGTGTCGTCCTACTTAATTTTGCACGTGATCAATTAGTTGATGAAGAAGTACTAGAAAAATATTTAGAAAATGGAAAAGTAAGAACATATGTCACCGATTTTCCAAATCCAAAAACAGTGATAATGAATCATGTGATTGCCATTCCTCATCTTGGTGCATCCACAGAAGAAGCAGAAGATAATTGTGCATCGATGGCTGTTCACCAACTTGTTGAATATATAGAGTGTGGTAATATCATTAATGCTGTTAATTTTCCAAATGCGACCTTGGGTGAAAAGAAACATCATCGCATCACATTATTAGCTGATCGGATGTTGATGAGTGATGAAATCGTACAACTCATTGAAAAACAAGGTATTATTCAATCGACAATTAAATCAAATTCAAATTATCAAACCATGATTTTTGATTTAGAAAAGCCATTAAATCAAGATACATTAAATCAACTATCACAAAAAGAAGGTTTATATAAAATTCATCAATGTTAATCAAAAAACCACGGATTTTTCCGTGGTTTTATCTTTTTTTATGATTTTTAAGTATAATAAGACTATCATGAAAGTGAGAGTTCACATGAGAATGATCATGTTACCCAAAGCACATCGTGCAAGACAAGCTGCATATTTAATACTGATCAGCCTTCTTTTATTGATGCTTTTTTATGTAATCGATGAGTTTATTATGCATGGTGAAGCAAGTGGTTTTGTCCTTGTCATATTAAATATCATCGTCATATTATCATGGATTACAGCTCTAGGGGGGACAATCATCGGTATCTTTTCAGTCTATCAAACAAAAGAGATATCCTTCTTGCTTCTTGCTCTACTCTTCATGGGATTTACATTTAGCATCTTTGGACTTTTGGATTTATTGATTCCTCAAACATAAAAAAAGTGGAAAATTTCCACTTATTTTTTTAGGATTTTAATGACTTCTGTGTAAGCCATAATCAAAGGACCTACGCCTTTTGCATCATTCTCAACAACAGGTTCTGACATATAATATGCAAAGCTGCCATCTCTTCTTAAATTATTCTCAGGACCTAATCCTGCAACTAAACAGATACCTCCAAGATTAAGATCACCATCTTTATCTGTTAAATACGTTTGGGTGATGCCATCAAAAATGGCAAGCCCTTTTTGCTGATAATCTTGATCTAAAGCACCTAACCGAACACCTTTTAAGATGGCGTAACTTATCAGTGCACTTCCAGATGCTTCTAAATAATTTTTAAGTTCATAAGCTTTATCAACCACTTGATAAAAGAGTTTCGTCTTTTGATCTTGATAGGATAATAAACCATCTACGATTTCTTTGAGTAAGGGTTTAAAGAAGTTTTGTCTGATTTCTTCATCATGAAAATCTTGATAGACATCGACAATTGCAACAACATACCATCCCATCGCACGAAGCCAGAAGTTTTGTGATAAACCCGTTGTTTTATCAGCCCAAAAAATGGATCTAGATGCATCATACCCATGATAATAGAGCTTTTTGTCTTCATTAAACATACGTGCTCTAACAACCTCAAACTGGTGCTTGATATCATGATAGTTTTTCTTGTTGTTTAAAAAAGTTTCATATTTTGTGTAGAAAGGTTGAGCCATAAATAAGCCATCGAGCCATACTTGATGTGGATAGATTTTTTTATGCCAAAAATTACCTTCATAAGTTCTTGGATGTTCCTTGATTTGTTCATAGGTCTTTTCTATAGCTAAAAGGTATTTCTCTTCTTTGAAAATGTGATATAAATCAAATAAAACACGGGATTCACATATGTCATCTGTGCTGAAATTTTCTTTATGATATCCTAGTAAGTCACCTTGATCATTGACGTAATAATCAATAAACGATTTGACAAATGAAAGGTAAGTCGGATCTTTTGTTTCATCATATAAAGATAAAAGAGAAGTCATCATACAGCCATCAATATAATTCCAATGTGGCTTTTTACCTTGATTGATGGATTCGATGTTCCAAAGTGGACGGTCTGGTGTTGATTCTTTGATTAATTTATCAATAAAACGATCGATTAGTTTATACATGAGCAAGTCTCCTATCATCACGATTATACACGATAAAATTGAATAATTCAAATCGTTTTCAAACAAAGAAGAAAGTGTCTATTAACACCTTATTGTTGTCTATTATAAGAGAAAAAAAGACTTCGAAAGAAGTCTAATATGAAGCGATTGTGCTATCGCATCTCTTTTCTGTACCACCAACGTAGACACCTGTGATTGAATCACGCATAATGATTTGTCCACGACCAAATTGTCCCAGGCGAGGTTCAATAATGATTTCGTGTCCTTTTTTGATTAATCCGTTGATAAGTTTTGGATTATAGTCCGGTTCAACCCATATTTTTTTATGTTCAACCCATTGAAAACGAGGAGCATCAAGTGCTTCTTGAGGATCCATTTTAAAATCAATCATATTCATTAAGACCTGAACATGACCTTGAGGTTGCATAAACCCTCCCATAACACCAAATGGACCAATAGCTGTTCTATTTTTCATCAGGAAACCTGGAATAATGGTGTGGTAAGGTCTTTTATCTGGTTCAACTACATTATTCGATTTAGGGTTAAGCGAGAAGTTATGGCCTCTGTTATGAAGCGCGATACCTGTCTTAGGTACAACAATACCAGAACCAAATCCCATGTAATTCGATTGAATCATGGAGACCATATTGCCATCTTTATCAGCGACAGCTAAATAGACAGTACCAGAACCAATGGGTTTACCAGCTTTCGGTTCAATCGCATTCGTTTTAATTTCACGACTTCTCTTCCAGGCATAATTTTTTGATAGAAGGGATTGTATCGATGTTTCCATCGTTTTAGGATCAGAGATATAAGATAAGCCATCTGCAAACGCTAGTTTAATCGCTTCAATTTGTCTGTGAGAAGTTGTTATGAGTGATCGGTCTTTAAAGTCAAAGTTCTCTAATATATTTAAAGCCATTAAAGCAACGACACCTTGTCCGTTAGGTGGAAGTTCATAGACATCATAACCTCTGTAATTGACTTTAATTGGTTCAACCCATTCAGGTTTAAATGACTCAAGATCGGATTTTCTAATAAGTCCATTATATTTTCGTGAATATTGATCGATTTGATCAGCTATTCTGCCACGATAAAAAGAACTACCGACAGTATCACCAATCTCTTCTAATGTCTTAGCATGATCTTTTAATGTCCAAAGATCACCTTGATTAGGTGCCTGTAAATTTTTGGTGAACGTATCAAACCAGGATGCATAAACTTCATCTTTAAATAGTTTTTGATAAATAGAATTAGCGCGTTGCCAGCTTTCAGCCACCGTCTTTTGAACGACAAAACCATGTTTGGCATAGTCAATCGCAGGTCTTAGCGCATCCTTTAACGAAAGAAGTCCAAATCGTTTTGACATCTCTGCCCAACCAGCTACAGCACCTGGTACAGTGACAGGTATTAAACCATGAGTTGGCATTTCATTAAGTTTTAATTTTTTCAAAGTGTCTAACGATAAAAGTTTAGGTGCAGGGCCACTTGAGTTTAGTCCATATAACTGATTATTATGCCAAATAATAGCAAAATTGTCGCCACCAATACCATTGGATGTCGGTTCAGTTACTGTGAGTGCAGCAGCTACTGCAATCGCAGCATCTATGGCATTTCCACCTTTTTTTAAAATGTCTAATCCAGCTTGCGCAGCTTGTGGTTCAGATGTTGCAACCATACCATGTTTTGCATATACAACTTGTCTTATGGACTGGTTGATTTGTTTGGGTTCCATCAGATCACCTCTACTTTCATTCTACGCTATCTATAACTTGTGTGTCAATGTAAACTGTATAAGGATGGATAATTCATCCTTTTTGAGAAATATCATTGATTGTTTGAAATTAAAAGTAAACAAGCGATTTCATTAGTGTCAGTATCTTTATCTTTGAAATAGCATGTTATAATATGAAAGTACGGAGGTTTTCTATGAAAGTTCTAAGTTATCATCAAAATTCCCCGATTACAAAGTATTTGATTGAAAAAGATACTCACTTGAAGCCGCTATTTGATAAAAAAGAAATGATTACTGTTCATGTCAATGACAGATATTTTGAATCGCTTATTGATACAATCATTGCACAACAATTATCATCAAAGGTTGCATCAGTCATCTCAAAAAGGTTATTTAATTATTTCAATAGCAGCATAGAACCAAAAGCTTTACTAGAAACAAAAGATGAGGACCTCAGAGCTTTAGGATTATCCTTTCAAAAAATTAAGTACTTAAAAAGCTTAGCAGAATGCATCATATCAAACAAAGTAACATTCCAACATTTAGATCAGATGACAGATCAAGAAGTCATCGATATGCTTGTACAGATCAAAGGTATTGGTGTATGGACAGCACAAATGTTTTTAATGTTTTCACTCGGCAGAGAAGATGTCTTTTCTGTAGGTGATTTAGGACTGAGAAATGCTGTTAAAAAAATCTATCAAAATCCAGATTTGACACATGAAGAAATCGAAAGATTAGCTACCAATTGGTCACCATACCGATCTGTTGTATCCCATTTCTTATGGCATGCATGGGATTTTGAATAAAGGAGAATAACATGAACGATTTAATCATTACCATCTTTGGTGCAACCGGTGATTTAACATCACGCAAACTGTTACCAGCCATTTCAAGACTTTATACTGAAAAACAAATTCCTGAAAACACTAAAATCATTGCTTTAGGTAGAAGGGATTATGATACAGCAGCTTATTTAGATGTGATGAATGAGGCTGTAAGAAATACATTAGATATCAAGACGTTAGAGAAACTAACCATCTATCATCAAATTGAAATTACACATTTTGATGAATACCATATGTTATGTGAAAAAATTAAGTCACTCAAACATGAAAACACGAAAGAACTATTTTATTTAGCTATTGGACCTGAACTGTTTCCTGTTGTAGCTGAAAATATTAATAAATCGCATTTGGTTAAGATGGGTAATCTTTTACAGTCCATCGTTTTTGAAAAACCTTTCGGTCATGATCTTGAGAGTGCAAAAGAAACCAATGAAATGCTTTGGCAATATTTTGATGAGAAGCAAATTTATCGTATTGATCACTATCTTGGTAAAGAAATGATTCAAAACATTATGATGGTACGTTTTGCTAATCGTATTTTTGAAGATTCATGGCATAACAGAACCATTAAGAGTGTTAAAATCATGGCTAAAGAAACAGAAGGTATTTTAGGTAGAGCAGGTTATTATGATCAATCAGGAGCACTCAAAGATATGGTTCAAAGCCATCTTTTACAAATGCTATCATTAATTGCAATGGAAGTACCATTAACATACCATTCTGATGATGTGAAAAATGAAAAAGTTAAAGTGTTAGAACACTTAAAGTTTGATAAGGATTCATTCATCTTTGGTCAATATGAAGGGTATCATCAAGAAAAAAACATTCCAGAAGATTCAAAAACGGAGACTTTTGTTTTCTTAAAAGCGTATGTGCAAACACCACGGTTTAAAGGTGTCCCCTTTTATCTGATGTCAGGTAAAAAATTAGATCAAAAAGAGTCACTCATCATCATCGAATTTGAAGAAACTTCTGAACAAAGAAAATGGAATTTACCACTATCCACCAATAAACTTTACATTAAGATTGCCCCTCTGGATGGTGTCGGTCTGATTTTAAATTCAAAAGTTCCAGGACTTAGAGATGATGTTGAAGAAGTAGAGCTTGAATACTGTGTCGCATGCAATGCAGTGGGTAATCTATCAGAAGCTTACGAGAAACTGTTAAAAGATATTACAGAACAACACAAATCGCTTTTTACACGATGGGATGAAATTGAACTTTCTTGGAAGTTTATCGATGCTGTGAAAAAGCACCAAAAAGATCCTGTCATCTATAAGAATTATGAGGATTTAAAGCCATTAATCTTTGAACTTACGGGAGAAACGATGAAATGAAAATCTATGATGTTTCAATGACGATATCACCAGATATTCAAGTCTATAAAAACAAAGAAGAGAAAAAACCTGTATTTAGTAATGCATCCAATTTTTCAAATAGCACGGCATACGAAACCAATGTTAAATTGAATCTGCATACGGGAACACATATGGACTTTCCACTACATATGATTGAAAATGGAAAAACATCAGATACCCTTGATTTACAGCAATTGATTCGCAAAGTCAAAGTCTTAGATTTAACGCATGTTAAAGAAGTCATTGATGCAAAAGACTTGAAAAAATTCGATCTTCAAAACGATGATTTTGTGTTATTAAAAACACATAATTCTTATGAAGAAACATTTAATTATAACTTTGTCTATTTAAATCAAGATGCAGCAACTTATTTAAAGCATTTAGACGTTAAAGGTGTCGGTATTGATGCACTTGGTATTGAACGTGACCAAAAAGGTCATCCTACACATCATATCTTAATGGAAAAGGATATCATCATCATCGAAGGTCTTAGATTAAAAGAAGTCAAAGAAGGATCATATATGATGTATGCACTTCCTATTAAAATGGCATCTGTTGAAGCACTGTTATTATCCGTCATTTTAGTCGAGGAATCCTATGATTAGACATGCAACACTCCATGATTTGGAAAACATCTGGCAACTGCGTATCGAAACACAAAACTTATTAAAAGAGCGTGGTATCGATCAGTGGCAACACCAAAACCCATCGAAAGAAATGTTCAAAAATGATATTGCTTTAAATGAGTTTTATGTTTATGAATTGCATCAAGAAATCATTGGTATGGTTGCTATAAAAAGTGGCATAGAAAAAACATACAATGTCATTTATGATGGTGCATGGGGGTATGATCACCCTTACTTAACCATTCATCGTTTAGCAATCAAAAGAGCTTATTTAGGCCAAAAAATTGCTGATGAACTCTTGGACTTTGCAGATGAATTAGCCAAAAAAATGAAGACTGATTATATTCGAATTGACACGTATTTCACCAATAAAAATGCGATACGTCTTTTTGAGAAACATGGGTATATCAAAAGAGGTTGGATCATATTAGAACCCGGAGAAGGGGATTTAAGACGTCTGGCATACGACAAATGGCTAGGAGAAAATGATGAAAATTTGGATCGATGAATCGACATTGAAAGAAAATCATATTGCATATTTAAAAGAACATCTCAAAGATCATGACATTTCTACAGAACCTTCGGACATGAAAGATGCAGAAGTCGCTGTTTTAATGCCAGGCTTCATTGATGAAGCCTTTATTAGCCAGATGCCCTCTTTGAAGTTTGTTAAATGTTTGACAGCAGGCTATGATCGTGCTGATTTATCTGTACTCAAAAAAAGAAACATTCAGTTTGCTTATGCAAAAGATGTTTTTAGCATTCAAATCGCTGAAGATGTCATCTCAAAAATACTCTATTTTAACAGAAGACTCCATGATTATGATCATCTTATGCAAAAGCACACATGGGAATTTAAAGTGGTGACTCATGAACTTTATCACAGCACGATAGGTATTGTTGGTGCAGGTTCCATTGGGCATGAGATCGCAAAGCGATTAAAAGCTTTTGAATGTGAGATTCTTGGATATCGAAGAACACCTGTAAAAGATGCATGCTTTGATCACATGTATCATGACCATAAAGGTTTAGAACATTTATTAAGTCATTCTGATTATGTCATTATCGCTCTACCTTTAAATGATCACACCAAACATTTTATATCAGATCGTGAATTTGCCATGATGAAAAAAACGAGTTTAGTCATCAATATAGCACGCGGAGAAATCATTGATCAAGAAGCATTGATTAAAGCTCTTAATCAAGGACTCATCAGAGGAGCAGCTCTCGATGTCACAACACCAGAACCACTCCCTTCCAACAACTCCTTATGGGATGCAAAAAATATCTTTATTACACCGCATCAAGCTTCATCTTCACCCTTCATGCATCAAAGACTTATCGATGAGGTTTTAGATACCTTAAAGCACTATATCGCCAAAGAGCCTCTTGACAATCTTGTTGAACTTTAGCCTATGACATGTCATAGGTTTTTTCTTTGTCATTCGCTTACATACTTTTATTCCTTGACATCACTACAATTTGTGATAGAATAAACACAGGTATATAATTTGAAATTCAAAACATTTGAATTGCCAAATAAGGGAGTGATGACCACAACATTGGAATGACTAACGTCGATTTAAACAAAATATGTTCATTGATTGCACAATATTTAAATCACAAAGGTCATTTGTATGAAACATCTTAAGGACGATGGGCATTGACAGCAAGCAAGCACACCGACACATCAACTTTTGATGCTGACTTAATATTTAAGAAAAATTGTGAAAAGTGAAATGGTAACTATATATGACAATTAAAGAAATACAACAGATTATCAAGGACTTTGAGAGTTCTCCTTTAATGACATTAGAACTCGAAATGGAAGGATTTAAATTAAGACTATCAAAAAATAAAACGAATGAAGTTGTACAAGCTTCACATTCAAAAGACGATAAAGAACAAACGATTCAAACCACTCAAAAACCAATACATCTTGATCATCAAAATTTGATTAAATCACCACTCGTTGGTACTTTTTATGCTGCATCAACACCAAAAGGTAAACCCTTTGTAGAAGTTGGTACACATGTCAAAAAAGGTCAAGTCGTGTGCATTGTTGAAGCGATGAAAATCATGAACGAAATCACCTCACCCTATGATGGGACAATCAAAGAGATCTTTGTGAATAACGGTGATGTCATCGGATTTAATCAATCTTTAATGCGTGTTGGTGAGACACATGAAAAATAAAATATGTATTGCTAATCGTGGTGAAATTGCTGTTCGAATCATCCGTGCATGTAAAGAATTAGGTATTGAAACGGTTGCTGTCTATTCAGAAGCTGATGAGTCATCTTTACATGTCAAACTTGCTGATGAAGCTGTTTGTATTGGTAGTGCGCAAAGTAAAGACAGTTATTTAAACATGAATCGTGTTTTATCAGCAGCCATTTCAACAGGATGTAATGCCATACATCCAGGATATGGCTTTTTATCAGAAAACGCACAATTTGTTGAAATGGTTGAATCATGTCAAATGACATTTATTGGACCTTCTTCAAAAGTGATTGCTCAAATTGGTGATAAATCATCAGCGAGAGCTATTGCAAAAGCTGCCGGAGTACCTGTGGTAGAAGGTAGCGATGGTGTCATTGAAAATGCTCAAGAAGGTTTAAAAATAGCAAAACGTATCGGTTATCCTGTGATGATGAAAGCATCCAGTGGTGGCGGTGGAAGAGGCATAAGTATCGCACGCTCAGATGAAGAATTCCTGAGTGCTTTTGAACGTACATCACTTGAAGCAGAGACCAGTTTTGGTGATAAATCGCTTTACATCGAAAAATTTATTGAATCGCCACGACATATCGAAATCCAAATTATGGCCGATCACATGGGCAATGTTGTTCATCTGTTTGAACGTGATTGTTCGATGCAAAGAAGAAATCAAAAAATGCTTGAAGAAACACCATCTCCTGTTTTAAATGATCTTTTAAGACGAAAAATAGGATTAGCAGCGATTAAACTCGCTAAAGCTATCCATTATGTGAATGCTGGTACCATTGAATTTCTTGTCGACTCTAAAGGAAATTTTTATTTTATTGAAATGAATACACGTATTCAAGTAGAACATCCTGTGACAGAAATGATCACAGGTGTTGATCTAGTCAAAGAGCAGATCAAAGTTGCATATGGTAAAGAACTTTCCTTCAAACAAAGAGACTTAAAAATTAATGGTCATGCCATCGAATGTCGTATTAATGCAGAGCATGCCATGAAGGGATTCGTACCTGCACCAGGAAAAATAACCAATATTTTATTTCCAGGGGGACCAGGAGTTCGTCTGGATACGCATATTTATCCAGGCTATGAAATACCTCCCTTTTATGATTCAATGATTGCTAAACTCATTGTACATGCACCTACCCGCAGGGAAGCGATCAAAAAAATGAGAGTAGCATTAGAACAATTTGTCGTAGAAGGGGTTCATACCAATATTGAATATCAGTATCTCATCATGCATAATCCTGACTTTATTAAAGGACAATATGATACAGGGTTTATCTCGCGATTCAATGTTTTAGTGGAGCGTGATAACCGTGAATGATTTTTTAACTGAAAGAAAGAAAAAACTTGAAGATTTTAAACGCAATGTGCGTAAAAAAGCAACCAACTATGAACCTTTAGACATTCCTGATGGTATTTTTGTCAAATGTGATCAATGTGGGGCTGCCATTTATGAAAAAGCATTAATCACCAATCATCACATATGTCCTTATTGTGATTTTCATTTTCGTATTGGTGCTAAGAGCCGTTTAGAGATGATTGTTGATGAGGGATCATTTATTGAAATTGATAAGATGATGACATCGTCCAATCCTTTAAATATGCCAGATTATGAAGAAAAACTAGCGATTGGAAAGAAGCTTTCTCATATGGAAGAAGCTTTTTTAAGTGGAACTGCATCCATCGTGAAAATCCCTTGTGCTATAGGTATTCTAGATAGTCAGTTTATGATGGGAAGCATGGGAAGTGCAGTTGGTGAAAAAGTAACTCGTTTAATTGAACATGCAACTAAAGAAAAACTTCCTCTCATCATTTTTTCAGCATCGGGTGGTGCACGTATGCAAGAAGGCATTTTATCGCTTATGCAAATGAGTAAGACAAGTGCAGCCTTACACTACTTTGACATGGCTAAACTCTTGTATATTAGTGTGATGACGAACCCAACGACCGGTGGGGTTGCAGCAAGTTTTGCATCATTAGGTGATATCAACATTGCTGAACATTCATCACTCATTGGTTTTGCAGGAGCGAGAGTCATTAAACAAACGATTCGTCAAGATTTACCAGAAGGTTTTCAAACCGACCAGTTTCAATTAGATCACGGTATGGTTGATCTTGTTGTTCATCGAAAAGATTTAAGAAAAACATTATATAAACTTTTATCACTCCATCAAAAAGAAGGGAGTGAATCCTAATGGAAAATCTAGCATGGGAAAAAGTAAAACTCGCAAGACATCCCAAAAGACCAACGGCTATTAAACTAATAAAAGCTCTATTTTCTGATTTTATCGAACTTCACGGAGATCGCTTATTTGCTGATGATAAAGCGATTATTGGTGGTTTAGGAACTTTAAATGGTGTGACATATACTATTATTGCTGAAGAAAAAGGTACGGATACAGAAGATAAAATTAAACACAATTTTGGTATGCCACATCCAGAGGGATATCGTAAGGCACTACGTTTGATGAAACAAGCTGAAAAATTCAGCAGACCCATTTTATGTATCATTGATACACCGGGTGCATATCCAGGTATCGGTGCAGAAGAAAGAGGTCAGGCATCAGCTATCGCAACAAATCTCAAAGAAATGATGGGACTAAAAACACCTATCATCGTTATTGTCTTATCAGAGGGCGGTTCAGGTGGAGCACTTGCTATTGGTGTTGGTGATGCTGTTTACATGTTTGAAAACAGTATCTACGCCATTTTATCACCTGAAGGCTATGCCTCTATTATTTATAAAGATAGTCAAAAAGCAGATGTTGCTGCTGCTTTGATGAAACTTACTGCAGATGATCTTTTACAGTTTCAAGTCATAGATGACATCATCAAAGAAGATGAAGGATTACACATTAATCCTGATTTTGGTTTTGATCAACTCAAGAAATTAATCGTAAAAACAACAAAAAAACTTATCCATGAAAAACCTGATAAACTTTTAAAATTACGTTATGAAAAATACAGACGTATGGGAACATACATTGAACAAGGAGAACAAGAAAATGAATCTACAACCTAAAATAAAAATTATATCCAGTGGCAAATATGTGCCACCACAATTGATTACAAATGAAGATTTAGAAAAGTTAGTTGATACATCAGATGAATGGATTGTTACGAGAACAGGTATTAAAACACGTCATAAAGTCGATAATGAGAAGACGAGTGACATGGCTGTAAAAGCTGCATTACATGCGATTGAACGCGTCAATTATGATGTTAGTAAAATTGATTTAATCATTATGGCAACCATAACTGGTGATCAAATGACACCGTCAACAGCTAATTTTATACAAGCAGAACTTGGTTTAACGCATGAAGTTATGAGTTTTGACATCAATGCAGCTTGCACAGGCTTTGTCTATGGTCTCGAAGTAGCTGCAGCACTTCTCCAAACCAAAAGGTTTCGAGCAGCTTTAATTATTGGTGGCGAAACATTAACAAAAATCGTCGATTATACAGATCGTAACACATGTGTCTTATTTGGAGATGGTGCTGGAGCGATGATTGTTGAACCTGCTTATACAGATCATCATAATGCTTATTTCTTTAATGCTGCAAGAGGTGATACACAAGGTTCTCTCACAGTGATTAATAAGATTAAAATGGATGGTAAAAAGGTCTATCAATTCGCTGTTGATGCGATGCAACAAGCTATTCAAAAGGTTTTAGATGATGCAAGTTTGGATATTTCTGATATTGATATGATTATTCCACATCAAGCAAACGAACGTATTATCCAGTCTGTTTCAAAATCAATGAATATCCCTTTAGATAAATTTATGATGAACTTAAGTGAATATGGAAACACATCAGCAGCAAGTATTCCCATAACGATTGCTGATTATTTCGATCAACATCATATCAAAGGTCAAAAACTCTTACTTGTAGGATTCGGTGGTGGCTTTACTTGGGGTAGTGCCATCATTCAATTGTAAACCTATGGATAAAAAACTTGCATTTATTTTTGCTGGTCAAGGAAGTCAATATCAAGGTATGGGACTTGATTTTGAAGACGTATATCCAGAAGTTTCTTCATTAAGACATAAAGCAGATGATATCTTAGGTTTTCATACTCGTGAGATTATTGAACAAGGTAATGAATTACTTCATCAAACACGCTTTACGCAACCACTTGTTTTATTATCAAGTATTTATATCTATGAAGCAATTAAAAAACTTGGCGTAAAGCCATCTGGCGTTTTAGGATTTAGTTTAGGTGAATACACAGCGCTTTATGCTGCATCTATTTTTTCATTTCAAGAAATTGTAGAACTCATCAATGCAAGAGCGCTCATGATGGAGCAAGCTTCATTACGACATCAAGGACAGATGGCAGCGGTCATAGGTCTTTCTGCAGAACAAGTTGATGATATGTGCAAACAATTAGAAGGTCCCATCTATCCTGCAAACTATAACAGCTTGCAACAAACGGTCATCAGTGGTACAGTGGATATGATAAGCAAAGCTGAACAAGAAGCAAAAGCTTTTGGTGTTAAGCGTTTGATCAAACTCAATGTTTCGGGTGCCTTTCATAGTCCTTTGATGGAGGAAGCAAGTCTTCAATTTGAGAAATTTCTTCAATTATATGCGCCTAAAGAAGCCATCTATGAAGTCTTTCTTAACACAACAGGATCTTTATTAGAACCCCACAAATTAAAAGATGAAATGGTTAAACAAATCATTTCACCTGTACAATTTGTTAAAGCTATTCAATCGATGAAAGCATCTGGATACACACATTTTGTTGAAATAGGACCAGGGACAACACTGAGTGGCTTAATTAAAAAAATCGACAGCGATCTAGAGGTCACACACGTCGAAAAAGTTATTGATATAGAGCATTTGAAAGGATGGTTTGAACAACATGGATTTATCCAATAAAATTGCACTCGTCACAGGTGGCGCATCAGGAATAGGTAGAACCATTTCACTCGCGCTTGCGAAATGTGGTGCTACAGTTATTGTTAACTACAATCAAAGTAAAGAAAAAGCTGAATCTTTGATAGAAGAAATCAACAATTTAGGTCAAAAAGCAATGGCTTTTCAAGCGAATATTGCACATTATGAAGAAGCTAAAAAACTGATAGATGATATTTTGAATCAGTTTGGACAACTTAACATCGTTGTTAACAACGCAGGAATCACCGATGATGCACTCATCTTAAGAATGACAGAAGAACAGTTTGATCGTGTGATAGATACCAACTTAAAAGGTGTCTGGAATATTTCTAAACATTCAGCCAAAAGTCTTTTAAAATCAGGATATGGACGCTTAATCAACATATCTTCTGTTTCAGGTGTTTTAGGCAATGCTGGACAATCCAATTATTCTTCAGCCAAAGCAGGTATCATCGGTATGACAAAAGCATTAGCACGTGAATTTGCAGGAAGAAATGTGACAGTCAATTGTGTAGCTCCTGGTTTTATCGAAACAGATATGACAAAAAAACTATCTGAAGATGTGATCAAAGCATGGGCAGATCAAATTCCACTTAAACGTTTTGGTAAACCTCAAGATGTTGCACATGCTGTTTGTTTTTTAGCAAGTGAAGAAGCAAGTTATATTACAGGCCACACCTTAGAGGTCGATGGCGGATTAGTGATGTGAGGGGGAATCTTATGAACAAAAGAAGAGTCGTTGTAACCGGTATGGGATTGGTAAGTCCGGTAGGTTTAACAGTAGAAGAGTCATTTCAAAATTTACTTGCAGGTAAAAATGGTATTGATTTTATTACCCTTTTTGATGCGAGTGAAGATAAAGTCAAAATTGCTGGTGAAGTAAAAAACCTCAATTTTGAAGACTTTCTTGACAAGAAAGAAATTAAACGATCGGATCGTGTGACCAATCTTGCGATGGTTGCATCGCATGAAGCTATCACGCAATCCAATTTCATGAATCATTCCTATAATCCTTACCGCGTTGGTACCTTTGTAGGTAGTGGTATCGGTGGGTTAAATACCATTTATGAAGAAACGAAAACCAACTTTGAAAGAGGGCAAGACCGCATCTCACCTTTTTTCATACCAAATGCAATCATCAATTTAATTGGTGCTAAAATTGGTATAAAGTACAATGCAAAAGGTCCTAATTTACCCCAAGTAACTGCATGCTCTGCTGCTACAAATTCCATTGGGGAAGCATTTAGATACATTCGTGATGGGTATTTAGATGCTGTGATTACAGGTGGAGCAGAGTCACCTATCAATAAAATTGGTGTCGGTGGATTCTCTAGTTTAAGAGCACTTAATTTTTCAAACGACCCAGAAGTTGCATCAACTCCATTCGACATCAGAAGAAATGGCTTTGTTATTGCTGAAGGTGCAGGTATTCTCATTTTAGAAGAAATGGAACATGCGATCAAAAGAGGAGCTCCTATTTTAGCAGAGATGGTAGGTTATGGCACAACCTCTGATGCTTTTCATATGACAGCACCTGATGATGAAGCTAATGGCATCACTGAATGCATCATTCAATCACTCCGTGATGCAGATATCAAACCAAGTGATTTAGGTTATATCAATGCACATGGTACATCAACCATTTTAAATGACAAATTAGAAACTTTAGGCATCAAAAAAGCATTAGGAAAAGATGCTTATCATATCAATATCAGTTCAACAAAATCGATGACAGGTCATGCGTTAGGTGCAGCGGGAGCTATTGAAACCATTGCAGTCATTAAAGCTTTGATGACTTCTGAAATTCCACCCACAATTCATTTAGAACAAGTCGATCCAGAGTGTGATTTGAATTACACACCTAATCAAAAAGTTCATCGTGATATGACATATGCGATGAATATCAATATCGGATTTGGTGGACAAAATGCAGCGATTATCTTTAAGAAGGTGTCATTATGAGATTAACACAAGAAGAAATTAAACAAATCATTCCACATCGAGATCCCTTTCTATTTATCGATGAAATGATCGAATTAGATAGCTTACACCACGGTATTGGGATTAAGTATGTCAAACCAACAGAACCTTTTTTTCAAGGTCATTTCCCAAATAAACCCGTGATGCCTGGTGTTCTAATTATTGAGTCACTTGCACAGGTTGGTGCTGTCGTCTTACTGTCACATGAAGATTATCATGGAAAAATCGCTTATTTTACTGCGATTAAAGAAGCGAAATTTAGAAAAAGTGTTTATCCTGGTGATATGTTGGAACTGCATTGTGAACTAACCAAGATTAGAAGAGGTTTTGGTTTTGGTGTCGCGAAAGCATTTGTTAATGGTGAGCTCGCCTGTGAAACTGAAATTTCATTTGCTGTTGGAAACTAAGATATGAACTATACTTTGCTTGAATTTGACGTTTTAGACTCAACAAATGATTTCCTCAAGGAACATCATCCATACTTTCCTCAATTAACCTTTGTACGCGCCAATCATCAGCTTAAAGGAAGAGGACAATTTGATCGCGTATGGGAATCAAAAGCAAATCAAAATTTGCTTTTTTCTGTTTTATTAAAAAAGATTAAAACACGTCATTTGGAGCAAATGAAACAATGGGTATTAGAAGGAATTGTTGATTTATTTGAAAAACATCATGTACATGCTATGTTTAAAGAACCTAACGATCTTTATATAGATGATCAAAAAGTTGCTGGAATTTTAATTGAAACAGCAACATCATTTGATACGTTTGATGTCGTTGTCATAGGTGTCGGAATCAATATTAATCAAACAGATTTTGATTTACTTAATGCGACATCATTAGCCATAAAGACGAAGAAAAATTATGATTTAAATACACTCTTTTTGAGTTTGGTAGAACATTTAACTCAAACGATTCCAAAATCATTGCTGCAATAAAATTCATTTGATGATAAAATATTACTAAAGAAACGAGGGGACTTTATGAATTCACGACGATTTAGTTTTTTATTAATTTTTACCATTTATGTAACTGCTATATTTGCGGGTGTTCTTGCATTTCTTTATGTAGATGGCATCAAAGATATCTACCGCTTTTTAGTAGCTGATGTTGTAGCAACACTTGTCATTTACCTTTTTTCTGTGATATTAAAAAATGCCAGTCTTTATGATCCTTATTGGAGTGTGATTCCACCCATCCTATTATTTGGAGCTGCTATTTATTACCAATCCTTTGGTTTTTCAACCTATTTACTCATAGGTTCATTATCCATTTGGGCGATTCGCTTAACCTATAATTGGGCAAGCTTATGGCAAGGATTTCATGATATGGATTGGCGCTATCAAGCCATGAAAGAAAAAGCACCAAAGCTTTATTTACTAACCAACCTCTTTGGTATTCAACTATTTCCAACTTCAATTGTGTTTGCCCAGTTAGCTCTAGGTATTTTCTATATTGAGGCTAACCCAAAAGCAACACTACTCACCTGGGTAGGCTCCATCATCATCTTCTTAGCAGCTATGATACAATTTATTTCTGATGAGCAGATGAAAAAATTTAAGAAAAGAACACAAGGTGAGAAGAAGTGTATTGAAGAAGGTCTTTGGAAGTACTCAAGACATCCGAATTATTTTGGTGAAGTGATGGTTTGGTGGGGCGTTTATATCATCTATTTGAGTATGGTTAAAACACTTGATTTCATGATCATATCACCCATAATGATGACTTCACTCTTCTTATTCATTAGTATTCCTTGGATGGAAAGAAAGATCATCAAATCTCGTCCTGAATACCAAGATTATCAAAAAAGAGTATCCATGCTCATTCCTTTCTTTAGAAAAGAGAAAGAAAATGAAGCATCCTTAAAAAATGCTTGACAAATCAATACCTTATGTTATCATTTAAGGAGGGAATGAACGTCTCCCTTAGTCGATGACTAAAACCGCATGAAACATGCTAATGACTTCTACAACTTTTTGTTGTAGAGTCTTTTTTTTAGAGGTGAAAAATGTTACTATCTATTGCACTTATTGTGATCATGAGCTTAATGCTCGCTAAAGTTTTTCAAATGATTAAAGTCCCATCCATTATTGGTATGCTTATCACGGGTATGTTTTTAGGACCTTTTGTTTTAGATCTGATTGATGGCAGAATATTATCACTATCAACTGAACTGAGACAAATGGCACTGATTGTCATCTTATTAAGAGCAGGATTAGCTTTAAAACTAGAAGATCTTAAAAAAATAGGTAGACCCGCACTTTTTATGGCGTTTCTCCCAGCTACTTTTGAAATCATTGGTGTCATCATATTAGCACAGCTATTATTTCATATCACGTTTTTAGAAGCAGCTATCTTAGGTGCTATTTTAGCGGCTGTATCGCCAGCGGTTGTTGTTCCGCGGATGATTAAACTGATGGCAACAGAACACGGCAAAGAAAAAAGAATTCCACAGCTTATCTTATCTGGTGCATCTTTAGATGATGTTTATGTCATTATATTGTTTACAAGTTTCATGCAATCATTTATCCAAAACGACTTTTCTTTTGCCATGATCTACCAAATACCTTTATCGATTATTTTAGGCGTAACATTAGGTTTAGGTACTGGGTTTTTATCATCCTTATTTTTCAAAAAATTTCATATGAGAGATACGATTAAAGTACTCTTATTATTTGCTCTAAGCATTCTATTTATCGTTATGGAAGAATCACTTAAACCTGCATTGTTTGTCAGTGGTTTGCTCGCTGTGATGACACTTGGTGGTATGATTCACCATCATTATCCAGTTTTAGCTAAAAGACTTGTTAACAAATTCGAAAAAATTTGGGTCATTGCTGAAATCATGCTTTTTGTTTTAGTTGGTGCAGCAGTTGATCTTTCTGTTGTTCCATCGATCGGGTTAAATGCCATCATCCTAATATTTGGTGCACTGATTTTCAGAATGATCGGTGTTTATGTTGCTTTGATTAATACAGGATTTACCATAAAAGAAAAGCTATTTGTTGCGATTGCATATATTCCAAAAGCTACCGTACAAGCAGCCATCGGTGCGATTCCTTTATCACTTGGACTTTCTCAAGGATATTTAATGCTTACTGTCGCTGTTTTAGCGATTTTATTGACTGCTCCTTTAGGAGCTCTTGGAATCGATTTAACATCTTCCTATCTTCTTGGCCATGAAAATCGACAAATTTCACCAAAATAGAGTACAATAGAAGAGAAGTATAGAATGAATTATGCATTTTAAACGTTTTAATGTTAAAATATCAAAGGTAGTTATACTTATTTAAAGAGGTGTCATGATGAAACGAAACAAGTTCATTGTCATAGGTTCAGGTCGTTTAGGAGCAAATATCGCAACAAAAATGTCTGAACTCGGTGAAGATGTCATCATCATTGATTTGACAGAAGATGCATTTAGAAAATTACAAGAATCTTTTTCGGGCTATGAAATGGTTGGCGATGCCACCGATTTAGCTGTTTTAGAAAGCGCGTATATCAAACATGCAAAAGCTGTTGTTATCACAACAGATAGTGACAACACCAATATTTACTTGTCACATATTTGCTATTATGTCTATAATGTTCCTAAAATATTTGTTAGATTATCAGATACTGATAAAGGTAAATTGCTCGAAGGTACATACATTAAAGCCATTTATCCCTTTAAGTTATCCTTAGCAGAATTTACAGATCAATACGAGGAGGGTGACATCTGATGAAAGTTGTTATCACAGGCGGTAAACACGAAGCTGATTACATCGTCAATACCTTAAAAGAAGAACATCATCAATTGATTGTCATCAATAATGATCGTCAATTCGCTGAATATATTAGTACCAATAATGATATTGCTGTTTTTCCAGGTGACCCCACAAAGGCGTATACACTTTCTGATGCAGAATGTGAAAACGCGGATGTTCTTTTAGCGTTATCAGATAATGATACAGATAACTATATAGCATGTATAACTGCAAAAAAACTGTTTAATATCAAACGTACAGTTGCTAAAGTTAAAAACCCTAAAAACGTTGAATTATTTAAGAAACTTGGTATTGATTCTGTCATATCATCAACCTACTTAATGGCTCAAACCATATTAAATGAATCTTCAGTTGAAAATATCATTAAAACACTATCAATTGAAGATGAAAAAATCGTTATGATTGAAATTGGTGTCGAAGAAGATTTCCAACTTGTCAATCAACGCATTATGGATATTCCATTCCCAAGAAATATCAATATCAGCTGTATTTTCAGAGATCCACATGTGATTATTCCTAAAGGGGATACACGCATCAAAGCAGAAGATAAACTGATTATTATTTCAACGCCATCAGAAAAGGAAGAAATCATCGATTTCATTCAGAAAAAGAGATAAAACATGGATCAAAAATCATTAAGAGGTTACCCACTGATTTTAAGTTACCTCGGGTTGTTCTCCATTTTAATTGGTGTTATTATGCTGGTGCCACTTATCGTGGTTGCTTTTTATCATGAAGAAGTCAATCAGATTCAGTATTTTTTACCACCAGCTGGTGTACTCATACTCTTTGGTTTGATATCAAAAATCGCTTTTAAAGGCTATCAAAAGGAAAGACTAGAAAGACATCAAGATGCTATTTTGGTTGTGTTATTGTGGATTTTAGCCATCTTTGCATCAGCGATTCCTTTTATTCTGACAGGAACATATAATCTCGCACAAGCTGTTTTTGAAACTTCATCAGGTTATTCGACAACAGGACTAACTGTCGTTGACGTGACACAGGCATCGAAAGTGTTTTTATTTTACCGAAGTGTTTTACAGTTTGTCGGTGGTGCTGGTTTAGTTTTAGTTTTAACAGCAGTTATCTCAGATAAGTTTGGCATGCGCATGTACAATGCAGAAGGACATGGCGATAAGCTCGTTCCTAATTTGATTCGTTCAGGACGCTATATTTTACTCATTTATCTAGGCTATGTCATTTTAGGAACTATCTTATATATCATCTTTGGTATGCACCCTTTTGATGCGATTAACCATGCGATCTGTGCGGTTGCTACTGGTGGGTTTTCTACAAAACCTGAAAGCATTGGATTCTATCAAAGTGCTCCTATTGAAATTGTTACCATTTTCCTTATGTTTGCCGGTGGAACAAACTTCTTTGTCCATTTATTAATCATTACTGGTAAATGGAAAAATGCATTAAAACATATAGAAACAAAATCTTTTTATATCATTGCGTTTTTTGCAGTGATCATCTCTGCTTTCTCATTACTCAATTATACATCTGGTGATTTCATGGCATCACTTCGTATCGGTGCGTTTCACTACATCTCAGCTATGACTGGAACAGGTTATCAAATCATTCCATCATTTACAGTTTTACCAGCCTTTTTCTTTGGATTACTCATTATCGGGATGATCTTAGGTGCAGGTGTTGGTTCAACCTGTGGTGGGATTAAACAATATCGTGTAGGTTTAGGTATCAAATCTCTCTATTGGAGTTTTTCAGATAAAATCGCACATAAAAATGTGATAAAAAAACATTTTATCAATAAACTTGGCAATAAAATGATTGTCGATGATGAGGACATTGCAGATAACTATTCATTTATTTTGGTTTACCTCATTTTCTTGATGATTGGTACATTAATCTTTAGTCTTGTATCAAAAAGTTCGATGCAAAATTCACTCTTTGAGTTTGCTTCTGTACTTGGTACGGTTGGATTATCGGTTGGCATTACGGGGTATGATGCACATCCCATCATCTTATGGACATCATCTGCAGGTATGTTTTTAGGTCGATTAGAATTTTATGTATTCTTTATCGCGATTTCCAAAATATTCCTTGACTCCAAACGCAGTTTTAAAACGATGAAAACACGTAAAGCGTAATGCATTGCTTTGGCAGTGCATTTTTTTTATTTTTTATACGGTATCTCATGATAAAATAGGGTAGAATATGCAACATATCACAGCATTCATGCATCATATCTAAAAACACTTTATAGATTTAAATGGTTGTACTATACTCGAAGATAGGAGGAACTCCTGATGATAAAAATCATTTGGAATCGTGAGGATTTTGAAAAAATCCAAGATGATATTGCTGGTCAGTTTAATCTAACCATCACGACAGATCCAAATGAAGTACCCGAGCATAAGGTCGGTATTTTATTGAATGAAGATAATCAAGAAAGTATTCAAGCTTTTGTTGAAAAATTGATGTTATCATCTTATCAAATCTTTTTTCCAACACCAGATGGTTATCTCCAAGTTCAAGTAAAGACTGTAACTTATTTAGAAGCGTTTGGCGATGAGATTTATATGCATTTCGATAAACAAGAAAGTCAATTGATACGCCAACCACTCTATCAGCTCGAAGAAAAGCTTAAACCCTATCATTTTATTCGCATTGGTAAATCGTTTATTGTCAATATAACAAAAATCCGTTATATCAGAACATCATTCAATGCAAAACTTGGTCTTGAGCTCATCGATGGTACTCACCTTGAGGTTTCACGTTCCTTCGTAAAAACATTTAAGGATGCGCTAGGCATACTTAAAAAGGAGGATTAATATGACCGTATTAGGATGGATTGTTTTCTCACTATTTTCAGTATCTGCAGCATACTTTGTTTATCAACTAGCAAAAGATATCATATGGAATCGTAAATTAAAAGTTTTTCAAAAGAGTGTTGGAGAATCCGTGGTTAAAAGACCCGTCATGTTTTGGATTAAACGCTCTTATGGTGCAGCAGTTGCAAGCTTATTTATGTTTGCTACTGTTTTTTCTGGTTCGTTTAGTATACCCAATATGCTCGGTGATCGCGTCTTACTTCATGCCAAATCACTTTCATCAGCTCAAGAGTTACGAGAATTATTAAGTTCTCAATCCAATGGGTATTTGAACTGGTGGTTTAGAGATTTTGTGACATTTACAGATGCTGTTCCTGAAGCCAATATGGGTGCAGAAGATCAAGTTGATGCTTCACAAGAACTTGAACGTGACTTCATTGGTACAAACAACCAAGTTGAAGGTGTTGAAGAAGCAGACATTATTAAAACAGATGGTGATATGATTTACTATGCTGCACGTTATCAAAATGTGATCCGCATTTTATCGATAGGTGATGGAGGCGTAGCAACTCTTGAAGCAGACTTAGAACTTGGTGATGTTTACACAGATTCAATCTTTTTAACAGATGAGTATCTCGTTGTCATTGGATATTCATATGAGATGACACCTTACGCTTATGATGTCGAATATGATTATGTTGGTTGGGCGTATACGGCTTACACAGGAACTGTCATCGTTTATGATCGTGAGACATTAGAAATCGCGTATCAACTTGAAACAGATTCTAATTTTTATCAATATCGCTTAATCAATGATGCCTTATTCTTAGTTTCAAATAAGCAAACTAATCAAGAAGAAGTCAGACCGATGCTAAAAGAAACAGAAGGTGAACTTGATGAAGTGACATCTTATGTGGATTATGATGATATCTATTATTTTGACAATGTTCCCATTTATGGCATGACTGTTTTCACAGGTATTGATTTAAATACGTTTGATGTTAACTCTCAAGCCTTCTTAGGATATGTTAATCAGATTTATGCTGATGATGATAGCCTTTATACAGCATTTAGTTATACCGAGTATTTTCAGTATACTGAAGCTCAAATTGGTTGGGTTGAAAAGACACAAATTATGAAGTTTGATATTGATACAACAAACGCAACATTCAATTATGTAGGACAAGCTGTTCTTGATGGTTATATCGAAAATCAATATTGGATGGATGAATATGATGATCATTTAAGAATTGTTACGACAAGTTGGAATCCTATTCAAAATCGTTTATATGTGTTAAAGCAAAGTGAAACAACAGATGAATTAATCATCGTAGGTTCAATCGAAAATGGACTTGGCAAACCAAACGAACGTGTTTATTCCGTTGATTTCCAAGGTACCACAGGTTATGTGGTGACATTTGAACAAATCGATCCACGTTATTGGATTGATTTATCTGATCCAACAGATCCTAAAATATTAAAAGCAACAGAAAGACCTGGATTTAGTACGTATTTGCATATTTGGAACGAAGAAGGAACACAAGTTGTAGGTTTTGGCTATTCTGCTGATCAGAATGGACGTATCAATGGCATGGAAATCATCGCGTCCAATGACGATTTAGGTGTTGAGGATAGCTATGTCTTAACCTATCAAGATCAGTTAGGTATATGGTCATACAGTTATTCAGAAGCTTCATATAATCCTAAAGCGATGATGATTTCTCCAGATCATGGTATTGTCGCGTTCCCAGTAATGTCTTGGTCATATCAAGAAGTAGCTCCAGATAATTACCAGAGTAACTATGTCAGCCAGTATCTCGTCTTCTATATTGATTTTACACAAGAAGATCCTGATAACATTATTTCAGAACCGATTGTGATCAGACACGAAGCATCAGCATATTACTTTGGTATTGATCGTGGCGTTTATATCAGTGAAACAGGTGATCAAGCATTTGAAATGATTTATACATTATCTGTCACAGGTATGGTGAGTTACAATCTCGAAACGAAAGCTATTTTCCAAACCATTAACTTTGAACTTCCCGATTGGGCAAAAGAATAAGAAAGCTAAAAACAGCTTTTCGTATACGAAGACTAGGAGTTATCTCTTAGTCTTTTTATATGCTATAATGTGTTTGAGGTGTTTGTATGACATATACATGTGAAATGATCATTCATGGGAAAAGAGAATGGGTAATAAAAAACTATATCGATAAAAATCAAATGCCTTTATGGGAAAAAGGTTTAACAGAAATCATCGATGTTAAAGGTCAACTTTTTGATACAGGAAGTGAAGGTTATATGATCTTTGTTTTTGGTGATCAAGAGATGAAAATGAAGGTTTCTGTAGAAAAGAATGCATTACCAGAACAAATCATTCAAATCTTTGAAGTTCCTGGTGCGTGGAATCGCTGTGATAACCATTTTTATGAAATGGTTGAAGATACAAAATGGGTGATGGATGTTACATTCCTCTTTGATGAAGAAACAAACATACCAAAAGAGCGTTTTATCGAGAAAACGACAGCTGGTATGCAGATTTTTAAAGACTTTGTAGAAGGGATCAATAAAGTATGAAAAGATGGATAAGCATGACTATAATAATAACTTTATCACTCTTTTTACAAGCGTGTGATACGATACTTAATCCAACAGATTCAGGTGTTGAACCCATCAATTACGAGTCTTTTGAACGCTTTTTCGATGATACAAAAACCAAAACACTTCATGTCAAAATAACTGAAGAAAAATGGAATGAACTAGATACAGCGATGATTGATTATTTTATAAGACATGGTCATTATCGCACGGATTATATGGTAGAAGCCGATTTAGAATACACAGATGATCAGGGAATTTTGACCATTGAGCAGATCGGTTTTCGAACACGTGGAAATATGTCAAGAGATCGCATCCAAGATGATGAAGGAAACCCCGTGATGCAAAATTTTAAATTATCGTTTCATGAACCCTATCTTTTAGAAAATGAAAAAAGAACAGTGTTTGAACTTGAAGAACTTGATTTAAAGTGGAATCGAAACTGGGATGGAACATACTTAACTGAGAAATTCTCTTTAGATACCTTTCATGCGTTTGGTGTGTTTGCAGCTAAGACGACACTTGTTAAGCTTAAAATATCGATTGGCAATGACACCTATGATTATGGAATTTACACAGCTTTTGAACCGATTGATGACAACTTTATTAAACGAAGATTTAGTAAAGAAGAAAATAACGGAAACCTTTATAAAAGCTTATGGCAAAACTTTGGTCCTGCTAATTTAGGCTATCCGATTGAAAATCGTGCAATCGGTATTAAAAATGAAAGTATTAACTACAGACCATCCTATGATTTAAAAACAAATAAAGTTGAAGAAGATCATCGCGAGCTAAGATCATTCATCGAAAATATTAACCAAAAATATAGTGATGAATTTAGAACCTACATCGAAGAAAACTTCGAAGTTGATCTCTTTTTAAGATATTTAGCTGTTGGCGTACTTTTAGGTAATCCTGATGATTATCGTGCGATGGGAAATAATTACTTTCTTTATCAAAATTCAGAATCAGGTAAATGGGTAGTTATCCCTTATGATTATGATCATGGTATGGGTCAAGGATGGGATGGAGCTCCTGTATTTTCAAATTGGTCTGTTGGTATGGATATCTACACGTGGGGCAACCTCAACGCACACTTGCTAAATTATCCCAATTATCAACATGTTTTAGTAGATAAAATATTAAATGATCCCACTTATCAGATCACTTATGAAACATATCTCAATCAACTGATAGAAGGATCTAGTGCTCTTTTTTCAACTGAACGCTTTAATCAACTTTATCAGCAGCAATCAACACTTTATGGTCCATTAATTGAAGGTTCCATGATGGCAAAACCTTTTGATTTAAGAAATGTCATGGACTATATTAATGATAAAAAAGCAGATATCGAAAACCAATTATCCTATTATCAGAGTCATCCCTATGACAGAGGTTATTAATCCATTTTTTATATGTTTTTATAAAGATAAAATATGTCTTGCAATAAAAAAAGTGCATGATATAATTGTTTGGGGTGAGATGAATGTTTGAACAAATTTGGGAAGTTATGACTGCTGTACCCCTTTGGGAACTTATCATGATTTTTGCAGCAAAAATTGTTGAGGTTACCATAGGTACAATGCGCGTTATTTTAATCACGAAAGGTTACCGTAAACCGGGAACTTTTTTAGCGATCTTTGAAATTTTGTTATGGGTATTTATTGCATCACGCGTCATCATGGGTATCGTTGATTATCCCATGAAAGGCATTGTGTACAGCCTCGGGTTTGCTTTTGGTGTCTACATTGGTTCACTTTTAGAAAATAGATTGGCTGTTGGTAAAGTTCTCATCTATGTGATTGTCGATCTTGAATCAGGAAAATCATTAACAGAAGCTTTAAGAACACTCGGTCATGGTGTGACAACATTGGATGCTCATGGTAAAGATCAGGAACGTATGGTTTTAATGATATTCGCTAATCGCAAGAATAAACAAACCATTATCAGTGTCATCGAATCACTCAATCAAAAGGCGTTAATTGTCGCCAATGAAGTCTCCATCTTGCATGGTGGTTATGTTAGTCCATGGCGAAGAATTGCGAAGTAATAATTTTCTTGAATAAATTTTTAATTCATGTATAATAGAAATTGGTCGGAGTTATAGCTCAGCGGGAGAGCACTTGCTTGACGTGCAAGGGGTCCTGGGTTCAATCCCCAGTAACTCCACCATTTTTTATAGATAAAACAAAAGCCGTTTTCACGGCTTAATACATTGGAGGCATCTGTGGTTGAGCCTCTTTTTCTTTTATCTCAACAACAGCTGCTTCACTTGTAATCATCAATGCTGAAATCGAAGAAGCATTGAGAATTGCGTTTCGCGTAACTTTCGTTGGATCAATGATACCTGATTTGATGAGATTCACCCATTGACCTTCTTTAGCATCAAAACCCATGTCCTTGGTTTGTTGCTTTTGTTTTTCATAGATGTCAGCTCCATCAAATCCTGCATTTTCAGCAATTTGCACAATGGGTGCTGATAAGCTGTCAAGTACTGCGAGAATACCACGATGACGGTCTACATGATCATCTTTAAGTGATTTCTTAAGTTCTTGTTGTATTTCAACTAAGATTGAACCACCACCAGGAATAATGCCTTCCAAAACAGCAGCTTTTGTTGCGTTTAATGCGTCTTCAATACGTAGTTTCTTTTCTTTAAGCTCAGATTCAGTTGCTGCACCAACCTTGATAATTGCTACACCACCTGAAAGTTTTGCTAAACGTTCTTGGTAGCGTTTCTTATCATAGTCAGATGTTGATCTTGTTATTTGTGCTTGGATTTCTTCAATGCGTTTTTCAATGGCATCTTTATGACCGTGTCCACCAATTAATGTAGTACTATCACTTCTGATGACTGCTTTATTAACGGTTCCTAAATCATCTAGTTTAACGTCAATAAGTTTCATTTGGAGATCTTTAGCAATAAAAGTAGAACCAGTTAAAATCGCGATGTCATTAAGGATTTCCTTTTGATTATCACCAAAACCAGGAGCTTTAGTTGCTACAACATTGAATGTTCCTCTAAGCTTATTGACAATTAATGTTGATGTGACTTCGTTTTCTAAATCGTCAGCAATCACTAAGAAAGGACGATTTGCTTTAACGACTTGTTCTAAAAGTGGAAGAATATCTTGAATAGTTGATATTTTATGATCTGTGACTAAAATAAGGGGATTTTCCATATCAATCGTCATGGTTTCTCTGTTAGAAACAAAATATGGTGAAAGATATCCTTTGTCATATTGCATACCTTCAACGACTTCAAGTTCGGTTTCAAAGCCCTTGGATTCATCAACTTGAATGACGCCATTTTTGGAGACTTTATCCATAGCGTGTGCAATAATCTGTCCAATTTCACGTGAACCAGATGAAATAGTTGCTACATTTTCAATATCTTCTGAAGTTGCAACAGCTCGTGATTTTTCGAGTAGTTTTTTCGCAACTTCTCTACCAGCTTTTTCAATGCCTTCTCTAACAAAAACAGGATTTGATCCATTATCGACTGCTTTAAATCCTTTATGGATGATAGATTGTGCAAGTAAAGTTGCTGTTGTAGTTCCATCACCTGCAACATCATTTGTTTTTGCTGCAACTTCATATACAAGTTTTGCACCCATATTTTCATAAGCATCGTTTAATTCAATTTCTTTTGCAATAGTTACACCGTCGTTGGTAATCAGTGGTGATCCGTAACCTTTGTCTAATACAACATTTCTACCTTTTGGTCCAAGGGTTATTTTAACGGCATCTGCCAATAAGTCAACACCCTTGAGCAAGGCACTTTTCGCATCCTTGCCATAACGAATTTCTTTACTCATGCATGTCAACTCCTTTTTAATTATTTTTCAATGATTGCTAAAATGTTTTTGGCTTGAATAATCAAGTATTCAATACCTTCGAATTTAACCTTTGTCCCAGAATAGGATTGATAGATAACTTCATCCCCATTTTGTAAATGCTCAACTTTGGGACCCACAGCAAGCACTTTTCCCATCGCAGGTTTATCTTTTTCTTCGGTGGTCAAGATGATGCCGCTTTTTGTTGTTTTCTCTTCTTTTTCAAAAGATAAGACAACAAAATCTTCGAGTGGTTTTAACATAACTCTTCCTCCTTTCTGGCACTCAATCATTTATAGTGCCAATCCGATTATTATTATAAAAAAATGATTTCTGTTTGTCAAGGGGATAAAATAAAAAAAACATATCTAAAGATATGTATCACCTGTTATAATAAGAATAGAAAGTTCAAGGAGAATAT
>JAVEQT010000007.1:32489-40205 GCA_034007485.1 Acholeplasmataceae bacterium
ATCATGGTTGATGGTACAGGTATGTGTGGAGGTTGCCGATTAAGTGTTGGTGGCCAAATGAAATTTGCATGTGTTGATGGTCCTGAGTTTGATGGACATCTTGTCGATTTTGATATGGTGATGAAACGTAATCAACTTTATCAAAGTCAAGAAAAAGATGCATATCTTGATGTCTGCAAGGGGGTATCACATGAACAAACATAGAGTACCCATGAGAATGATTGACAAACATCTAAGGGATAACTGTTTTGAAGAAGTTAATTTGGGATATTCAGACGAAGAAGCTTTATTAGAAGCGAATCGTTGTCTAGATTGTAAACATCAACCGTGTGTATCAGGGTGCCCTGTTGGTATCGATATTCCCGGATTTATTAAAGAAATCACTTTAGGAAACGTTGATGAAGCTTATAAAATCATAGGATTTTCATCGTCTTTACCCGCAGTCTGTGGTAGAGTATGTCCTCAAGAAACGCAGTGTGAGGCTGTTTGTGTCTATGCTAAGAAGGGTGAAGCTGTCGCGATTGGTCATTTAGAAAGGTATGTAGCAGATCATTATTATCAAGAAGAACATGTGGTTGAAAAGAAAGAAACCAGTCATATTAAAATAGCAATCGTTGGATCTGGTCCTGCAGGATTATCCTGTGCTCATGATCTGATCAATGAGGGTTTTGAAGTTGATATATATGAAGCACTTCACACATCGGGTGGGGTTTTATCCTATGGTATCCCATCGTTTAGACTTCCCAAAGATGTTGTACAAAGAGAAATTGATGAACTCACCAAAAAAGGAGTTCGAATTATTCATAATGTGATTATCGGAAAAACATTAACTTTTGATGATCTTAAAGATATGGGATATCAAGCTATTTTCATTGGAACAGGTGCTGGATTACCCAAATTCATGGGTATTCCTGGTGAGATGCTACCAGGCGTGTATTCTGCCAATGAATACCTCACACGACTTAATCTCATGCATGCCTATAAAGAAAAAAGTTCAACACCTATCCATATAGGAAATAGAATTGCAGTTGTCGGTGGAGGAAATGTTGCTTTAGATGCTGCACGTTGTGCAAAACGTTTAGGTGCTGATATTGTCTATTTGATTTATCGTAGAGGTAAAGAAGAAATTCCTGCACGTCTAGAAGAAGTTATTCACGCTGAAGAAGAAGGTATTGTATTTAAATTGTTAACCAATGTTAAAGAAATTATCCCTGACGATTCTGGCAACATTAAAAGTATACGCTGTGTCGAGATGGTTTTAGGAGATATGGATGAATCTGGAAGAAGAAAACCGATCGAGAATCCTAAAAAACAAATTATCATTCCAGTCGATGAAGTCATTATGGCGATTGGTACAACTCCCAACCCGATGATTTTACAAACGGTTCAAGGTCTTGATCAAACAGCAAAAGGTTGTTTAATTGTTGACGAAGAAACCAATGAAACATCATTGCCGATGGTGTTTGCTGGTGGTGATGCTGTAACAGGATCAGCCACAGTGATTTTAGCGATGGAAGCTGGAAGAAAAGCTGCCAAAGCTATATCTGCTAAATGTCATTCATAAAGGAGATTATATGAGTAAGCTAACATATCAATGGTCAAAAGAATTACTTGAACAGCAACTCAACACCCATCTTGATCGTGGTCTATCAGAACATGAAGCCAAAAATCGTATCGAAAAATATGGTTTGAATCAGTTAGACGAATCAAAAAAACGATCTTTATTTTTGAAGTTTTTAGATCAAATCCTCGATTTTATGATTATTGTGTTAATTGGTGCAAGTATTTTATCTTTTATCACAGGTGATGTGACAGAAGGATTTTTAATTATAGGTATTGTCTTAATCAATGCCATTTTGGGTTTAGCTCAAGAAGCAAAAGCTGAACGTGCACTCGCTTCGATTAAAGCAATGTCATCACCACATGCTAAAGTGAGACGAGATAGTATTGATCGTTTAATTGATGTTAAGGAACTTGTTCCAGGTGATATTGTCTTACTTGACGCTGGAGATTATGTTCCTGCAGATTGTAGAATCATCGAGTCAATCAACTTAAAGTGCGATGAATCTGCCTTAACAGGTGAAGCTGTTCCAGTAGAAAAAATACATAAAGAGTTAACCGATGATGATCTTCCCCTTGGTGATCGTATCAATATGGGTTACATGGGAACGGTTGTTACGTATGGCAGAGGACGCGCGGTGGTTGTTGATACAGGTATGCACACAGAACTTGGTCATATTGCACAAATGCTGACAGAGACGAAAGATGAGACAACGCCTTTACAAAAAAGCATGGCGCAATTAGGTAAAATTCTTGCTTTGATTGCATTAGGTATCACCATCGTCATTTTTATCATCAGTATCCTAGAAGCTTATTTAGTAGATGGCGGTGCCTCACAAGAGGTATGGAAAGAAGCTTTCATGACGGCTATTGCCCTCGCTGTAGCTGCTATTCCTGAAGGTTTACCAGCTATTATAACTATCGTTTTAGCGTTAGGTATGCAAAATCTTGTTAAGAAAAATGCCATTGTCAGAACACTTCCAGCAGTTGAAACACTTGGTTCAACAGGTATCATTTGTTCAGATAAAACAGGAACACTTACACAAAATTTGATGACGGTTCAAAAGGTTTATACGTCACAAGGCTATGTCGACTTAAACACATCAAAAAAAGTGGATGAACTTGTTCAAAAGACAGCGCTTTTTGGAACACTTTGTAATGATACAAAACTTCAGTTAAAAGAAAAAGAACTTATCAAAATCGGTGATCCTACAGAAATTGCACTGATTGATCTCGCTTTAATGATTGATAAAGATCCACAAAAGATGGTGAGTGACTATCCAAGAATACATGAACTTCCCTTTGATTCAGTGCGCAAAATGATGACGACAGTACACCAGATTGATGGTAAAACATATGCAGTCATTAAAGGTGCTCCAGATGTTATTTTTGATCGTTCAATCGCCATTGATCAAGGAGAGATAACTACACTTGATCTGTTTAGGAAAGCGAATCAAGAGATGGCAGAAACTGCACTTAGAGTACTTGCAGTTGGTTATAAAGACATTACTCAAGAAAAAAATGTGAAAGACTTATCATTTTCAGATTTAGAAGAAGGCATGACATTACTTGGTTTAGTTGGCATGATGGATCCTGCTAGACCTGAAGTTAAAGATAGTATTGAAGAATGTGATCAGGCAGGCATTAAGACCATTATGATTACAGGTGATCATATTCATACAGCGATTGCTATTGCTAAAGAATTACGCATTCTAAAAGATGATGCAATTGCCATCACAGGTCAAGAATTAGATCGTATGGATGATGAAACATTTGATCGCCAAATAGAAAACATTCGTGTTTATGCACGTGTGAGTCCCGAAAATAAGGTCAGAATTGTTGAGCATTGGCAAAAACGTGATCAAGTTGTAGCGATGACAGGTGATGGTGTTAATGATGCACCTTCAATTAAAAAAGCTGATATAGGTATTGCGATGGGGATTACAGGAACTGAAGTTGCTAAAGGTGCTGCAGATATGATTCTGACGGATGACAACTTTGCAACCATTGTTAATGCAGTTGGTGAAGGAAGAGCCATTTTTGCAAACATCAAAAAAGCGATTCATTATCTCTTATCGTGCAATATTGGTGAAATATTAACCATCTTTTTAGGTACAACATTAGGTTTACTCATTTTCAGTGATCGTGTAACGACGTTAACTGCAGTCCAGATTTTATGGATCAATTTAGTTACTGATTCGATTATGGCCATTGCCTTAGGTTTAGAAGCAAAAGAAGCTGGTATTATGAAAGAAAGCCCACGCGATACGAAGAAATCACTTTTTGCAGATGGATTTGGATCAAGTATTATCAAGCGTGGTATTTTACTAGCTGTCATGTCATTTGGTGCATATACCCTCGGTTGGTTTTTAGGTATGAAAACAGGTCAAGAAGTCTTATTGTCTCAAACCATGACGTTTATGGTTTTAGCTATGTCACAACTCGTTCATTCTTTCAATGTCAGAAGTGAATATCAATCAATTTTCAAAATGAAGCCTAATCACGCGATGATAATCGCTTTTGCGATCAGTATGAGTTTACAATTGACTGTGATTTTTATTCCTTATACAAGAGACATCTTCGGCTTAGTTTTGCCAGCCTTTGAGCACTGGTTGATCATCATAGGTTTAGTTTTATTCCCGGTTTTACTTGTTGAAGTTCAAAAATGGAACAAACGTCGAAAAATGAACGTTTAAAAAGGAGAATCCCATGAAAGGTATTGTTGTTTATTCTAAAACAGGAAACACCAAGATGGTTGCTGAAGAAATTGCTAAAAAAGGATCTTTGCCCCTACATGTCGTTTTACCAGTTAATGATGATCCTCAGATTAAGGAACCTGAGTTGAAGGAATCACCTGATATCACAGCCTATGATCATGTGATATTGGGATCACCTGTCCATGGGTTTATGCTTGCCAATGTGATGCGTGTCTATATAGAAAAAACTGATTTTACACAAAAAAAAGTAGATCTTTTTATCACTCACTTTTTTCCCTTTGCATGGATGGGTGGAACGCATACCCTCAAGCAGATGAAAAAGCTTGTTGAAAAAAAGGGTGGAGAAGTTCATCTGATGATACCGATTAACTGGAAGAATAAAAAACGTGAACAAGACATCAAAAATCTTGTAGAAAAATATAGTTCATGAAAGAAACAGATTTATTTAAACCCGTTCGAAAACTATTCATGGATTTAGGTTATGATGTACAAGGTGAAATTTTAGCTGCTGATGTCTTTGCAGTCAAAGAGAAAGAAGTCGTTATCGTTGAGTTAAAACTCGCCATGACGTTAAAACTTATCTATCAAGCAATTGAAAGACAAAAAGTGACACCCAATGTTTTTATTGCTGCGCCAAAATCAGCTATTAAATCACATCAAAAAAATAATCCTCAGTTTTTACTTTTACTTAAAAAATTGGGTATTGGTTTAATTGAAGTCTCGCAAAACATTGCGCATATTGTATTAGAGCCTAACATGTCTGATATGCATCACAAAATTTCATCCGGTAAAAAAGCACACATGATGAAAGAATTTAATGGAAGAGATCAATATCAAACATTGGGTGGAACCAATGGAAAAAAGATGACGGTTTATCGCGAAAAAGTAGTAGAAATCGCAAAAGCACTATTTGATCTTAAAGAAGCACCATTACAGCTTATTAAAGATTACACTCGTATAGAAAAAGCAGCTCAAATCTTAAGAAACAATTATGATGGATGGTTTTATAAAAATGAAAAAGGACTCTATCAATTGAGCCCTTTAGGTGAACAAGAAATTGCTAATTTTCTCTTTTAATCAAGACGCTTTTCGTCCCAATCATTTAAGAATTGAATGAGTTCCGCATATGCGGGACTTTTTGCTTGTCTGACATAAAAACCTGAAGTTGCCATACCGAGTAGAAGTGCTTGGTCAGGATTTAATCCAATCATTAAGCCAAAGACAAACCCAGAATTAAAGTTATCGCCTGCACCTGTCGTCAATTTCGGTTTTTTAGCAACAGGTCCAAATTCTTGATAATAGATACCATCGATAACAGTACATGATTGATCAACAGGATGTATGACTACACTATAAATATCTAAATAGTTGTAAAGTGCACGGTTTAACTCTTCAAGTGATGCATTCTGATCAACTAAATGAAGTAGCGCCCCAATGTCATAAGCTTCTTTTTTATTTAAACCTAAGACAACATTGAAATATGGATTATACGATTTAAGATAATCTAAGGCACGTTTAATCTCTTCGTGTTCTCTTTTTTCTGGATCTGCTAAGTCGACAAAGAAAATGGGCTTCGTCATTTTAAATGTTAATTTAGGTAGAAGATTTTCACAGATCGATTGCCAAATTTCGGTCATATGAGGTAACATTGACCAGTTAACTGTAGCAAATAAATCAGTTTCATCGAGCATTTTTACAAAAGCTTCCTCACCAATTTCTTTGATGATGTTATCATAGGTCACATCATTTAAACAACTCATTTTACCTAACATCAACTTCCCATCATGGAATTCAACAGCATCTGTGTGCGCTGCTTCTGCGATGGAGTATAATTTGGCGTTGGATGGCATACCTAAAAAGACTGGATGGATCGTTGGTTGACCAAGGGCACCGATATAAGTGATATCCGATTCATGTTGCGATAGTGCGTTAGCCATGATGGGTCCATTACCACCAATCTTAACAGCAACCGGATAGAGTTCAATATTGGTTGATAAACCAGCAGCTCTTTCAATACGCTTTGCAAATTGAAGCATGGTATCGATGCGTGTGAAATTGTGAGAGTCTAATCTTTTGTCAACGGCATGGATAATCTCATCGATAAAGCCATCAAAACCGATGATCATCTTTTTATGGGTGTAATCTATTTTTTTCAATCGTTCAATCAGAATTTTTTTATCACTGTTCATACTATGACCAACTTTCTATTGATTTGTCTTTATTATAGCATAAAATGGTTTGATAAGTCATGGTATAATATGGATAGTTGGAGGTGTTTTTATGATTTCAAAAATAACCATTGAACCACGCTATCAAGAAACAGATCAAATGGGAATCATTCATCATTCTGTCTACCCCATATGGTACGAAATGGGACGTGTCAAATTTTGTGCAGACATTCATTTACCCTTTCATGTGATTGAAGAAAAAGGTGTTAGACTTGCTATGTATGAGCTCACTTCACGCTATTTAAAACCAACTAAATTTGGTGAAATCTACACCATGCAGACAAAACTAGTTAAACTTTCGAAAGTCAGATTATTCTTTGAATATCATATCTATGATTATCTTGGAGAACTTGTCCATATTGGAAAAACAGAACTGATCTGGCTGAATGATGAGTTAAAGCCAACCAACGTAGAAAAAAGACATCCTGAAATCTATCATGCATTTTTAAATGAGGTGGTCTCATGAAAAATATAACCATTGCATATATTGGTGGAGGTTCTCGTCTTTGGGCAAGAAGTTTGATGAGTGATCTTGCTCTTGAAGAAGAATTATCTGGTACAGTAAAACTTTATGATATTGATTATGATGCAGCACTTAATAATGCTAAAATTGGGAATATGATGATGGCGCTCGATGAAGCAAAAGGGAACTTCAAGTTTGAAGTTTCACAAACGCTTGAATCGTGTATAGAAGGCGCAGATTTTGTTCTCATTTCAATCTTACCAGCAACGTTTGATGAAATGAAAATCTATGTCCACGATCCAGAAAAATGGGGTGTTTATCAACCAGTTGGAGATACAGCTGGTCCTGCAGGTATTTTTAGATCACTCATTATGATGCCGATGTTTCATGTCATCTCAAAAGCCATTGAGAAAGTTGTACCCAATGCCTGGGTGATCAATTTCACAAATCCAATGACGATGTGTGTTCAAATGCTATATCACGCATTTCCAAAAATTAAAGCATACGGTAACTGTCATGAAGTCTTTCATGTCCAAGATATTTTAGCAAAAGCGCTCAAAGAAGAGACAGATATTGATGCTAAACGTCATGAGATTGCCATTAATCCTTTAGGGATCAATCACTTCACATGGATTAATCAAGCGCATTATAAAGATGTGGATTTAATGCCAATCTATGATAAATTTGCTAAAAAGTATCAACATGAAGGTATTTATGGTGACAAGTGGATTCATCATGGTCCATTTGG
>JAVEQT010000060.1:0-8375 GCA_034007485.1 Acholeplasmataceae bacterium
GCATATCTTGATTAATCGAAGCTAAAATAACATCGATAACGATGTATGCGATTAACAATATAGCAAAGGATAGCAAAATAATAACCAGTTTTTTCACAAGAACACTCCTTTTTAAGAATCCCCCCCAAATGTGAGGGGGGGATCATTAACTCACTAATCTCCTAAATAATCCAATAACGCAGCATCATAAATCGGTTTAATCGCATCCATAACAGTACGTGCTGTTCCTTCACGAATCGCGAGATTGATATTACGTCTCCAACCATTTTCACTGTAAGCACCAATGCCAACAGCATTAATTAAATCAAGATAAATCATGTCATAAATTTCTAAATATGCTTCTACATATTCTTCTTTATCAAACTTAGTAACCAAAGTATCTTCAAACTCAAGTTCGTATCCAGCATCAGTCTTCCAAAGTTGTAGTTCATTCCAAACTTTGAATACGAGTTCTTGTTTTTCAGCTGTCATACCACTAGCAACATGGTAAACTGCAACACCTGATACCGGTGATTGATAATCTCCTGTATAAGTTGGTGATACTGGATATGGGACAAATCCAAGTTCAAAAGGCAATTGACCCCATCTGTTGTCCGCAGTAACAAACCATAATTGACCAGGATACATCGCAACGTTACCAGCCATCCAATCTGGAGAACCAGCATCATATGCTGGTGTTGGTTCAAATAAACCCTTGGTGTGTAAATCACTTAAGAATGTATAGGTTTCTAATGCTGGGTTTTGAGCAAACGCAACTCTGCCTGTATTCTTGTTGATCAGTGCGCCACCATTTAATGGAACCATATGTTCAGCGTATTCTGAGTACATACCACCAAGTGCATATTTGTCGCCACCAAGTGTTCCTAATGCTGTATCAACTGCAGTTGCCCAAGCTTCAAATGTTGTCCAATTCCAGTTTCCAGCGAGGAATAAATCCGTTGGGTTTTGAACACCAAGACTTGCTACTAAATCAGCATTGTAATATAAACCTGATGAAACGGTTAACAAACCAGATTCAAAGCCATAGACCTGTCCGCGATATTCGCCAACTTCTTTATAACCGTCTCTGATGTTTGAACCGATTGTTGTTAAATATTGATCAACTGGAACAATCGCTTCAGCGGTAGCTAATCTTTGGATCCAGTCTGAGACTGACCAATAGATTTCAGCCATATGTTCACCAATGATAGATGCATTAACAATTGCTTCAACGCGGTCTGGACCCCATGGTGCATTTGAAGGATAAGGTACATATTGAACATCAACATTGTATAATTCTTCAATTTCTGTTTGTCTTTCTTGTTTTGCTAATTGTTGTGTACCAGAATAGTCTGCATGGAATGGATCGACTTCATAAGGTGCACCATGCATAATACGAATCACAGTAGGTGCACGTTTTACACATTGACCATTAATTAAGTCTTCATGAACGCCACATCCTGTAGCACTTAACACAATGACTAGTCTTGTGACTGTCACTTCATTGCCATCACTACCCATAACTTTGTAAGTCAATGTGTAATTGCCAGCTTGATTGGTATCTAGTGTTGTTAATCCATCAACGGTAATCGATGATGTGATATCACCTGTTGCCGTATCTGTTGCTGTGACACCTTCTAAATGATTGAACGTATCACCAACAGTAATGGTAACTTCTGTAGCACCAGAGATACTTGCTGTATTTGTTGTCGTAGTTGTTGGGATTGTTGGTGTAGGTGTTTCCTCTGGAGTATCTGTACCGCATGCAACAAGTGCTAAAGCGAGTATACCAACGAGGAATAATCCAAATATTTTTCTCACGTTTAAACCTCTTTTCTTCCATAAATATGGTGTTATTGACATGATATTGTATCGTTTTATGTCACTACCATTATAACGAACTTTTGATGAGCCATAACACATCAATTTCGCTTTTTCGAAAACGTAAAATTATTTTCAATTGAATGCCTACGCGTACGTGTGGGCGCGAAATGGCTAACACAAAGTACCCGATACATAATTCGGGTACTTCGTTAGCTTAAATTTGTCTAATTAAATGCTTATCTTCTTCTCTTTAAGAAAACGACAAGTGCAGCACCTAAAAGAATGCTGAATGTAATAAATAAAGTGCTTGAAGTGTTAATTGCTGAACCGCAACCTGTGTCAGGAACGATTTCATTGAACGCTTCTAAATCATCGATTGCATCTTGTGCTGCTTCAAGAGCGGCTTCAAGAGTTGCGATTCTATCAGCTAAAGCTGCACTAGCTGTATCAGATGCAGCAAGATCGGCTTCAAGAGCTGCAAGATCAGCTTCAAGAGCATCGATTAATGCTTCTAGATCTTCAATGGCATCTGCTTCTGCGTTAGCAATAAGAACAAGATCAAATGATACGACTGTAGCATTACCGGCTTCATCTTCAACTGTTACTTCAACTTCATATGTACCAGGAACTGCTAAATCTAAATCATCATCATCAGATACAAACATTGCTAAATCACCAATGGCAGATGCATTATCAAATGCAACAACATTGTTAAGAATAGCTGCGTTGACTGATGTAAATTCACCAACAGTTACTTGATAGATAGGATTAACAACAAGTGCAATTGGAGCATTAATATCATCAATTGTGAGTACATATGATGTTTCTTTTGGAATTTCAAAATTCATATCATCTGTACCAATAGTTGCTACAACTGCTGCATCAAGTGGTAAGTTTCTAATTGCTGGAGCCTTAACGCTACCATGAGCAGCAAGAATGAATCCACCTTCTTCAATAACGAAACCATTCTTCCAAGCGTTAAATTTAGCTTCATCGCCAACTTCAACAACACCGAGAGCATTTAAATGATTCCAATTATATCTATCGTACCATTGTTTAACTTTACCTTCAGGATTGACATAAACCATAACTGAACCATATGCTGTGCCAGCTGCATGGAATACTGCATCATCTGTAAACACCATATAATCACCATATGTGTTAATACCATTTGATAAATTCTTTAACATATCCCAAGTAATATCAGCGCCATTAACTGTAATTGTTGCAACTGGAGCAATACCTTCAATCACAACATGGTGTGTAAATTCTAATTCAATGGTATATGTACCGACTTGTGGGTTGTATGGATTGAATCCAACAGGTGCTGTTACCATAATCGTATCAGTAATGTCATCACCATATCCATCATCAGCTGTAATACCTTCAAGTAAATCAATTGCAACGCCTTCATCAGAATAACGTGGAGCAACACCTATGAATTTAGGTGGCATAACGCCAATAACGATATCAACATGTGTTTCATTTACAAGTGCTGCATTTTCTGGATCAACGGCTTTATATGTTGCAACATATGCACCACCAAATACTGATGAATCAATAACTGTAATAGGAGCAGAAGCTGTATATGTACCCGCTACAGAATCGTAAGTATAAGTAATGGTTTCCAAAACAGCATCGTCTTGAGAAATAATAACATCATAGTTAATCTTCTTAGTTTGATTAATTAATGCATCAGTTGCATCAAACATATCAACATAAGATGCTTCAATACCTGTAGGTAATACAAAGTCATCATTGTAATCAACAATTACGTTGATTCCAGGTGAAGTAGGATCATCATCTAATGCGCCTAAAGCGTTGTTAAATAATGGTTTTTGAGTTGTGTAAACTGTTTTTGCAGGAGCTAATGTATTATCTAACATAAAGGTAGGCATATCTTTAACATACTGTGTTGTTAATGCATTTGCTGCACCTCTATCATTAGTTCCCCAAGAAACAACTGTCCAACCTACTGGAATAGTTACATTGTCTGGATTACCTGTAATGATTGTTGACCAATCTTCAACTGGAGCAGTAGCAACATCAACATCTGCATTAGTCCATTTTAAATATCCAATTGGTTCTAATTTATAACCGTTTGAATCAGTTGCATCTAACTTCATACGAATGTGTGTATTTCTTGTTGTTACTGGTTTAGATTCAGTTGCTGCGGCATCCCATGCTGCTGCTTCAGCTGCTGTAGCTAAACGCCAGTCAGGTGCTGCAACTGTGCCATCATTAAAAATGTAAAATGTATTGATGTGGTTTTCATACATTTGAAGTTTACCAGTTTCATCAAAATAAGAATACATACGATGAACAACAGTAGATAAATCAGTACGCGCATTAGCTGATGTTAAGACAACTTCTGATGCGGTGTTATTAATGTATAATGCTGCGAATGCATTCCATGATAATGCGCCACCGAGTTCGCCAGCACTGAAGAATCCATCAACATTTGCATCATTAAACTGATTAGCAAAACGAGCTGCACCCCTAACAAAATGATAACGGTGTCCTGCGTACTCTAAATCCCAAAAAGAATCTCCTAATTTGAGTTGAGTACATGCATTTGTTCCTTCGAGACATGCGATTTGACCATATGGATATAGATCGACTAAATCGCCATCTGCAGCTTGAGTTGATAATGATGTTGCAAAAGCAAGAATCAATCCAAGCATCAAAAACGCTACTACTTTTTTCATTTTTTCCTCCTAATTTTTCGTTCTATTTTAAGTGTATTTTACACTTGATGTGAAAGCGCTGTCAATTTGAAACATGATTGTTTCGTGTTTTTCATGGCGTTATCCACTTTTTGATAATTTTTTTCAGTAAACGTGAAACTTAGAAAACTGTGCCAGGTAAATAACTATAGAATATTCTCGATACGGTTTCACCTCCATACGTAACAGTTACTGTATAAGAAACAGTTAAAGCTCGATCAGGCATCTTAATAACACGACCCGTGTTATCTACATATTCTAAGTTGTCTGAGACTAACGTAATCTCTGCACCTGCAAAATCTTTATTGATGCGATACTCTGTAGCTTTCATCTCTTCGAAAAGAGGTATGAGTCCAGCATTACGCATCGTTTGAGGACAATTTTTTCCTGAGAAATCATTGTGATAACGCATGTTTGTCAATGGTAAATTATATTTAATTAATAAATCGGTACCGAACTTGGCCGTTCTTTGCCATATTCTATACACATCTGCATCTTGGTTAACACCTGTTTCAATACCGATACCATTGCGATTACCACCACCTAAATAAGTGGTTGCTGTTCCAGGTAATGTTGAACCATCTCCAGCATGATATGCTCTTTCAATTTCCGGTATATGCTGATACAGAGCTTTGTCGTCAATTGTAAAGTGCCAAGAAGCCCAGAGTTCAATACCAGCCATCGCATTACTTAATAGGTAATTAGCGTGTGCTAAAGCTCCTGAACCTGGATTTGTATTTGCTGTATCATGTACGACTACCCAATAGACATTGTCTGGATTATACTGTGTGATTCCTTCTGGATGCGCATCCATAGGTTCACCTGGACGAATACCCGAGCTTACTGGAACCATTTTTGATTGATTAATCTCATAATCACCAAAATAATATCTTGATACACTTTCATATTTGAAATCATCATAGTTAAACCCAACACCCACTGCTGTCCATCTGTGTGGTGTTGTATAAGTCACCATGCTCTTAGTTAAAATATCTAAGAGATTATTATCATCAAGTGATGTATAAACTTCAAACGTATAACTATTTGTTACGCCTGGATCATCAGTTAATGCTGCCGTAATTGTGACAACACCTGGTTGATGTAATGAAACTAGTCCATCGAGATTGACTGATGCAATGGCAGGATTACTTGAGGTAAATGTGACTAAAGAATCCTCTATTGAAGCCGGAAATGGTGTAGCTTCTAGTGTCAGTGTTGAACCAACAATGTTATTATTCATAATATTAACTGGTTTAAGTTCTACACCTGGTGTTGTTGTAACAGTTAATGTAACAGTTGCATTAATATAAGTCTTGATGGATGATCTCACGGTGAATGTCACCTCTCCACTCTTGATGGGTGTAAATGTTCCGTTTTGAGAAATAATTGAAACTGTAGGAGCGGATGTTATCCATCCAATGCTTGCTATTTCAATATCATATGGCAACATCGTATACGTAAATTGATAGCTATCACCAATCATAATCTCAGTTATCGGATTATTAATAACAAGTTTCGCTGGTAAATTGGGGAAGTATGCTGCTTCACTGATAATGTCTGTTTTAAGTGCATAATGACCTAATAACATCGCTTCTGTAATGTTATCAAATTTTGTAAGATTAAGCTCAACTGAACCCCAATGATTTAAAGTAAACTCTACTTCATTACCAACATTTGATTTTGCTAGAAAACCAGTCGCATTTACGACACTATTAAAACGTGCATACGCATGTATAGCTGCATTGGTTTCAATGATTATGCCATCTGTAACAAGGCTAATATCATTTCTTTCTACCTTGATAGTTGTTAAAACATCAACGGTTGTTGCAGGGGTAACTGATATCGCTTGAGTAGCATCGGTAATAATGTTTTTACTGATATCAATTGTTCCACTTTCATAACCGGTTACTTTAATCGCAAAACCGTCAATATTCGTCATATTATTTTCCTTAATCGTTAAACCGTTTTTAGTTCCGGTGATAACGATAAAGTCTTGTGTAATATTGGATGCAGTTAAACCTGTGATGCTTATATTTTCAACAGGGTTTAATGTGGTGATGGATACTGCACCTTGCATGTTTAATCCTGATAGCGAAATATCATTTGCATCAAGCATGATATTTCCAACATACACTAAATCTGTGATAGCAATTAACGATATGCCCTCAACATCAAGTGTGATATCGGTTAAATAATTACCATCTTTAACAAGAATGGTTGTTCCTTCTTGGGCAACATCTAAAGCATCTTCAATCGATGAAAACAAATCTTGTTCATAAACATAAGTCATTTCTTCATAAACAAATGTTCCTGAAGTGATGGATGAGTCAACAATAACTTGATTAATAATGATGATTTCAATGGTATCTAAAATCGTATCATTCATATCAGATGTTGCTGTAAATGTGACCAACCCAGCACCTTTCACAGTGATAATTCCCTCTTCATCAATCGTAGCAATCTCTGAATTGGAGCTTGTCCATGTGATATATGGATATGCATCAACTGGAGTTAAAGTAGCTTCTAATGTTTGTTTTGCATATAAATTCATGACAGATGAACCTTCAATAACAAGTGTATCCACTGGATCATAAACACGAATGGTGATATCTTCTGAGACATTTAAATCATATGTAGATGTAACTGTGATCGTTGCAGTACCTGCACCAATCGCAGTAACTAACCCAGTTGCGCTCACTGTTAATACATCATCATCACTTGATTCAAAAGTATAACCATCTTCACTCGTGACATTGATTTGTCCTTCATCGCCTGAAATCATTTCTTGTTCATAATCGACAACAGTAAGTGTCACGATTTTACGAACGATAATATCAATTTCATAGGTAACAGATGAATCATTAACAGATGTAATCGTCAATACTGCGTTTCCTTCAGCAACCGCTGTAATGACACCTTCAGCATCAACTGTAAAAACACTTTGTGATGATGAAGAAAATGTGACATCATCATTGGACTCATAGGTCACTGTTTCCTCATTACCTTCAGTTAAGATGATTTCATCAACTGTTGAGGTCAATGTGACACGTTTTGTCACTTGAATTTGAACTTCAAAACTGACATCTTCATTTGACATAGATGTGATGGTAATCACTGCATTTCCTATAGCAACTGCAGTTATCGTTCCTTCTTCATTAACTGTGACAACACTTTCATTAGATGATGTAAAGGTTAAACCTTTTATATCATCCGTTGTAACATCTAAAGAATAGGTGTCTCCTTCTTTTAAGCTTACTGTCCCATCAGCTGTAATGGAAATATTTTGCTGACAACCAGCAAGTAAGGCGATACTTACAACGAAGAACAATCCTAAAATGATTTTTTTCATACTTTACTTCCTTTCATAGCAACAACAAGATTTCCCAAATCATGTCGTAATTTTAAGATACCTTTTGTTTCACGACTTGGATGAACGTCATTTGATAACAAGACAAATCCAATGTTGTGTTTTCTATCCATAAACATGTTACATCCTGTAAATCCCGTATGAATAATGGTTTCTTTGAAATCAACAAGACTTCCTGCACTCGATCTTCCTGTTGGTTTATCCCATCCAAGAGCTCTTGCAAGATGACTATCTTCTGTCTTTCTTTCTTCTCTTACAGGAAACAATAAATCAAGTGTTTCATTTTTTAAGACAAAGTCTTTTCTTAAAATTGCTATCATGAATAAACCAATATCTTCAGCGGTTGAAAATAAACCAGCGTGTCCTGCTTCACCACCCATAGCAAACGCCTTTTCATCGTGAACGAGTCCTTGTAAAAAGCCTTGATAAACCATATCGTTTCGGTATTCTGTAGGAGCCGCTTTTTCTTTAGGGGGATG
>JAVEQT010000061.1:0-7947 GCA_034007485.1 Acholeplasmataceae bacterium
TTACAGTTCATAACAATACCAGCACGTGTGCCATGTTTTGGTCTTAATCTTAACTTTAAGGATAGAAGATGATCTTCAATCGGATAAAGATGATTCTCAAATAACGCAATATCTTGTGTCTCAGTAATGAGACGAAAAGGATAGTGTGAGAAAAACGATTTATTTTCTGGTTTAGTAAAAATAAAATATTTATTCACGTCACTCTGTTCAAAAAGACGCATGATATGTTGCAAAAGATGTGCTGTAATTTGTTCTCCTTGTCGATCCTCTTTTACAGCAATCATTTTGATCACATTTTCATGTGTAGAAATTGTACCTACCAACTCATCATCTTCATACAGGTTATATGTAAAACTGACATGCTTGTCCATATGAAGATACGATGCTTCAAGTAGTTGTTTAGTCTTTTCAATTTCTGATTCAGTTTTTGCTTGAACAAAATGAAATGACATTCTATGCTCCTTTGACTTGGTAAATACTATCAATGATTGAACCGTCTCTATAACGCACGACACCTACGATGTGATCCGTATGTTTTAACTCATTTGGTACACCTGTTATGTTATGTGCAGTTTCCAATAACTTATCAATCGTCATGATTGGTAGTTTTGAGTTTTTCAAAAGTTTGATAAGATCTGTTCGTCTTGGATGTATAGCGATTCCACGTTCAGTGACCAAGATATCAACCGTTTCACCGGGTGTTGTGATGGTTCTTACTGATTTTTTGACCATGGACAAGCGTGATTTAATTAAATTTGTTGTAATAATCGTTATTTTTGCACCATAAGCAGTATCTGAATGACCACCACTGCCACCAATGATATGACCAAATGAATCGGTCGTCACATTGACGTTGAAGTCGAGATCAATTTCAGTGGCACCTAAAATAACGACATCCAATTTATTAACCATGGGCGAATCATAGGGATTTCCATAGGAAGAAGAACTCATCATGAGATGATTCTTATTTTTTTGATAAGATTTAATAGCTTCTAAATCAAAGCATTGGACATCATATAATTTGTCAAATAGACCTTCTTCGTGCATTTTAACTAAGAAGTTCGTAATGCCACCGGAAGCAAAACTTCCAACCACATTTTTCTCTTTCATCACATGGCTTAAAGCTTCAGCAACTGCTAAACTCGTACCACCAGCACCTGTTTGAAAAGAAAGACCTTTTTTGATAATGCCAAGTTCCTCAATTAGTTTAGCTGTATTTTTAGCAATTTTTAGTTGAATAGGATCTCTTGTTGGCTTTGTTGTACCGCTTTGAATACCTTCAGAATCACCGATGGATGGCACATGTAAGATGTAATGAACATAGCGACCATCAATATCAATCTTTTTAACGCGATCAACCAAATGATCTGTGACAACAACTTTGTATTTAGCATAAAGTAAATCAGGTATGGCATAACCGAGTGTGCCACACTGTGAAGGACCTTCAATACCATTGCCATGACCGCAGTGGTCACATGCTGGAACAGCAATAAATGCAACATCAATTTTTAATTCACCAGATTCAATTGCTCGAGGTCTTCCACCATGGGTATCCATAACAAGTAATTCTTTTAAGTATCCTTGTTCGATGGCTTGAGCTACTGGTCCATTGACATAATTTGTATATATTTGAGTGATATTTCCATTTTTAATCAAAGAAACCATCGGTGCATGTACAGGAAAAATAGCACTTGGTGCTAAGATCATATTTTTCAAGTCACGCTTTTTTATTTCTTCTAAAACCATATTTAAAACAGCATCACCATTTCTTAAGTGATGATGAAACGAGAGTGTCATACCATCTTTAATCGAAAGTTTATCAAAGATAACGGACATATCGCTTTCAACGGGTTTATTACCACCATTATAGATGACTTCGTCCACTTTGATTCGTTTATTTTTCTTGATGATGACATCAGCACCTTGAAAAGGAACCATACCTTCAGGAACTGTTCTACCTAGAACATTTTTTTGTTCACTCATGATTTCACCTTCTCTAAAAGTTTCTTCGCACGTAGTATAATCGGTTTATCAATCATTTTACCATCAACTGAAAAAGCACCTTTTCCTAAGGCAAATGCTTCCTTTTCAGCTAACAAAATACGTTTTGCATACTCGATTTCCTTAAGTGAAGGCATCATGATTTCATTGATGGTATCAATTTGAATGGGATGAATGCAAGCTTTAGCATCCATACCTAATTTTTTTGCATGTTCAGTATCAAAAAGAAGACCTTCTTTATTGGATACATCCGTATATGGTGTATCAATCGCATCTTTTTGATGCGCTTTAGCAGCATAGATGACCATTTGTCTTGCTAAAAGAATTTCTTCACCTTCTATTGTGCGTTCGACTTGTAAATCAGTTGCTAAATCCTCAGCACCAAGTAAAAGTCCACTAACTCTAGGATGTGATGCGATAGCTTCAACTTCAAAAAGAGATTTTGCTTGTTCGATGATGGCTATCACTGGAAGTGTTTCTCTCTTATACTTTTTTTCTAATTTAAGCAGTTTTTGATGGCAAGCATCTATCGCTTTTTTTGAAGCCTTTGGCAACATGATGGCATCAATCTTCCATGAAAATAATGTTTTGATATCTTCATCAACATAAGGTGAATCGATATCATTAATGCGGACGATCAGTTCAACATCATTCAATAGATTTAACTTGAGATACTGAGATAAAAGATCTCTAGCTGCATCTTTTTCAGTGACACTTATCGCATCTTCTAAATCGAAAATGATGGCATCAGTTTCAAATATATCAGCATTTTGCAGCATAGCTGGTGTATTGGCAGGGATAAAAAGGAGGCTTCGTCTCATTTTTTTGCCTCCAGTCTTTTAATGGCTGTGATTAGACGTGCACGAATCGTATAATCAAGTGCACCTTTATCTGAAATATGCACTTTCATTTTTTTGATTTTCATTTGACTTAAAACATTTCGTATCTCTTGTTCGATTTTGTCACCAAAGGCATCATAAACAATGCTTTCAACAACAATAAGCAGTTGATCACTGGATTCAACAGTTATTAAACAATCATTTGATTCTAATGTTCCTGCACTTGCATAAATCATAGCATCACCTTTATTTTCTGGCATTTGATAACGCGATGACACGCTCCATCATATTATTAACAATCATGTATCCTGAATCAACATCCATCGCAGGTTTAGCCAAACATAAATCAGCTTCACATGCAATTGCAACAGAAGTAGTTGCTTCAGCAGATAAATTTGTTTCATTACATGTGCCACCACAATAAGCACCAATACGTTTTTCTTTACAATATAAAATAGCTTCAGCAATATTATTAATACCACCTAAGTCAGGCGTCTTAATTTGTAAAACGTGACCTGCTTTTTGATCGGCAAAATATCTAATATCTTCTAAAGTATTGCACCATTCATCAGCTACAATTTCCAAAGGTGTTCCAAGAGCATCAATTTTTTTAGTAATTTCACGGAGTGCAACCATAGTTCCTTCACGATCACCCGTATCAATAGGTCCTTCGATACGTAAGAAGAAAGGTTTTGCAGTCTCTGCTAAATCAACGAGATAATCAACGATTTTATCAACATCGTTATCGAATGCAATGCCTAATGTGCCATAAACATCAATATGAAATACAGGTTGATAAGATGGATCTAAACGTTTTTCTTTAACACGATCTCTCATCCATGTCACATACGCTTTTAATATTTCACCATGATAGCCAAGTTTTTCTTTAACGTTGTTAATTAGAGCATGTGGCATAGCATCCACTTCTTTTAAAATCATTTTATCAACATTGGTATAACGATCATCACCGGATTGTGCAAAAATAGGAATCCGATGGAGTTTTTTTAGGGTTGGATGATACTCATCGCGAACGACTTCAGCCATCGTTCGTTTAGAAGATATAGCAACTGCTGATAGAAGTGCTTGAGTGATACCGTAACGAATAGCGGTATGGATTCTTTTACCTTCAATGTGCATGCGATCATATTTTTCAGCGAGAGGTTTGAAAAACGAAACATCTTCACCTATCAGTTGTGGAACGATATGTTTTTCAATAAATGGAATGAAATCTTCAGCTAAAAATAAGGGGTCTCTACCACCCGTACCTGAATATTGAACAGCTGCACAATCGCCAACAGCAACATCACCATTTTCAAGAAGAAGTTGTACAGAAATGGCTTCACCAGGCACACGAACTTCTTTAAAACCTTCTGTTAGTGCATCACCAACATATAAAAATCCGTCTTTTTGTGCATCTTTTTTTATTGCTTTTTGATCATCGAAATAAAATCCTGTGTAACTTTTTGTTAATACGACTTGTTTAATTTTCATGTTATTTCATCTTGTTTGGTTGAGGTCTACCAATCATTTCACCACGTGATATTGCATAAATATCATCAACAGTCATTTGGAAAGTGATGGGTCGGTCTTCAGCTTTTGCCCTTTCTTCTAATTTAGCTCTATGGAAATCTTTTATATCTTGGGTCATTCCTAAATGACCGAATTCGAGAATTCTAACGCAACCTTCATTATCTCTTGCAGGAAGGATTTTGTTTTGATTTTGTTTGGATGGTGCAAAGGGTACATCAATGACACCAAGTTCAAACGCTTTGATTGTACCAACAGCTAAGTCACCTTCACCAATTTCAAATACTTTTTCCATCAAGCATGTGACTTCTTTACGTATTTGTTCTTTTTCAGTGTAGAGTTCATCTGTCATTGGCATTTTTTGATCTTTAAGCAGTGTAACTACCATTTTTGATTCACGAATACCAAAAGCATTGATTTCTTTTGTTGGAACACCGATGGATTCATAAGGTGTCTTTGTAATCATTTTAGTTGCACCAGCAAGTGCAGCAACTGTAGATGCCATAGCAATTAACCCAGATGCTTTAGCTTCATCTTGTGGGAATCCTCCCATCCACTGATGGAAAACAGTTGTCACATACACATCGTAGCCATATTTCTTCAAATATTCATCGGTAAGTTCTTGAAGCATTTGAACAGCAGCAACATCTTGCATCACATTACCACATTGGCCATAGCCAACAGTAATGTTTTTAACGCCTTGCTCTGCAGCAAGCATCGCTTCAATAATTCCTATGGTAATAGCGATGGATGGTGGGACAAGTGTTCCTGTTAAAGGACCAAAGGGTTCACGATTAATATGAATACCATGATCTTCATAGAATCCAACTAAGCGATCACAATATTGCCAGTAGTAAATGGAGTCAGCAAGTGAAACGTTTTTTGCATAAGGCAAATTGTATGAAATACCGCCACCCTCATTGGAAGTCCAACCAGCAGCATGTATAATTTCAGATAAAAGTCTCGCATCTGGAGTACCATGTCGAGCTTGAAGAGGAACGTTAACAGCATCCAATACCTCTTTACATGAAGAAACTCCATGATTGACTGCAGGAAAACCATTAAGCATCGAACGATTTTCTTTTCGAGATACTAAAATACCTTCTTCAGCTTCATGATAGCGATTTTGTCTTGTATAAGAATCGATGGTTGAAGGTAGAAAGTCAGCTCCCGCTGCTTCAAGATGCATCATCAAGTCAATATGTTCGCTTAAGAGTGCAACGCCAGCACGCGGTTGCACATACGTCCTTTTTTCTTCTTTAGCTTGCTTGAGTTTATGTGCAAAATTCTTATGATCTGGCACTTGTTTTAAGGTGTTAATCGCTTGTTCTAAGTCGAGTAACGGATCTTGCCCTGTTGGCCATGATGCTAAAACTTCTTTTCGCATCTCTAGAAATTTCTCAAGTGGCCATTTTTTGTTTACAACTTGCATATTATTCTCCTAAAGTTTAATGATACGTTTTTTCATGATTTTTAATGCTGTTTCTGGATAATCAATGGAAAGGAGTCCCATGGCTGATAAGATGTAATCTTGATCGAGCATAAGTTTGGGATGTTTAGGTCTTAATTCCATCGTTTTATGTTCAGATGAAAGTGATTCATGTAATAAATGTTTAGGGTCTTTACTTGCGATGACGACACCACCGGTTCCGATAAAGTAATCGACGTTTGTCAAATCTTTACCCACTTGATGATACATCATACCCATCGGAGTATAAACGCTTGTTAAATGACCCACATGTCGTTTGAGTGCGACATCGATGCATCGTGAAGCCAGAAGATCTTCAATCATATAATCATGATCAGTTGATGGAATGAAATCAATCTGATGATGACGTAGTTCGCATTCTGTTTGAACGTTTATCCCTTTTTTGTCAAAAGATGAGATGTCAGCATTTGACATCGATTGCAGGATACCGAGTGCAGAATAACGCATGCCTAAATCACCTTCAACGGTACGTTTAGCAAAGGGCTCTTCAAGTCCAGTTAGCATCGCGTTCATTTGTGTCGGAAGTCCATCAGCAATCGAGTAGATATCTGTCGTTGCACCACCGACATCTGCAAGCATTAAATCCCCCAACCCTTTTTCATCTGCATAACCTTTTGATAAAAGTTCTGCAGCCATTAAAACAGCATGTGGTGTAGGAAGTATCACGCGATCAATGATCGCTTCAACTTTTTTAATCCCTTTGGCTTCAATGATATTTTTGACAAAGATATCTTTAATACGATCTCTTGCATCTTCAATATTTAAAACATTGAGTTTGGGCATCACATTTTCACATATGAAAAATGTTTTACCAGCAGAAGACAGAATGTCAATGATTTCATCTGATGCATCTTTATTCCCAGCAAAAACGATGGGTGCTGTGATTGGGGATTGTGCAAGTTTGTGTGCATTATGAATGACACATTCACTATTTCCTCCATTAGCCCCACCGGCTAAAAGAACGATATCAATTTTTTTATCGACAATTTTTTGAATTTCTTGGTTTGTCATATGATGTGAAATGACAAGATCAACTTTAGCTCCAGCACCTAAACAAACCCGCTTAGCAGCTTCAGTTGTTAATTCTTCAACAAGTCCAATCGCAGCCATTTTTAAACCACCAGCTGCAGAAGAACAAGCGACTATTTTTTCAAAGGTTAGATCAGTACTCATCTTTTCTTTGAGTGACTTTAAAGCTTTCTCATAACCTTCGATGATATTGGTTTCAACCGTTGTGACAGATTTGGCTGTTGCAATAATATCTTCTTTATCAAGATCGACAGCTGTTAACTTCGTAAATGTCGATCCAAAATCAACAAGTAAATAGCACTTCATTACGCAGTGCCACCCAAATCTTCTTTAATCGTATCTAAAACCATATCGATTGTCGTTCCTGGTGGATAGACACGGTCAAAACCCATGTCTTTAAATCTTTTTTCTACATCTTTAAAATCTTGTTTACCAACAACGATGTTACCACCGACATAAAGTAAAATATCTTTAAGTCCAGCCTCATTGCATTTATCTCTCATACCGCGACAATCGAGTTCACCATGACCATAAAGTGATGAGACCATAATTAAACGAGCTGACGTTTCAATCGCTGCGTTAATAAAATCTTCTTGTGATGATAACACGCCGACATTGACCACATTGTATCCTTCGCGTGTTAACGTATACTCGATGATTCGATTACCCACAGCATGAACATCAGCTCCGATAACGCCTATAACGATTGATTTCATTTTATCCTCCAGCTTGCGTTATGTATAAAAATAAAACGCTTACATACAATTGTATTTTAATACAAATGGCTCAAAAATACAACCTTGTATTGTCATTTGCGTTTGACTTTTTTTCGTGTATAATGAGATTGGGTGATAGCGTGCGAAAAATAGAGATGAATTTCATCACACAAACAGTAAAAGAACTCGCGATGGATGCCAATTGTAACATTGGTAAATCGTTTATTGATGAACTTCGCGAAGCGTTAAAAAGAGAGAAATCTAACATTGGTAAAAATGTCATTGAACAGATTATTGAAAATGATACGATAGCCATGGAAAATCATGAACCGATGTGTCAAGATAC
>JAVEQT010000062.1:0-6044 GCA_034007485.1 Acholeplasmataceae bacterium
TAATATCCATTCAGCAACTAAAGAAGGTCTAGCAAAATACTTTTCATTGACAGGACCTACTTCGTTTCTTAAGTATTCTCTGATATACCATCCATTAGCATGCTTCGCAGCATTTCCAATTAAGCTCATTTGTTCTTTATAGATGGTGACATAATCTAAGGCTAAGGATACATCGATACCGAGTTCACCTAAATCAGTAATGATGGCATCAAACTCGCGCTTCGTACCAATACGATTAACAAAATCTGGACGATCTTTATCACCTAAAGTGATACCACCTTTTTGATAACCGTAAAGACCAGAATTGATATTGGATATACCATCTTCTTGAAGTTTAGTTAAGATATCTTTGACTTGATCGATGGTTGTTGTTACAACATCTTGTGTACCTATAAGTGAATCCATCGCATCAGCCATGAGGAAATCAAGACGAATAGGCATTTCATCATATGTTTTTGTCATCTCAGATAAAATGTCATCTTGAATTAAGATATCACGATATTTTTTAGCCATACCAACATAATCTGCAGGATAGCCATCTGATGACCCATCACCAGCTAAAAAGACGTAGTTTTGTCTAATATCATAATGAGGTCTTTCTTCCATCATGGTGGTATAGCCTGCACCAGCGTTGTTATAGACTTGATAAATCAATGTATTAAAGTTAAATCTTGCGAATGCAAAGGTATATAAAGATCTGTTAGGCGCAACACCGTTTTGTGGTGATACAACAAGTTCCATATGTTCAGCACCTTGTGTTGCATGAGCAAAGAAGGCTGCTTGTCTGTTACCATGAGCAATCCCATAAACGGGTAAACCTGGTTGTTTTAACGGTACAAAATTAGGTTCAACACGATCATAATAGGTATCTGTTGAATAATCTTTGCCATAAACATTACCGTAGTAAGATGCAATACTTGTTTCATAATCTTGGAAACGGATCAGTGCACCACTTCCATCTGGTACAAAGATATACCCTGGAATTTGATCTTTAGCAACGGCATCAGCTGATCTTCCATAACTCATCGTATCCTTGTTAAATGATATAGTTGCTCCACCAGATGCTCCCATCAGTGGTGTAAAAATGAATGATGAGATCAAATTGCTATCTCTTCCTTCAATTTCATCATCTCGAATTTCAAACGATATACCATCTGAAGTTAAATAAATATGAACAAAGACGGTTAAATCAATGACATAGAAAGGAATTTCTAAACGGTAATGTGATGGATCATTATTGACCATCATGAGTGTTGATGTTCCAGCTTCTGTTGGATGTGTTGATGCAGTACGGTTAACACCATTTGAGTCGTTATAATACTCTAAAGTCAATAATGAATTAGAGAACGTTTCAAAACGGGTGTTCATAAAATCTTCGTAAGGAAGACAAACGGCATCAATTTCAGCTTCTGTTGGCGGTGTTTCTCTTTCGAGAAGTGCATCACATGCATCTTTTAACTCATCTTCACCAGCGATATCTAGACCTGTTTTCCACGTATAACCATTTCGTGTGTCATAAATAGCAAAAACATCACGAGAATCGCGGTAATAATATTTCAAATCACCAACTTGTGCTAAAAACTGCATATCTGTTGGTTCGTCAATCACATACGTGACGGTATCTGGCGGCATTTTCGTATCTTTTGCAGATTCGATATAAGCTGCTTGAACCGTAAATGCGAATAAGAAGAACATCACAATGATAAGTAATCGTTTTTTAGGAAAGAACATTGCGAATCGCCTCCTTAATCAGTGCTTCTAAGAACATGTAAAGCTGTTCCCACATCATGACTAAAATGATAATGACAACTGCAATAATAACGGTAAATAAAACGGTCATCAACAAACTCTTAAATGTTTGTCGTGCTGTGTAATCATGGATCTCTATGATACCCAGGAAGATATTAATGAATGTCCATCCTATACCAACATAGAAGATCAAGTTGAGGAAAAAGACTTCATTATACGTGAGTACAAAGGAAAGGATAGCTGTTGAAAGCATGGCTAACATCAAGGGTCCCATCGCATAAATAAACATGATAAAGATTTGCTTCAAACCACCTAAACCATCATGAATCGATGTGTCTAAATAGTTGCTGACGATTAATACGAGCGTAATCGAGAAGAATCCGATGACGATCGCTGATAAATCCATATCTTCAGCAGCAATAAACTGGTATATAAAGCCTTTATTAATATTGAAATTTAAATAGACAAAGAAGATCGTAATATAAAGGATAATGGCAGAGGTCAACGTGCCACGGTGGCCCCTCTTGATCTCATAGAAACTATCCATCGGATGACGCATCACCCTAAAAATGTAAAAGAAATCTGTGATAAGTTTTCGATCAAAGAACTTCTTCACAGGTGTCATCCATAGTGTGATTTTACCTGTCTTGTTGTTGACAATCTGCAATGATTTAGAAAGTACTAAGAAAGCAACCACACCGATAATCAAAGCACCTAATGCTGCTTGAATACCAATATTACGTACTTCCCAGTATGCTTCTGAATAACCGACACGGTTACCTGCTAATTCGAAATGATACATCGCTTCTTCATATTTTTCTTGTTGTAAATAAGTTTTCGCTATGTTATCATGTGCAATAACTGACATTTGATTTAAGGTTAATACTTCATTCCATATTTCAATGGATTGATCGTATTGACGTGAATTATAAAGGTTTAAGGCTTGATAAATCTTTAAGGCATAATCTGTTGGAACAAATGATTGAATAAAGTTCTTTCTGTCATCTAATGCCCAAATACCACCTTTAGAATCAATTGCTAATGAAGATAATTTGGAAAATAATCCTGAAATATCTGGATTAATTTGTCCTTCAACAAAGTTAGATGCTCCAAAGTTAAAGATAAAATCACCATCAGCTGTATAAACGAAAATGGTACCTTCTTGCATCGATGCGTAAATAATACCTTGATCATCGACATAAATATCTGTTGCATCATCAAATGAGAACGTTCTTGAATTAGCGAAAATATTGCCACCTTGTGTATTATGCTTTTTAATCGCGTTTCTGTAAGTCCCCATCGTCGTTGTATAAATCATCGAGTTTTGATCAATAAATAAACTTGAGAATGTCTGAGGATCACGTGATGCAAAGTTTTCAAATTGTTCTTCTGTAAAAATCAGTTTATAGATTTGTTGTGTAATGGATAATTGTACTTTGTTTGATGTGAAGTATCCTAAGAATTCACCGGTATTCGATAATTGAATGATCCCATCTTTGACACCTTCACCATAAATATAAAGATTACCACGATTATCGACGACTACTTTGTTTGGATTGTAGTTAGGATCTGCGTAAGAAGGCGTTGTTGGTCTATCGAATTGTCTTATATAGTTACCATTGATATCAAACCAGAATACTGTATCTGCTGTTGAATCAGCGACATAAATGCCACGATCAGAGACAAATACACCTTTTGGTTGATTAAAATCAGGATGTGTAACTTCTTGATCAACCGCACCAGTGACTGTGTTGTACACTAAGATACGTCTATTTCCTGTATCAGCGATATAGAGCAAATCATTTTCACCAAACATCATATCCTGTGGTGTTGATAAACCTAAACTCGTTAATGTTTTATCAGGTAGATAAGCATCTTGTGTTCTCACATAACGTCCTTTTGCATTGATGGTCAATGTGTAAGACGTTGTCGAAGCTGCTTCACTTTTTAATGAGAAGCCGAATAAAATTGAAATAGAGAGGACGATCATTATGATCCATTTGATTTTTCTCATCTTAGATCACCTACTTAATTCCAGCATGCGCCATCGTGTTCATAACACGTGATTGCATGACGATAAAGATAATCAGGTTCGGCAAGAACATGATTAAACCAGCTGCAGCAGCCATACCAACACCGGCAAGTGTCGAACCTGTATTAGCTAATGCCAAGGTATTTAAGTAAAACGCGAATGATTTCATCGTTTCATCTTGGATATAAAGTGATGATGCTTCAATCGCACCCCATGTTGCTTGGAAAGTCAAAATAGCAACTGTAGCAATCGCGTTAACTGTTAAAGGAATTATAATTTTAAAGATGATTTGCATGTCGGTTGCGCCATCAACTCTTGCTGCTTCAATAATCGGATCAGGAACCTGATCGATAAATTGTTTCATTAAGAAGACAGAAACCGGAACAGCAAGGTAAGGCAAGATATGAACAAGCGGGTTATTGTTTAATCCGACGTTAACAATAATGAAATACGTTGGAATAACAACGGCTGTTCTAACGAACATTAAAGCGATTTGGTTAATACCAAAAAGTGCTGATTTCGCTCTAAAGTTCTTCTTTGATAACACGTAACCTGTTGTTACAGATAACCAAATGGTTAATGTAACCATGACGGTTGTAATAATCACTGTGTTAAAGAAATAACGTGAAAGAGGAACACCTGTTGATGTTGCTGTTCTAAACAGTGTGATAAAGTTATCAAACGTTGGCTTTTGTACAAAGAAACGTGGTGGGAATAAGAAAAGTTCATCCAAAGGTTTAAATGCTTGGTTGACAATATAGACCACCGGTAACAACATAAATAAGCCAAGTGGGATTAAAAACGCATAAAAGCCAATTTGTGATTTATTAAAACTGGTAGGGTTAATCTTCGTTCCTTGAAAACTCATATGTGCACCCCCTAGTCCTTATCCATGAAGAGCTTATACGCAACCTTCGAGAACAGCCAAATAATGAGGAGTAACACAACAGACAGTGCTGCTGCATAACCCATCTCATAACGGATAAAGCCGTAATCATCGATATGGTTTGTAATCAACTGCGCGGCATTTTGCGGCGTCGGGTTTGACCCAGACAACGCAACACCGATATAGCCATTCGTAAATGTTGCAACAATCGCCATGACTGCACCAAATAACATCTGTGGTTTCATCATCGGAATGGTGACATACATGACTTCTTGGAATTTATTTCGGATACCTTCAATATAAGCAGCTTCATAAAGTTCTTCATTACCATTTAAAATACCAGCTAACATCGCTAAAAAGCCGACACCCATGCTACTCCACAGGGCAACGATAATGACGATGTTCATTAAATAATCAGGTGAAACCAAAAACTGAATTGGACGATCTACCCATCCATTATCCAGTAAGAATGCGTTAATATAACCCGATTCATCCCCTGAGAAAATGGTGCGCCATACAACAGCCATAAAGACACCACCCACCATCGAAGGCGTGTAAATCGCTAATGCTAAAATCGTTCTGGGCAAACGCTGAACTTGCGCTAGCATCCAAGCGAGAAGGAAGGAGAGGAGATAACCACCTGGTCCAACGATGAGCGCAAATTTCAGCGTATTAGGCAAAACATACTTCAAGAATACAGGGTCTTGTGTGAAAATATTCACAAAGTTAAACAACCCACGGTATTCAGGAAACTGAATCACGTTAAATGACGTGAGTGATAAATAAAATGCAATAGCAACTGGAAGTGCGATAAAAAGTGAGAATAATAATGCATAGGGTAAAAGCATTAAAGCTATACCTAAGGCATCTTTGAGGGAGGCTTTACTTCTCTTTTTACGCTTATTCAGTTGGCTAACAGCTAATGTGTTATCCATTTTGCGCCTCCTCAATCTGTTGTCTGACCCAATCAATATCTCTGATATTGTAAGGTTCTATCGGTATACCATCGTTATCTAAGAAGCCAAATTCAATCATTTTACGTCTGATTTCTCTATCGATGACGATCGTGTATCTATCAACAGCAATACCTGTTGGTGTACCGTCATAGACCGCTGTATTCCAAATGTCAGACAATGATCTTTCTAACATGTATTGGCCAGGTGTACGTGGAACGTCAACAAGCCATTCGATTTGTTCTAGAATAACGAGCTTATCTTTTTCTGGGAATGGTGATTCTCTAAAGGCATCGATATTTCCTGATAACCAAGCATACGTTGGTCCATAGGTTGATTGTAGGTTGAATGCAAATTGACTTTGCGTTTCAACAGACATCCACCATTTGAGGAAAGCCCAAGATTCATCAGGTTGTTCAGTTGA
>JAVEQT010000062.1:6144-7936 GCA_034007485.1 Acholeplasmataceae bacterium
TCTTCATCATAGGTCATCTTGTATTTATCTGAGGTAAACGATGCAACAAATGCGCGAATGCCTGCCCAGCTCTTTTGGAACCAGTTCGCATTAGCTTTTGGAAGTTTCACATCGTTATAAATCACTAATTGATTTAAATACAAGGGTTGTTCTTTAACCATGGTGAGCGAATCACCTAAATATTGTGCAATGGATCCTGTACCACCTGATAAATCTTCGAGATAGAGCGGTACTTTATCCGGATTTTCTTGAATTAAGGATAATTTGTATAACGCTTTTTGAATATAAGAAAGCGTTGTTGAATTGGCACCGTTAGGTGCATAAGGAGCAAGCTCAGTTAAAGCTGCTTTTAATAAAGTTTCATAAGCATTTAGATAAGCTGGGGTTTGGGGAATATATTCAGTGAATCGCCATGAACGATCACGGTCAACTTCCTTACCAGCAATCTTTCTGATATCAAGTGAGAATTTATTGATGTGATCAATAACAAGCTGTAAATAACGTAAAGCTTGTTCAAGAGGTTCACTTTCTGCACGAAGTGTTAAAGTGTGTGTTCCCGCAGGAAGATAGAATAAATAAGCTTCACCATCTTCATCACTTAAGGTTTCATATGCCCATTTTTGAGCACCTGTATGTTTAAATTCGTAAGCGTTTAACGCATCAAAAGGAATCTCTCCGTTAATGGCTATCGATCTAAAAACAGAAAAATCATGCTTCGCATTTTGATAATGGAAAGCAAGCTGATAGTTACCACTTTGTGCTACGTCAATGGTATAAGTCATTTCTTGTCCCGATAAATCCCATGATGTGCCATCAATAACGTTTAATTTTTTATACAGCGCATCAAAAGGTTGTGCGGTTGGACTATTTAAAGCCATCGCATGGGCAAATGAAGAGTTCTTCTCTGTAAAATCAATCGCATTGATAATGATTTGATCTTTGACTTCAGTTGTAGGTTTACCGGAGCGGTACTGACTGTAAGTTTTATCATTGGATGGAGCTAATAATTGGAGGTCACCTACCGTAATCACGGTCGATGTTGTGTTTGTAATTTCAATCTTATTTAAACCTTCATTCAAATTAAAGAGCAATGGATCAACCGAAACATAGGTGTTATTGAAAAGTGGCATGGTTCGCCAACCTTCATCGATCACTTGGTTTGGTAAAACTTGATCACCATAGCGGTCTACTTGAAAATCCTTACTCTCATCCATCCATGTTAATGGAATATCAATGGCACGATGATCATCATAAAGATACGTATCGTTAATTTCTACAGATAAGGTTAAGTTATTTAAGGTTGCTGCAGCAATCCATGTTTCTAAAGCCAAATGATAAAGACCTTCATCTTCAAGATCAATCAGATAAACAGCTGTCTCATTTAAAGATAAAGGCAGCGCTAAAGACTGAATGTCATCGTTGAAAAGGGCTTCAGCATTATCTAAAACAAGTTGAGCATCGGAAACGCCATAAGATGCTGAACTTGGTAAATCATTTAAATAATCGATATAGGTATATCTTTCAGTTGTAAGAGAACCTGATAAGTCTGTGAATGCTCCATTAATCACAGTACCTGTAAGCTCTCCTTCCGGTTCATAGTTGTTATAATCTTTGCTGAATAATACCACAACAACGATTAAAACAGAAACCGATAAAATCATAATGATTATACTCTTTAGGTTTCTCAAAATATCACCTTTCTTTAACTTGAATAAAGTGAAGGCACCAAACAGTTGTCCGGTGCCTTCATTCAATTGAAATCTAAGTTGTCTTATTCGAAATCTTCGTCAGT
>JAVEQT010000063.1:0-7663 GCA_034007485.1 Acholeplasmataceae bacterium
CAAAGCAGTTAATTTATGATACATGCTACGTTTTAAAAGGTGAAACAAAATGATCCAAAAATACTATCAAGATTTTAATGAAAAAGTCTACATTTTAAAACTAAAAAATGGCATGCAGGTCCATATCCTACCTAAAGAAGATCCTTATTATTCAACATATGTGGAGCTCTCTGTTCCTTTTGGGGCACTTGATTTATCCTATAAAAAAGGTGATCAAATCATCCATACACCTTATGGAACCGCGCACTTTTTAGAGCATAAGATGTTTGCTATGCCTGATGGTGATGCATTTATGAAGTTTTCAACCATGGGTGTTGACTCTAATGCGATGACATCTTATAATCAAACATCCTATCTTTTTATGGCAACACAAAACGTGATGGAAGCCCTAGATTATCTTTTGGAAATGGTTGATACACCATTTATCAATCACGATAATGTTGAAAGTGAAAAGAGTATTATTGCAGAAGAATTGAAGATGTATTTAGACGATCCAAATACGGTGATGCACAATCAGTTGATGGAACACATGTATGTTCATCATCCGATTCGCTATGATATCGGAGGAACACTTGATTCGATTATGGATATCACTGATGATACACTTAATGATGTGTATAACACGTTTTATCAACCCTCTAACCGTTTAGTTGTTATTGCAGGAAAAGTGGATATAAAAGCTATCAAGACGTACTTTAAAGCCTATGATGAGAAGCATCCTGTTAAACATCCACTTCCTAAAACCATGTATCCAATAGAACCTAAACGTGTTTTAGTTAAATCACATGCTGAAGTAAAAGACGTTGGGATTTCTAAAATGATGATGGGGTTTAAATTACAACCTAAGTCATTATCACCAAAAGATCAGATCAAACGTGAAATGCTCATGACCATGATGATTAATCTCCTCCTTGGCGCATCCTCATCCATGTATGAAAACTTACTTGGTAAAGGATTGATTAATCAAAACTTTTCTATATCAACTTATTTTGAGAAAAAAGCTGAGTGTGTCGTTTTATTCGCTGAATCTAAAAAATTAACAACTTTAAAAAAGATATTGATCACATTTCTTGCAGAAAGTGGATTAAGTGAATTACAGGAAGAAGCTTTTCTGCGGTATCAAAAAGTATATATGGGGCAAATGATTTATGCCCTTAACAATGTTGAACATAAAGCTTATCTCTATGGAAAGTATTATCATATGAAATCAAGTCTATTTGATGTGGTGGATATTTTAAAAGAGATTAAACTAGAAGATTTGGTCTTAGCATTCCATGAACTTAAGAAAACCAATATGTCAATCTTAATACACAAAAAAGCCTGATGAAGGCTTTTTTTATACAATAAAACGATTCTTTATTCATTTTGATTGTTTTCATATCATGATTATCTCATCTATAAGGAAAAAAGAAAGTCAGCATGAACTTAAAAAGTATGAATGGCACTTTGTATCTTTTCATCTCATCTTATACACTTGATATAAAACAAGGAGGCATTATGTTAAATCAAGTGATCTTAATTGGACGCTTAGCACAAGACCCTGAAGCAAGAGCGTTAGATGATGGAAGAAAAGTATGTTACATCAATGTTGCTGTTCAAAGAGCATTTAAAAACATGGATGGTACATATGACACAGATTTTTTTAGAGTCACTGTTTGGGAAGGATTGGCAACAGCTATTGAATCCTATGCAACAAAAGGTGTGATGGTTGCCATTAAAGCGAGACTTCAAACGTGGAAGTATGAAACAGTAGACGAGAAAAAACTTACCATGATTGAAATTATTGCAGAAAGAATTACCTATTTATCAAGCAGTCATAAGACTGAAATCAAGGGGGATGAAGAAAGTTCAGAAAAATGAACTTTTTTTATTGACATCCTATACTATGCAATGTATAATATTATCGAAATGCAAGTATTGCGAGGTGTGTTATGAGACAACAGGTAAAAAAAGGTGTATTAGAAATATTTGTTCTTGCCATCTTGAGCAGAGGAGATTCCTATGGCTACAAGATTGTGAGTGACTTATCTGAATACATTGAAATCACTGAATCAACACTATATCCCATTTTAAGACGACTAGAAAAAGCTGATGAACTTAAGACATACAATGTGCTTTTTCAAGGGAGAAATCGAAAATACTATCAAATAACGAGTCTGGGGAAAAAACATATTGACGAGTTTTTACATGAATGGGAAGATATACGGATCATCTACAAGATCCTGATGAAATGAGGCTGCCAAAATGAAAGCATGGTTAAATGAATTACAAAAAGCGTTAGCTCGAAAATTTTATGATGATGAAGTTAAAGATATCGTAAGCTTTTATGAAGAATTGATTAATGACAGGTTATCTGATGGTGAATCAATTGATCAGATCTTAATGAGTTATGATATTCAAAAGATTGTTAAAGATATGACGCCTGAAGTCTTGATGAAACGTGAAAACAAATCGTATCTTCAAGTTTCTAAATCGACGAAGCAGTTGTTAATCTTGCTTCTAGGATCACCTTTATTGATTCCTTTAGCAGTAGTTTATATCTCATTTTTAATCTTTGTTTTCTCGATGATATTAACTGCAGGTATTCTTTTAGTAACAGGTGTTATTGGCTTTGTAACCTATGTGGTTGATCTTTTTCAATCAGGACTTACCTTACCTAATGTGATTGGGACACTTGGTTTTGGTCTCATGATGTTTGGGTTGGTTGTTCTTGTGGCACTATGGTTATATCAACTCATGATTCTTGTATGGAAAAAAACAATTGTTTTGTTTTCAAAAATAGTTCATAAGAGAGGTGAACATCAATGAAAGGTTTATCAAAAATTTTAGGTATTATTATTTTAGTAGGATTAGTGATGTCGGTTGTAGCTTTTTTCACAGGATTAGATCCTATGAATTTAAGAGCGTTTTTCACTGATGAAGATGCATTTAGTGAGATGTTAACTGAAACAACAGACAAACAAATTACATCATTAGAAATGGAATTACAAACACGTGATATCACAGTTCATTATGTTGAAGAAAGTCAAATTAGAGTGACTTATTATGCGAAAATCGATAAAGATACGTGGACATTTGATGATTCTGTTGATGGTGTATATAGCATCATTCAAAAAGAAAAATATGAGTGGTTTAGTTTTAACTTTAAGTTTACACCAAGCGAATTAAGACAAGTGAATGTCTATATTCCAAGTGACTGGATTTTAGCTTATGACTTGTCTACGAATACAGGGTCTATTAAATTGCAATTTGAAAGTGAGAAGATGACTGATACTGTCACCCTACATTCAGATACAGGTAGTATTTACTTAAATTATGTTCATGCAGAAACACTTGATCTTCAAACAGATACAGGTAGTGTCATCATCAGAGATACGATAAGTGAATCTTGGATTAAAGCAGATTCAGATACGGGTGGAGTTGTTTTAACTGATGTTGATGGAACAGATATGACATTAACAACTAATACAGGAAGTGTGACATTGACCAATGTATCAGGAAATGTGCTTGACTGTGATGTTGATACAGGACGTATTTCAATTACCGATAGTACATTTACTTCAACTGTAACTTTAAAAACAGATACAGGTGATGTGACTATCAATGAAGTTGTTGGAACATCGTTTGATATCAAGTCATCAACAGGTGATGTCAGAGTAACAATGTCAGATACATCATCACTTAGATACGATTTAGAAACAGATACAGGAAACATCAAAATTGATGGTCAAGATCAAGGTGATCGTCATTCCACATCTAGTGGTACCATTATGTTCAAGGTTGATGTCAATACAGGTAATATTCGAATTAACTCGTAGTTTAAAAGGGAATGCTTTATTTTTCAAATAAAAAGTCTGTCTTCATTGGAGACAGTCTTTTTTTATGCTACAATGAAAAGAGGAGATGATACTTATGAAAATCAATTTTAAAGAAGAAGTTTTAAAACGTAAAGATCAGTTGATCTTAGATTTACAAAAACTCATACAAATCAATTCTGAATTAACAACATTTGATCCAGAAAGAAAAGGTGCACCTTTTGGCGAAGGAACCAAACAAGCTTTAGATTATATGCTTGCTGTTGGACAAAGAGATGGCTTTTCAACTGTTAATTTAGATGGCTATGCTGGACATATCGAGTATGGGACACAAAAAGATTTTGTAGGCATTATTGGTCATCTTGATGTTGTTCCTGCAGGTAATGACTGGACATATCCACCTTATGGTGCTGAAATTCATGATGGCAAAATGTATGGTAGAGGAACCGAAGACGACAAAGGTCCAACGATTGCTGCATACTATGCATTAAAAATATTAAAGGAATTAAATGTACCACTCTCTAAGAGAGTTAAACTTATTTTAGGTAATGATGAAGAAACAGCTTGGCGTTGTGTTAGACATTATTTTAGTGTCTATCCAGAATCACCCGTGTCTGGATTTATTCCTGATGCTGATTTTCCACTCATTTATGCTGAAAAAGGCATATCAAGAATATTTGTTGAGGGAACATGTGATGCAAAAGATGTGATTGAAATCCATGGCGGTTTTAGAGATAATATGGTCCCTGATTATGCATCTGCATTATTAGAACCAAATAAAGATTATATCGCTTCATTTAAGAAGTTTTTAAATGATCATCAATATGAAGGAACAACTGAAGTTAAAAATGATAAGATTTTTATTAAAGTTGTCGGTAAAAGTGCACATGGTTCAACACCACAGTTTGGTGAAAATGCCATTGACCGCATGATGTCATTTTTAATGAGTGAAAATTTAGGTGGATCGATGCTTGAAGCCTATGAAAAACTTTTACTTAATGATTTTTTAGGTAAAAAAGTCGGTGTGGACTATGTTGATGAAGAAATGGGAGAACTTACCAATAACGTTGGTGTCTTCAATGCTGAAAATGGCACATACCAAATCCATCTCAACTTAAGATATCCAAATCATGTAAGCTTTGATGAAGTTGTTCTTAAACTCCAAAAAGCATTTGAAACATTTGGTGCAACCGTCAAGGTTGATAAGCATCAACTATTACTTTATAAAGATCCAAATTCAGCACTCGTTAAGACATTGATGGATATTTATAAGAAACATACCGATGATAAGGATGCTAAACCGATCAATATTGGTGGTGGAACTTTCGCAAGAGCGATGCCAAATTGTGTTGCCTTCGGTCCACATTTCTTAGATAAACCGACATTTATTCATCAGAAGAATGAATTTATTGGTATTGATGATTTATTATTAGCTACGATTATTTACACAGAAGCACTATACGAACTCGCAAAATAGGAGGTTCTTATGAAACCTTATTTAGACTTATGTCGTCATGTGATGGAACATGGCACCATGAAAATGGATCGAACCAAAACAGGAACAAAAAGTGTTTTTGGTTATCAAATGCGCTTTGATTTAAAAGATGGGTTTCCATTACTTACAACAAAAAAAGTTCATTTAAAATCCATTATTCATGAGCTTTTATGGTTCATCAAAGGTGACACGAATATCAAATATTTGGTTGATCATGATGTCCGCATCTGGAATGATTGGCCTTATGAAGCCTTTAAAAAATCAGCTGATTATCACAACGAAACCATGGATGAATTTGTTGATAAAATTAAAAGTGATGAAAAATTTGCACAAACATACGGTGATTTAGGTCCTGTTTATGGTGCACAATGGCGCAATTTTAATGGTGTTGATCAACTTCAATTCATCTTAAATGAAATCAAACATAATCCCAATTCAAGACGTATGATCTTATCAGCATGGAATCCTGCTGAAATTAAAAACATGGCACTTCCACCATGTCATACACTCATTCAATTTTATGTTGCTGATAACAAATTATCTTTACAGCTCTATCAACGAAGTGCTGATATCTTTTTAGGAGTCCCCTTTAATATTGCAAGCTATGCACTTTTACTCATGATGGTAGCTCAGGTGACTCAACTTGAGGTTGGTGAATTTGTCCATACGTTAGGTGATGCACACATTTATCAAAATCATTTTGATCAAATCAATCTACAACTCTCAAGAGAACCCAAGAAACGTCCCCAAATGAAAATTAATCCAGAGGTAACCTCCTTATTTGATTTTAAGTTTGATGATTTCAAATTAGAGGGATACGATCCATATCCAGCAATCAAAGGAAAGGTAGCTGTATGATTTCATTGATCTGGGCGATGGACGAAAATTGGTTGATTGGAAAAGATAATGTACTTCCTTGGCATTATCCCAAGGATTTAGCATATTTTAAAGCAAACACAAAAGATAAAGCCGTTTTGATGGGTGACATGACCTATCAATCCTTAAAGGGGTATTATAAGACTAAACCTTTACCATTTGGTAAAAATTATGTGGCTAACCTCAATGATGCAACCTATGACGATGCCGTTTTAGTAAAAGATTTACATCAGTTTTTAACATCTGTTAATGAAGATATTATGGTGATTGGTGGTAAAACGATTTATCAATTATCACTACCTTATGCAGATCGTTTATATATCACTTATGTTTTATCAAGACATGAAGGGAATGTCTACTTTCCACCCTTCGATTTATCACAGTTTAAGTGTATTGAAAAGAAGATGGAAGATGGACTCATCTTTGCAGTCTATGAAAGGATGACATCATGATATCAATTATCTATGTCCTTTTTTGGGCACTCTATACCTATTTCATGTCAACATATGTTTTAGGTAGCTACTACATTATTTTATGGTTTATTACAGGTGCTGTAGCATCCTTTTTCCTTACCGTTTTATTTATATTTGCTCACTTTCCATTTATGAAGTATTCCAAAGTGACGAATAAATATAAATATTACGTCACACGAAGTACAGGGCATTGGTTAACGTTTTTTTTCATGCGATTAAAAGTTGTTGTTAAAGGTACTGAACATATTCCAAAAGATGGTCCACTCTGTATTTATGCGAACCATAAATCGTATGCAGATCCATTCATTGTCTTTGAGTTTATGAAAAGACCGACAACTTTCACACCAAAAATGAGTGTGTATAAAGCACCATTGATCGGTTTATGGTTGAAATATTTAGGCGCTTTTCCAATTGATCGCTCAAGCGATCGAAATACAGCGCGTGCGATGGTTGATGCAATCAAAGTCATTAAAGAAGGTATGGCAATGACCATTTATCCTGAAGGTGGAATTAAAGACAGAAATGATGAAAAGATGGTTGCCATGCGTGCTGGCGCTTATCGGGTTGCCATGAAAGCACATGCTAATTTGCTTCCTGTCAGCATCCAAGGAAATACATTGATTAAGCATCGTGCACCATGGCGTATAACAACCATCAACGTTGTTATTCATCCTTTAATACAATATGAAACCATTAAAGAAAAAACGACCTCTGAGGTCGCAGATATGATGTTTCATATTATTAATCAAAAATGGACACAAGATAAGGCTGAATAAGCCTTATTTTTTATATCACTTTGACGACGTGATCTTTGATTTCAAAACGAATAATATCAACGTGTCTGATAAGATCAGCAAATGTATATTTTTCAGGATGCGCATAAATCATTAACGCTTTGATCACATGTGAATGTGCTACAAGTAATACCGATTGATTTTGATATCTTTCAGCTAGGTCTAGCGCTGCATTTTTTATACGTTCTACTAACATATGATCTGTTTCAT
>JAVEQT010000064.1:0-7631 GCA_034007485.1 Acholeplasmataceae bacterium
ATTCAAAAAATCTTGATAGACCTGACTTTCTATCGCACGATATCTTACAGGTATGTTACCTGTAATCATTGACCATCTTGCTGTGTTTTCTTGATTTGTTACAAATTTTAAAAACAACCACGAAGCTAATCTTTCTTGAATGCTTTTATTCTTATTAATTGAAATACCATTTCCTGATTGTAAGACAGCCTGATATGCTTCCATATCTTCATGATAGGGTATAGGTGCTGCACCAAGTTCAAAAACAGGTTCATTCGTATCTAAATCGATAGGTGGTGTGTTCCATTTGATGTATGAAGATGAGTCTAAGAATAAAAATGTATGTTGTTCTTTAAACTCAGAACCATATATCACTGAACTAGAAAATCCAGGAAACGATAGAACATCTCGCATCTCTTTCATGAAGTTCAACGCAGATAATGCATTCGCATCATCATGAAATAACATTTCACCTTTATCAATATCCATATGATAACCAATATATTCACCATCAAACTGTTCAATCATGGTAATAAATGCATGACCAGGCTGATTATATATGGCTGGTATGACTTGATTCGCATCATGAAATTGAGTACCATATTGATTCAAATCAGGTGCTAATGCCATCAGTTCTTGCCACGTTTTGGGTGGTTCTTTTTCTATTGCATCAAATGCGGTCTTATTATAAAGCATCACCTCAGCTGAAATCGAAAAAGGTAATCCATAGTAATGTTTCTCAACATCAAACTGTTGATACTCTTCTCTAAAAGATAGGATGATATCATCTATCTCCATGTCATCATGCAATCCCCATGTCTTATTCTGAATATATGGATCTAGAATCATCAAACTCTTATGAATGGATTGCATATAATTAGGTTCTAATTGAATTAAATTAGGATAATCAAAGGTTGTACTTAAAGCTGAACCAACACCACTTGGTGAATCAAAATGACTGACTACTTCAATGGTAATCTGCGGGTACAACGCTTCAAATTCTGCAACATAATCATTGATTAATGCTAATCTCTCATGTTTCTCATGTGTCCAAAAGATGAGATGAATGGGATCATCAGTTAATTCAATATCTTTCCATTTAGCGTAGAGTGTTAAATTACTTTTCGGCATGGTATCAAAGACATAAGCACTTTGATATGTTTGTTCCGTATACCAACCATCAAAAAACTCAATATCGTTTTTTGCTGGTTCATTGGGTTCATCAATATCTTGGTGATATTTTGCCACGATAGGCTTAACAGGCGTTCCTCCCATAGAATCAAAAGTGATTTGATAAAGAGTAGGTTTTTGACATGCAAAAAAACTTACACTAAGAAATGCCATGATTAACAAGATAAAGATGCTATTCGATTTCTTCAAAATGTCTATCCCCCTAGTCGCATTCATCATGTATCATTGTGTTCATTATAAGCCAAAAGGTGCGGAATGAAAAGGGCGTACACGCCCTATTAATGCACATTCTGATGTTTTACATTTGATTTGATATATTTTAAAGAATTATATTAGTTTTGCATAAATGAGTCTTATTGCACCATCATATTTTTTAACAGTCTTTTTATATGTAAAACCTGATTTAAATGTATTCTTTACGCTTGCTACATTAAAAGGAGAAACGGTTGTTAATAAGAGTTTCTTCCCTAATGCTTTTGCTCTTTCTTCTAGATGCTTATTCATGTGATACTGCAAGTGATGTCCCCTATGGTCTTTATCAATGATCACAAGTTTGATGTGCATGATATCTTGATCATCAATAAGTGCAATCTCTTTTTCAATTGATAAATCCAGTTCTTTTTTAATACTTTCATTAGGATCAGCTTTCGGATCATATAAAATACCAAACCCTACAAGCTGTTCATTCTTAAAAAATCCGTAAGTTTCATGTGGTTTTTCTAAACATGATCGAATCATCTCATCAGAGTTTGCTCTTAACAAGCCCTTATGAATCTTATCACTTTCAATGACTTCATTTTTCTGTATCTCGTTTATCTTTTCAGCATAGGAGATATCTTCTAATTGATTAATCTTATATCCCATGGTTTCATCTAATGCTGGAATACTCATTTCTTTTAAAATCTTCTTTTGTTCTCTCGCATGAAAAACCATTAAATACTTTTCAAATGAAGATCGATAGATAAGATGATAACTTTCAAGAAAATAGTTATCCTTTAACTCCGTATTTAAACGATACTTTAACCAAAGTCTTTCTAAACGAAAGATATTTTTAAAGTTTCTTGGACTAATGGCTAGTTTCTTTCTTTGTATATAGGGATTATGCACAGCAAGGAAGAAACGATAAGCAAACAAGTCATCAAGTAAATCAATTTCAATCACTTTTCGTCTTAACAAGATGTAAAAAGTTTCAAATAACGTTAAATAATTAGATATATCACAATTAGATATTTCCTTATGATAATCAGGTTCACTCTCAAAATCATAGACACTTAATAAATTATAAACTCGTTTATAATCATCATTGGTGATAAACAAGCTATTTAAATGAATTAAGAATTCTGCTTCATTTAACTTCTTTGATTTATTGATCTCATAAATCAAGGAGATAGCTGCAATAATGACAGCAATCATCGAATCATTGATACGATAATCAAAAATCTTATAGATTACCCAAGTCAATAAGATAACAACACCTGCAATCACAAATATGGCTAAAATGATGCCATAACGTCTAACCTTTTTAAACTCTACTTTTGGTTTCATAGGTAAACCCCCAATTTATTTTATATAACAAAAAGAAAGACAAAAACGTCTTCATTCTTTTTAGTTAGCCTGAAGTGAAATAACCTTATTTCTCATATTAACCCGCCCACGATGTTTTATATTACTTCTATTGTAGCATCATTCTATGAATAATGAAAAAGGAGAACTCATCTCCTTCAATAAAACTTATAGAAAAACTGATAAATGTTTAGTTACTTTTAATCATGCTGATGGTATTGGTATGAATCACTTTATTTAATAACATAAGATCTAATAATCCTCCAACACCTATCATACTTAAGCATGTGATAACAAATGCTTTGATATCAAATAGATAAATGTTAATGTCTTTAAGATTAACGGTAGCATTATAATAACTGTTAATCCCCAAAATAGTGATAGTATATAGTGCAGCTAAAGATATCGTACTGATGATTATAATCTCCATAAACTGCGTAATAAAAATGAAGATTAACCTCTTTTTACTTAAACCTAAGGACTGCATAATCGCGATGTCTTTCATACCTTGGTAAAACGCGTTTAAAAGAAGCGTTGTTATCATAAAAAGTGCTAAAAGTGTAAATACAACCAATAGAACAATCAAGACTGGGTTAATGGTTACTAGCATACTTGAAAATGAATAAATCATGTTAATCATGGGCTCATTAAAGCGCATACCCTCTTCTAGCAGATTAAGTTGTTCTTCTTGCCATACATAAGTACTCGTCCAAATAATTTCATCTTGATAATAATGCGTGTAGTACTGATCGATAATACTATCAAATGTACTTTCATCTATATAGATGGTTTGATCTGTGTTATTAACGATACCTACAATATGAATTCCCGTATTGAAATAAGTGTATAAGTTCATATAATCATCATATGCATCATTGAATCTATCATCTTGATAATTATAAAATGAGAATGTTGTCTCTTCAAATAAACCTTCATTCAACAGTTCTAAATCATAAGCATAATCTAATGATATTAAGACCTCATTAGAGTTGACGGGTAATCTTCCATATATCAATTCTGTGTCATTTTTGATTTTTGAAAGAAGTGTCGATGCCGATAAACTGATTTGTAATGATGGATTCCTCATCATCTTTTGATGAGGTATCGATAAAGCATCAACTTGTTTCATATCATCTAAGATATCTTCGGAAAGATAAATGGATAAATATTGATATTTTTCTTGGTGTTGGTCAATGACCGTTAAAGAACCATAAGCCTTCTTAATGATATAATTACTCTCGATATAATCTGTTTGGAAGATACCACTAATCGTCAATGTATACGTATTGATATCAATCGTATCATTGACACTAAGTTGATTTGATGATGCAAGATAGTCTGAGATTACAATCTCAGTGGTGATATTGGGAAGTTCACCCTCAATGAACGTGAGATCAATAAATGGTTCATGCATGTCTGTATAGATAATGTTTGGACTAACTAAGAGATTTGGGCTATACTGATTAAGTTTAATTTTTGATGATTTAATGTCTTCATACGTTTCTTCAATCATATCCATCAAATATGGTCCATGGTATGATTTTTCTGTCATGGTCTGACCAAAAATATCTAGATACACATGTTGACTATATAACACGTAGTCATTAATATCGTAGGTCTCGATGTAGTCAGCAATGACTTTGTTTTCTTGATAGTGTGATAAAGATAAAACCATCAACAGTAAAAGACTTGCTATCACAAATGAAGCAATCGTTAACATAAATCTTGCAGGTTTATGTAAAAGAAACTTGTGTGCAAATTTAGTTATAAACCCCATGATCTTTATGTTACTCTTATGAACTTTGATATCATCTTCTATAGATAATGGTCGTTGTTCTTCTTTAACGACGATGTTCTTGATCTGACCTGATGATAAATCGATAATGATATCCCCATACGTATTAGCAGTATTTAGATCATGTGTTACATAAACTACGAGTCTTGTTTTAGAAATTTCTTTTAACGTTGTGTTGACAATTTTTGCGTTTTCTTCATCCAAGTTCCCTGTAGGCTCATCCGCTAATATAACTTGTGGTTTATGTAATATAGCTCTTGCAATAGCAATACGTTGTTGTTCACCACCAGATAGATTGCTTACTTTCTTGTGCTGAAAATCATTTAGGTCAAATTGATTTAAGATTTTGTCGATATCATCATGACTTATCTGTTGGTTTTTGATGATGCTTGATGTATACAAATTTTCTGCAACTGTAAGATCATTGAATAGATTGTAGTTTTGAAAAACAAACCCCGTATGAAGTCTTACATCTTCTGTTCTATGCAAACCATCAAATCGTTTGATGATACCTGAAGTAGGTTCTATAAGACCGCCTAACAGGTAAAGCAACGTCGTTTTACCACTACCACTTTTTCCAGTGACAAAAACCATACCATGATATGGTAATTCCAGTTCGATATCATCAAGTGCTTTAACGATATGGTTTAATTCTTGATAGTGTTTTGACAAGTGCTCTATTTTAATCATGACGTCATGTTAATTTGATATTTAAACTCATTTAACATTAACTCTAGGAATAGAAGGTCATTCGTATTTGAAATCTGATTAGCGGTGATATCCCATGTACCAATCACATTGATGTAACGATCTCCTTCTCTAACATAACCAAACGATAATGATGATGGGTCCATGACCTCATTTTTTAATAAACCACTCTCATAAAATACATCAAAATCGGAATTTCCAAAATAATAGAATGCGTATCCATAAGTTTCAATGTCGGTTTTTAATGTTATGAGGTCTTCTAGTTGAAAATCATAATCATCATCTAAATTATTAATGACAATAAATGTGTTTTCGTTAAAATGATTAAAAGGAATACTGGAAATAGAAGTCACGTTTGTGACTTCTAAATCCAATAAATTAACATCTTTTCCAAAATAAAACATTTTAAAATCAAGTGCATCTTCATTAAAAGAATCAACTAGTTCCTGAATGGGATCAACATTGTTTCTTTCGCAACCATAGAGTAGTATAGATATGCATAAGACTATAACAAAAGTAATTGATTTTGCGATAGATTTATACATAGATTGATGCATAGTAACTATTATCAGAGTATTTACCCAAAGCATTCTGCCACCAATTTGGAGTAGCGTCAGCTGAATTAAATGATGCATAGATGGTTAATGTCACATATCTTCTACTTGTGGTTGCTACTGCATATGCAGCTTTTTGTTCTGATTCATAAAAATTGTAGCTGTCCCTTTCCCAATTCCAGCGCCAAGAAGAGTTTTGATACTGATATGATGTACTTGCTATATTAGCACTCGTATCGGATAGATTAAATATTTTGAGTGCATTCGCTGTGAAGGTTTGTGAGGCTGAAATTCCTAAACTACCTCCATATGTTCCGCCGTTTGATGTGCTTGCACTCAAACCAGCATTTACACCAATTGAATATGTATTGCTTGTTGGTTGATTTTTGGGATCAACATCCATAAGTTCTGTCGTACCAAAATTCATTGTGTACTTCAATTCATCCACTATACCATATTCAGTTATAGTATTTGTCCACCAAAGCACTTTTTCGGTGTATGTGTATTTTTTTGGTGTGACGATTGAACGAATCATGATGGTTGATACATGCTTACCACTTGATAAGACAAAGTTTGAATAGGCAACACCGACGTATGTCGTTATTGTGCCTTTAACAGCACCATTTTGATAGACATTGAGTGTGCGTCTTGAATCCCAGTCTACAGTATAAGCGCTGTTATCAACTGAAAAACCGTGAATTGAACTTTCTGGATCACTAGCAGCTTGTGATGGATGATTGAAAACAATGATAATCCCCGTAAATAACAATATCAAAACTAACAATTTTTTTATAACCTTCATAATATCCCTCCTTGAATGGTTATGTATTTATAAACATCTCATGATGATGCTTATACAATTGAGTTCATATCCTATGCATTGATCATAGTGCAATTATGATATGCAGTGCACAATCATTTGTTTTTAAATAGATTACTTCACTTTCATATCTTATATCTTATTTGTCAATAAAAACAGGGCGTATATGCCACATAAATCAAAATGGACGATGAAAATGAATGTAAATTGTTACATTTTTTAAACATTTAGAATGCCTCATTTGATAAACAAAGGAGATTTACTATCTCCTCTAATTTCTACATCTTTTTAATCGTTCTTCTGTCAATATATTTATTGTATCCTTATGTTGCATATTGAAATCTATACCCATTACTTCTATATGATTCTTCTTTATGTGCTCAAAGTGCTCTGTAGCTTTTACCCCTCTAGTATTAATGTTAATGAACTTGTATTCAATAAACCGTTAGTTAGGTGTTAACCACTGATACTCGGTATATTTACACTTGAGTGGTTAAAAATTAGAGGTTTGATTGCAATTATGGCACCCTTGCATTATAATTAATCCGTCATGAAATCAATTCATGCCTAACATCCACACGAAAGGGGACATGTTATATGAAAGAACTTAATAGAAGAATTGTCTCAAAAGTGATGGAGGGCACTCACTAAAAAACGATCCCTCCAAAAAAAATTAAATCTTGGAGGTTAAATAAATGAATCAATTTGATTTAAACCTGTATGGTGCAAACCAACAGGTCCTTTTATGTGCTGAAAAATACCCTGATCTTACCTTAGGTCGCATTACTGAACACCACAAAGATCGCTATGTCCTTATAACAGAACATGGTTTTCATGAAGCAAGAGTATCAGGAAAATGGATTTTTGAAAAACAAGATCCATCAGAATTTCCTACTGTAGGTGATTTTGTTATGGTTGATCTTAAAGAAGATATCGCCATCATTCATCATCTGCTTCCCCGTTATAGTACCATCGAACGAAAGGTCGCTGGTATGAGAGCAGACTCACAAATGATTGCTGC
>JAVEQT010000065.1:0-7628 GCA_034007485.1 Acholeplasmataceae bacterium
AATACATGACGCACATTGCATCATATCTAAAAGAATTTGATGGAGATAAAGAGTCTTTGCACGGAGGCTGTGGACTTCAAGAAATTAAAGATGTGTCAGAGTGGCTTAACTATCTTAAACGTTTTAAAAGTAAAGAGACATTACCTGAAAATCGTGTCATATCTTCAGAATATATGTGTATAAGAGAAAGTGATGATCAACTTCTCGGACTCATTAACATAAGACATGAACTAAATGAAGAACTTCTACTTGTAAGTGGTCATATTGGATATTCCATTAGACCAAGCGAAAGAAATAAAGGATATGCACATGAACAATTGCGACTTGCACTCATGGTATGTGATTCATTGAAGATTAATCCCATACTCATCACTTGCAATAAAGACAACGAAGCATCAAGAAGAACAATTTTAAAAGCTGGTGGCATCAAAGAAAATGAAGTCACTGAAGATAATGGTAACATTGTAGAAAGATATTTGATAAATAGATAATTTATAGGAGGAAATACCATGGTTAAAATTGAGAAAAACATTCAATCGAGTGTGGGTGAAGTTACCAAAGCCACATTGAAAAGAAATGATCTTGAACTTGTCGTGTACAATTACGGAGCTTCAGTCTATTCACTTAAGTTTAATGGTCGCGAAATGACGGTTAGACCTGATGATTTGGATGACTTCCTTAAGGCACAGTTTTATTACGGTAAAACGTGTGGTCGCACAGGTGGTCGTTTGATTGCTCCATCCTATCAAATTGATGGCATTTCTTATCCTGTAAAACCTTATCGTGGTGAGACAACGAAACTTCATGGTGGAAAAGAAGGCTTTAGCTTTAAGCATTTTGAATTATTTTCAACTAAAGAAGAAGATATAAGTGATTCAGTAACATTTAAACTTATCAGTCCCGATGGTGATGAAGATTATCCAGGTGAGCTCACACTTTTTGTTACTTATCGCATCGATGATACGCATAATGTTCGTATTTTATATGAAGCAACGACAACAAAAGATACGCTATGCAGCATCACAAATCATATGTACTTCAATTTAAATGGTGAAAACCAGATCAATGATCATTACGTTCAAATTGATGCATCCAAATATATCGAACTTGATGAAGATCTCATCCCACTCAGAAAAGCAGATGTCAAAGGAACACCTTTTGACTTAACAGAACTAAAATCAATTAAGAAACCTTTAGATAAATTAGAAAAAACACCAATCGGTGGCTATGATCACACATGGGTGTTTGACCAAAAAATAGGAACAGCACTTATTCTTGATCAACACAAAGCATATGAACTTCAAGTGACTTCTGATTATCCTGCCGTTGTCGTATTCACACATAATATACCGTCCACGGATCTCCTACCATTACGTTTTGGTGATGGCACGCGTTCATCTATAGCGATAGAATGTGAGTATGAACCTGCTGGTATACACTATCCCTTTATGAACAGCCCTATTTTAAGAAAAGGCGATAAATACAAACATTTCATTGACTACACATTTAAACATCTAACATAATTTGGTAACGAAGTGCTCTTTGAGCACTTTTTATTTTGATTTTGAAAAATGTTGCATAGGTATTGTGTGACGATTAGTACTGTGTTATAATGGGTATGTAGGAGGGATATTATGAATCCACAATTTAAGCGTGGCATTATCGAATTATGCGTCTTATCACTACTTGTAGAAAAAGACAGCTACGGCTATGATATCATCAGCAAGTTATCAGAACATATTGACGTGAGTGAAAATACAATCTATCCCATTTTGAGAAGATTAACAAGTGAAACTTATTTCACCACCTATTTAGTTGAGTCTAATGAAGGTGCTCCAAGAAAGTACTATCAAATGACAGAAAAGGGTTTTATTTATTACCTATCACTCAGAGAAGAGTGGGACGCATTCATCGGTGGCGTCTATCATATCATTAACCAGGGAGGTAAAAAAAATGATGAAATACTTAGAAGATTTAAAGAACGAATTAATCAAACAGAACGTTAATCAACATGATATTGACGATATTATCAGAGATCACGATGAAATGATTTCAGAAGCCTTAAGAGAAGGACTTAGCGAAGAAGAAATTTCTCAACGCTTGGGTGACCCAAGAACGCTGGCTAAAGAATTATCTTCCGATGAAACGGTTGATGAAACCGAGGATAGTGATGATGATTATAAGCTTTGGGATAGTTTTACTCCTATAAGTGGTTCAAATAAAGTTACCATCAGTATGGTCTTCCAAGATATCGAAGTTAGACCATCCAAAGACTCTGAGTATCACGTCTATCATGAAGGACCTGGGGATATTAAAGATTATCATTTGTCTTATGAGAAGGGTGAATTAAAACTAGAATCACCTAAACTCAAAGGTTTGCTATGGAACAGAAATAAAAAAGATGACATATCTTTTATTATTGAAATACCAAAAAATATCGAAATCTCTGAATTTAAAGAAAGAACAGTGAGTGGCGATATTCGTCTTCGAGGAATAAACGCCCATCTCTTTTCAATCAACACCACATCAGGTGATCTTGATATCAAAAATGGAGAGCTTAACAAATTCATTTTAAACACAGTGAGTGGTGATGCTCGTGTATCAAAGGTTAATATGGTTAATGCTGAAACTTCACAAGTGAGTGGTGATATAACCATGGAAGATGTGAATATTACTGAACTGATTCATGTAGGATCAGTATCAGGAGACATCTCTTTGGTCAACACCAAAGTTGAACATGCAGAGTTTTCAATGGTTAATGGTGACGTCGACGGGAAAGAATTTTATCCCAACATGATCACATTTAAATCTGTTTCTGGTGATCTTAATATAAAAAATCAAGATAGATCAGACATCAAATTACAAAAAACAAGCACGATTTCAGGCAAGATTAACATTACTTAAGAGTATTGACACACAAAGAGGTTCTTCATATGGATGAGGACCTTTTTTATTAATAAAAATAAACAAACCAAACATAATAAGTTTTGAAGAATGACTTAACTTATCATCAATTTATAGATCGATATTCAATGACTATTTCACAATTTTCATACATATAGTGTACAATAAAAGAAGTGAATACTATACAAAAGAGGCTAAACATGAAAAATATCATCGATCAGTTTAATTACGAAGGCACATATCAGTGCCATGAACCTTATGGCTATGGACATATTAATGAAACGTATTTAGTCACCTGTGAAAATCCAACCAAACAATATATTCTACAATGGATTAATCCAACGGTATTTAAACGCATACCAGAACTTATGAAAAATATTGAACTTGTAACAACACACATTAAAGAGCAATACCAACAAGAAGGTATTGATACTAAAGATAGAGTGTTGACCTATGTTCCAACACATGATGGTTATTCATTTTATAAAGTGGGCGATGATTATTACAGACTTTATCATTTTGTTGACCATTCAACGTCTTATGAGCAAGTCCCTGATGAAAGATATTTAGAACTTGCTGGTGAAGCATTTGGTGAATTCCAAAAAAGATTGAACACGTTTGATGCTAATCTCTTATTTGAAACCATTGAAGATTTTCATCATACGCCAAAACGTTATCAACGCTTTGTCGAATCATTAAACGATGCGATTCCTGAACGATTGGTAGAAGCTAAGGAATGGATTAGTTTTATTCATGAAAGAGCGCATATGATGGAAAAAGTGATTCATGGAATCAATGCAAGTCTCATTCCGCTTCGCGTAACACATAATGATACGAAGATTAATAACATTTTATTTGATCGTAGTGAACCTAAAGTTAAATGTTTGGTTGACTTAGACACCGTTATGCCTGGAAGTTTACTCTATGATTTTGGAGATGCAGTACGTTTTGGTTGTAGTACAGCTAAAGAAGACGAAACAGATTTAAATCTTGTCGATGTCAATTTGGTTTATTTTGAAGCATTCACCAAAGGATTTATTAAACCTTTAAGAGATACCATGACAGAAACTGAATTTGAGTATTTAGCGTGGAGTTCTGTATTAATTACACTCGAATTAGGTATGCGATTTTTAATGGATTACCTTTTAGGAGATCACTACTTTAAAATTCATCGTCCAAAGCATAACTATGAGCGCGCAATCAATCAACTAACACTCGTTAAAAGATTTGAAGATAAATTAGAATTGATGAATGAAATCGTCAGAAAATATCGTTGAGGTTGCTATGGAAAAATGGGATTTATACGATCGTGAAAGACGATTGACTGGTGAAATGATCACACGAGGTGATGATATACCAAAAGAAAGGTATCATTTAGTTGTTCACGTCTGTATTTTCAATTCAAAAAATGAAATGCTCATTCAACAAAGACAACCCTTTAAGAAAGGATGGTCTCATATGTGGGACTTGACTGTTGGAGGAAGTGCACAAGCGGGAGATACAAGCGTTAAAGCTGCTGAACGAGAAGTATTTGAAGAACTTGGATATAAGGTAAATCTCTCCAATGCAAGACCGGTTTTAACAGTCCTTTTTCCTGTGGGATACGATGACATCTATTTTATAGAAGATGATGTAAAAATAGAAGAATTGGACTTGCAGTATGAAGAAGTTAAACAAGTCAAATGGGCAACAAAAGATGAGATACTTAGAATGATTGATCAAGAAGAATTTATCCCCTATCATAAGAGCTTGATTGATTTACTCTTCGACGTAAGATTAACGAAAGATGCTCATTCAAATTTTAAAAATCAGAAATAAATTTATACATTAATCATAAGAAATGATATACTCACTCACTTTAAAAAGTGGGTGTGTTTTTTCTATATTTTTTGTATAATGGAGTTAGTATATTTTCTAGGGGGATTTACCACATGAAAAAAGGCATCATGTTTTTTTCGTTATTAAGCATCATATTTTTACTATCAGCATGTCAAGATAAGACGTATAGCGTGACTATCGTTAACCCATATGATGATATGGGAACTATTCGTGCTCCAAAAGAAGAGACTTTTACTAGAGGCGAGATTCTGTATTTAGAAGCTATACCCTATGAGGGGTATGAGTTCTTAGGTTGGTTTGTTGATGACATGCTGATATGTGAGGATTTAATCTATCATCATGAAGTCGAAAAAAGTTCTTATATAGTAGCACATTTTGAGATCAAAGAGCATGTGTTAACACTAACAGCTTTTACATTTTACTTTGCATATGATAATCCCAATAACAGTTTGTTAAAGGGAGCAATGTATCATCTAAAATCAACATTATATGAAGTTGGAGGACATGATTTATCGCCAATAAGCATCGCTTTTATGGATCTTGAAGAAGAAAATTGGATCTTTGTGAATAATCATGAAGAAGTCTTAGTGACAAACTATATTTTCGATTCACCCCTGGTGATTGATGATCTTCATTCACCGAATGTCATATGTTATTTTGAGCAAGCTTTAGGGTATCACCTACAAAGAGTTGAAGGGCAACATGTAAGTTCAAGCTTTGCTTCTCAAACACGGGTTGGATATCGTTTTGAAGTATCTGAAAACCTACAGACCATTGAAATTGTCATCTTTGATAGGGATTATGTTATGGTCACCATGGAAGTTACGTATAGCTACCATATCAAATTGAACCCAAACATTTAAAATGAATAGGCGACTATTCATTTTTTTATACGTATCCACTTAAAAAGGAAGTATAATAAAAATAAATAACACCGACGATATCTCCCGTTCATATACATCACCGAAGAGGTTTTTATGCCACTGATTCGTAAAAACAAGAAACTTCAAAAATCACGCTATGAAATTGTTAAGACATGGATGTCTTCTTTTGTTGTTACTGTAGCGGCTGTTGTTGCAGTCGTTGTTTTTGTGCCAAAGAGCCCTGAAGCACATATTTTAAAATACACACCTTTAGAAAATGAAATAGCCTATCAGGTAAAAGTCACTGATGAAGATCATGCACTCGATGAAGAAACATTAAAAATGGTTTTAGAAAATCAGATGACATATCTTGAATTACCATTAACCCTTGGAGAGAGTTCAGGCATATTTGATGGGTTGATGCCAAATACTGAGTATCGATTAAGTGTTTATGGCAGTAAAGGCTTTGGTCTTGAAAGACTAGATTCAGTCATAGTAAAAACAGAAGATAGGGCAGGTGGGTTCATCTTAGGCTATCGCAAGATAGGCGAAGATTGGGAACCGAGTTATGAGGTTGATGTATTGGTCAATGATCCAGAATCTATATATTCACAAATTACACTTTACTATGGATATCAATCTGGAGACCAAATGTTTTATAATTCAGTACCTGTGACATTGCCTGAAGAAACATTGGTTTTATTCCATTTGTTCTCGCGAACACATGTTTATATCGAAGGTATAACAGTTGATGGCTCTGTTGTTTTAGATGAACTGTGGATATCTCCACCATTTGTTTTAGAAAGTTCGGTTTACCTTGATTATCGTGATTCACATGAGATAGGATATACCCTTTATCACAGTGCAAATCAAGATGTTGAAGTTACATACACCTTCGATTTATTTGAAGGAAGTAAGAAAATAGCATCACAATCAGTTATAGGTTCATATACAGCACATGATGGTTTGATAATCATCTTTGATGAATTAAAATCGTTAGGTCTCTACAATCTAGTCGTGACAGCGAGATATATTAATCCAGATACGCTTCAAGAAGAAAACATCATAATTCATGAAGAAGAGATTGAAACATTAGGATATTATGAGGTTGATGTGACAGTCATTGAATTTGAAACCTATTTAGAAGTCACAATGACAGTGATTGATCCATCTCACTATTTCCAAGTTCCATATTATGACATATATGAAGTATCTGGAGAATTCCCAAATTTTGTTGCTAGTGAAATCTTCGACTTTACACCTGGTGTTGACTCTAAATCAGTAAGTTTTACAGTACCTATTCCAGATATTGGTGAAAACCATATCGTGATTGGTATAAGAAATCAAAACGATAGTACGATAAGACACATCATTTATGATGAAATCATTAATAAGGAGTGATTAAGATGAACTTTAAAAACAGATCTAAAGAAGAAAAAGTAAGAGTAATCGTATTAAGCAGTGTGATTTTAATCTTGATTTTATTAGGAAGTTTAGCGGATGTACTTTTTCCTAATACCACATTTTCTAATATCATCAATAACTCTATAGGAAAGTTTTTTAATATTGTTAAATTTGTTCAAAATCAGTATGTAACGATTCTAGAGAGTTTAACCATTTTGATTTTTGTGTGGATTCTCAATCACATCCTACTTTTCTTAGTGAACATTCTCACAAAGAAAGGTCATCGTGGTGAAACAGTGGGTAAACTGATGGCATCTGTGATCCGTTACACCAGTTTCATTATCGCTTTCTTCTTAATATTAAGTGCATGGGGTGTTCAAACACCGACGTTACTTGCTGGTGCTGGAATTATCGGTTTAGGTTTATCTTTTGGTGCCCAAAGCTTAATCGAAGATATTATTGCTGGACTATTTATCATCTTTGAAAAACAATTTGTTGTCGGTGATATTGTCGAAGTTAATGACAGAAGAGGAATCGTTCGAGAAATTGGTATTAGAACAACTAAGATTGAAGATCTTAATGGTGATGTATTAATTATTAATAATTCAGACATCAGAG
>JAVEQT010000008.1:0-36441 GCA_034007485.1 Acholeplasmataceae bacterium
TGATGATATGAATATTAAGTGTATGTACCATTTTGAGAACGTGGCAAAATTAAATTTATTTACAGAAATATTAGAGAAGACAAGATGGAATATTGAAAAGCAATTGTTGAAAGAGAGGGCAGTATATTATGCATCAAATCATTTTTATAATGAACTAAAAAAACAGTTTATTAGAAATGATCTTACAATATGGCCACTAAAAGATGAAGAAGTTATAACATGGATTGACACTTTGTCTATAATGAGAAGAGTTATGATGCAACTTTTTAAAAAAGGCATTAATGGAGAAAAGTTGAACGTATTTATGGAATACCCTTTAGTATATGGTAATCACATGAGAGCAGATTACTTAATTGTTTATGAAAGACTTATTATAGTTTTAGAGTTTGGTATGTTTAATCAAGATGAAAAAAGAAGTGAAGAGCGATATACAAAAAAACTTCAAGATTCCATCACACACAGGCAGGTACTCGCAAATGTTATGGATAACACGATTAAGGTCGTCAATTACGTTATGATCTATAGACCTGAATTTGATCGCTTACGAAACTCATTTTTGAATGAAAATATTATATATAACAATGAGGAGATTAAACTATTAACAAGTTTCATCATTAATATGACGCGCGATGAAGAAAAATTATCAGCTATTTCACAACTAGAAAGAGTAAATCAACTTAATTTGTGATTATTATCCTTGAATTATTAATTTTATATGTTATCATATATATAGCATTATAATTTGATGTTCAAATAATTTGAAGGAGAAAATAAATATGAGCGAAAAAATTGGGTTAGTAGTGTGTGGTAATTCTGGTGTTGACTATTTAAAATTAGATTATCCAGTAAAAATGATAAGATCAACCTTAAATCTAGATGGTAAAGAGTATGAAGATTATGTTGACATTCAGGCTAAAGAATTTTATGATATTATTCAAGCTAATCCGGATATTGATGTATCAACCTCACAAACTTCAACCGGAAAAATTGCAAGCGTTTATGAAGAATTAAAAGAAGAAGGCTACTCAGATGTTATCGCCGTGGTCATATCTTCAAAACTGAGTGGAACATACCAAGGTGCAGTTTTGGCAAAAGATATGGTTCCGGGTATCAATGTTTACGTTATCGACTCCAGAAGTGTTTCATATGGAGAAGCCTTTTTAGTCATGGAGGCTATCAAAATGATTAAAAAAGGGTATAAAACCAGAGACATCATTGATAAATTAGAAAAAATAAGGGATAATATATATATCTATGTCCTAGTTGACACGTTAAAGTTCCTAGTAAAGAATGGTCGTCTATCCGCAGCAAGTGGTTTTTTAGGTACATTATTAAAAATTAAACCATTATTGCACATTCAAAGAGATGGCAGTTTAGTACCATTTGAAAAAATACGAACAACAGCTAAAGCCCAACAAAGACTACTAGAGGTTATTAAACATGATGTAGATGGTAAAAATGTTGTCATGTTTATTGCTTATACTAATAACCTTGGTAAAGCAGAAGAATTGAAAAGTCAAATCCAAACAATTCGCCCAGATATTACTGTAGAATTGGTACCACTAACTCCTGTAGTTGGAGCACATGCTGGTCCAGGAACGCTCGGTGTTGGGTATATCGTTCTATAAGAGAGAGGTGGTTTTTAGATGGTTTCACCTAAAACAGTTATTAATGAACTTTTAGTTGATGTTTTCAATCATATTTTAAGTATTGAAGCAGACGTGCTAAAACAAAAAGGTGTTAGATTATCAATGACGGAAGTACACGTATTAGAAGCTGTAAGAAACGTTGAAATTCCAACCATGGGAAATGTAGCACACAAACTTAGGGTAACTTTAGGTACTCTAACGACCTCTGTTAACGTTTTGGTTAGAAAAGGATATCTTACAAGAGAACGCGATGAATCTGATCGCAGAAAAGTGTATCTTGCTCTGACTGAAAATGCGGTGAAAGTTCTTAAAGCACACGATGAATTTCATGATGAAATGATCGATTCAATCTTTAAAGATTTAGATCTCGAAAAAGATGAAGTGCTTTTAAAATCACTAGAAAATATTAGCCAGTATTTTAAGCAAAGATATTGATTTCATAAAAGAGAAGGCAGACTAAATTTGCCTTTTTTTAATAAATTTATTGATAAGGCTTTTCTTTTTTATGTATAATGTGTATAATATGAAAGGATAGAGGTGTTTGACGTGAGTTATACCTTTGGTATAGATATTGGTGGAACTAATATTAAAATAGGTTTTTTTGAAATAAATGATTTTAAATTAATAGAAAAAATAGAAATATCTACACCAAGAGAGCATCAAATGTACTCGATTTTCGATGAAATTAATAAAAACATCGAAAATATGATGATTAAACATGATGTTTCATATAATGATATACACGGTGTTGGGTTTGCTATTCCATGCCCAGTTAAAGATGGTTATGTTGATAAATGTCCAAATTTAAGTTGGTCAAAGATTGACATTGTCGAAAAAGTTAAAAGCTTTTTACCTGATCATATCAAAGTAGTCGTTTCAAATGATGCAAACATTGCTGCATACGGTGAAAACTATTCACTGGAAACACCCTTTCAGAATGCAATTTTTTATACTTTAGGAACTGGTGTCGGTGGCGGAATCATTGTCAACGGTCAAATTGTTGAAGGACGAACAGGTTCCGGAGGAGAAATAGGCCATATGCAAGTATTTGAAGGAACAGACGTATGTGGTTGTGGGAAAACCGGATGTTTGGAGCAGGTTTGTGGGACAAAAGCCATTTTAAATTATGCTACCGATTTATCACACAAATATAATTCTATTATTGATTTTTCGAATCTCACTGTAAAAAGTGTTTTTGATGCTGCACAGAAACAAGATATCATCGGTCAGTTGGTATTGAATCGTGTAGCTAAATATATTGCTTTAAGTACAAGTATATTAGCAGTCAGTTTAGATCCAGACATTATTATTATTGGAGGTGGAGTTGCTAGAGCTGGTGAAATATTAATACAAAACATCAAGAAGTATTTTAAACAATATGCAAGATTTGGGACAATAGATATTCCTTTTGTTCTTGCAAAAACTGGGAATGACGCTGGTATAATCGGAGCTGCAAGATACACTTTACAATAAAAAATAACAAAAGACGAGAAGGACATCATATGAGTAACAATGGGACTAATTCACGTATAGAAATGCCTAGTACAGGCAATATTTTTGGGGAGCTCATTATTCAAAAATGGGCCATGGGATATGTAGTTAACTACAATGAAGAAGCTACTTTCAAAGCATTAGGCATTGATGATAAGAAAAAGATTAAAAATAAGATAGATATCTTAATCAGAGAAGATATTCATAGGATTCACGAACGAGATAGAATTCACTATCCATACATGGGTTATACACCTATACAAATCATCGATAAGATTTTCGATTCAGATGAGACTCAAGAAGCAATTATTAATAATATTTTTGAGAAGCATATTCCAATCATAGAAAGTTATCAATTAGCTCTCAAGGTCTCGATGAAGAAAAACGATCAAGAGTTGAAAAAAAAGTATAGTAAAAAAGTTTATGACTTTATTGTTGAACACACTAAGTTATTAAGTGATCGATTTCGTTCAAATATCCAGAGAGTTTTGCTGGACAGAATGAAGAGATACATTAAAGATGACTTTATCATGGTCATCGATCAATTCATCCCAGAGATATTTTTTAAGCCAAGTGTTCATCTTAAAGGGATTATATTTAGAAAGAGCAATCATAGTGATGCGTTTCCATACATGGCGACTCACTATCAATATCCTATCGTATTATCTCAGGATATATGGCCTGATCAGGAATTAGTACTCATTAATGTTGAAAAGCAAAAGGTGTATTCAAATCCTGATCAAGAACTTATTAAAGAATACAAGGATTCATTAAAAAAACAACTCATAGGCGGCTATAAAAAAGATACTCAGCCATATGATAGATATGCATTTACTGCAATGATTTCAAATTATTGGGATGCAAAACTCGCTAACAGACATCCATTATTTTCTGAAGCTTTGCTTTATGATACAACACCATCAATCATTGCCAAGGGGATCACATTGACAGTTGAAGAATGGCGTGAACGTTTAGAACATATTGTAAAAGTGTACAAAGGGAATCGTATCGTTATCCGAATACCAACCATTAATGCACATGCATCTATTCCATATGTTCCCAAAAAAGCAAGTGCTGATACACTGCTCGCTGAGTATCCCGATATTTATGAACCTCTTTTCGAAGCTATTTCAATGACTTTCACACCGGATAAGAAGAAAAGATTGACAATTATTATTCCAGACTTCACAAATAAAGAAGAGTGTGAAACTTGGCTGATACACCTTCAGGATATGTTAGATAAAAAGCATTATAAGGGTTACGCTGAAATGATTTACGAGTTTGGAAATAGTTTTTCTATGTACGAAATAGAAGAACTTATGGGAGACAATCATTTTTACGCCAATCTGGATAGTCTATCGAGTGAATATTATCCGGAGTATTCACTAGGTAAAACACATCTAAACTATAAAAAAATCAGTGGGTGCTTTGTTCACGCAGATATACAGTTTTTAAAAGTTGCAGCAAGGATATATCCACATTACAATGCAACCGTTAGTATTATTGGTTTTCATCTACAAGAAGAGTCGATTTTTAGACGCTATGTCAACATCGATCACCCCAGCTTTATAGTATCTGTACATTCTCCAGGGTTTATGATTGACGTCATTAATAAAAAACTTGCTAGAAAAGGTAAATTCGAAGGCATCTATGAAAGAGATCGAGACAGGGTGTTATTCTATAGGGACATAAAAGCTAGAAGCAAGGATCCAGATAACCATAGAAAACCAAGAGGGTTGTACGATAAGGTTAGAAAATTACAAAAGAGAAATAAAAATAAAATAGATAAAGATAACGACGAAGATAACAATTCAAACAACGAAGAATAAACAAAAAACCAAGGAAATTGCAGATAGGGGTTGCAATCACTTGGTTTTTCTTATATAATAGTAACGCTCGTGTGTAAACGCGAAGAGGCTGTGAAATGGGAGGTTGCTGACACACGGATAGCCGTTGTCTACATGTCAGGTTTTCTCATGGAGCAAGTCTATAAAAGATTATAGGCGAAAGGAGCTTAAAAAAATGGCAAAAGATGTAATTAAAATTCGTTTAAAGGCTTACGATCACAGATTGATTGATCAAGCTGCGAAGAAGATTGTTGAGAGTGCACTTAGAACTGGGGCAACCGTTCAAGGTCCAATTCCACTACCAACAGAAAAAGAAATCTTCACAATTCTACGTTCACCACACGTCAATAAAGATTCACGTGAACAATTCGAACGCAGAACGCACAAGAGATTAATTCAAATCGTAGATCCAAATCCAAAGACGATTAGTGCATTAATGGATATCGACCTTCCATCAGGTATTGATATCGTTCTTAAAAAATAAAACACAAAAAGAAAGAGGTTAAATTATGGCCAAAGGAATCTTAGGTAGAAAACTAGGAATGACTCAAATTTTCGATGAAAATGGCGTTCTCATTCCAGTTACCGTCGTTGATGTGGCCGATAATGTTGTATTGCAACAAAAAACAGTTGAGACTGATGGATATGTTGCTACACAAGTCGGTTTTGAAACGAAACGGGAAAATTTAAGTAACAAACCCGAACAAGGGCACGTGAAAAAAGCTAATACAGCACCTAAGCGCTTCATTAGAGAAATTCGCTTTGAAGAAGTGCAGAATGAATTAGTTGATTTGACGATCGGGGATTTTGTTAAGACGGATTTATTTCAAGTTGGTGAAGTTGTCGATGTCACTGGAACTTCTAAAGGTAAGGGTTTCTTAGGTTCGATTGCAAGACACGGACAGCATCGTGGTCCAATGACTCACGGTTCTAGATACCATCGTGGCCCAGGTTCAATGGGACCAATCAAAGGTAAATTAAAAGGTAAAAACTTACCAGGACATACAGGACATGAACAAGTTACAATTCAAAACTTGAAAATTGCCGGTGTCGATGTTGAAAATCAATTACTCCTGATCAGCGGTAGCGTTCCAGGACCAAATAAAGGTCTTGTTATTGTTAAAACAGCGATCAAGAGTGCTAAGTAAGGAGGGTCATCATGCCAAAACTAAATGTATTAAATCAAACAGGTCAAGCGGTTGCTGAACTCACCTTATCAGATTATGTTTTCGGTATTGAACCACATCAACAAGCTTTATATGATGTAGTCAATGCACAAAGAGCAGCAATGAGACAAGGTACTCATGATGTAAAAAATCGTGGTGAAGTATCTGGTGGTGGTAGAAAACCATGGCGTCAAAAGGGTACAGGCCGTGCTCGTCAAGGTTCTACACGCTCACCACAATGGCGTCATGGTGGAGTTGTTTTCGGACCAACACCAAGAAGTTATGCAATCAAATTAAATCAAAAAGTTCGTCAATTAGCTTTGAGATCTGCATTATCATATCACGCAGCTAATGGACAACTCAAGATTGTTGAAAGTATTGCTATTGATGCGCCAAAAACAAAATTATTCCAAGAAATGCTTGCTAAACTTGGCATTAATGGAAAAACACTCATCGTAGCAACAGAGTTTACAAATAATGAAATGCTTGCAGCAAGAAATATCCCAACCGTTGCATTCTCATTAGCAAATCACGTGAGTGTCTATGACATTCTTAATTGCAAAAACTTAGTTCTTACTAAGGATGCAATTGCAGCATTAGAGGAGGTATTGGGCAATGACTAAGTACTATGATATTCTCAAAGCTCCAATTATTACTGAACAATCAACTAAGCTTATTGAAGATCAAAATCGTTATACTTTCAAAGTAGATCCAAAAGCAAACAAAGTTGAAATCAAAAAGGCTGTTGAAACGATCTTCAATGTTAAAGTTTTATCAGTCAACACTGTTAATGTGCTTCCTAAGTTCAAAAGAATGGGTAAGCATGAGGGATACAAATCAGCTTATAAAAAAGCGATTGTCAAATTAGCTGAAGGTCAAAAGATTGACGCCTTCACAATTTAAAAGTGAAAGATTAGAGGAGGTTTAACCAAATGGCGGTTAAAAAATACAACCCGACAACCCCAGGTCGTCGTGGCATGAGTGTGTTAACATTCGAAGAAATTACAACATCTACTCCTGAAAAATCACTACTAGAGCCATTTTCTCGCACAGGTGGACGTAACAATCAAGGTAAAATCACTGTACGTCATATCGGTGGCGGTGCAAAAAGAAAATATCGTGTAATTGATTTTAAGCGTAACAAAGACAATATTGCTGGTAAGGTAGCTACAATTGAGTACGATCCAAACCGCAGTGCAAACATTGCGCTCATCAACTATGTAGATGGTGAAAAGAGATACATCCTAGCTCCAAAAGGCTTGGAAGTAGGCATGGAAATTCTTTCAGGTGAACAAGTCGATATCAAAACAGGTAATGCTTTACCCATTATGAATATCCCAGTGGGTACAATCATCCATAACATCGAACTTTCACCAGGTAGAGGCGGTCAAATCGCTCGTTCTGCTGGTGCTTCTGCACAAATTTTAGGACGCGAAGATAAATATGTATTATTACGTCTTCAATCAGGTGAAGTTAGAAAAGTTTTAGGTAAATGCCGCGCTACGATTGGTATTGTTGGTAATGAAACCTGGGAACTTGTAAATATTGGTAAAGCTGGTAGAACACGTCACATGGGTATTCGCCCAACCGTACGTGGCTCTGTTATGAACCCGAACGATCACCCACACGGTGGTGGTGAAGGTAGAACACCTATTGGTAGAAAGCAACCCATGACACCATGGGGTAAGAAAGCTCGCGGCGTTAAGACTCGCGACCACAAAAAAGCGTCTAACGATCTAATCGTTCGCCGCCGTACGAAGTAGGAGGAAAATTATGGCACGTTCAGTTAAAAAAGGTCCATTTTGTGATGAACACTTACTAGTTAAAGTTCAAAAACAAAATGCAGCAAATGAAAATAAAGTGATCCAAACATGGTCACGACGTTCAACGGTTTTCCCTGATTTTGTTGGTCATACAGTTGCCGTCTATAACGGTAAATCACACGTTCCTGTGTATATTACTGAAGATATGGTTGGACACAAATTCGGTGAATTTGCGCCAACGCGTACATATCATGGTCACAACAAAGAAGATAAGAAAGCTAAGAAGAAGTAATTGGAGGAGAAATGAATAATGGAAACTAAAGCTATAGCTAAAACCGTTCGCATTGCTCCGAGAAAGGCAAGATTGGTCATTGACCTTATTCGCGGTAAGAACATTAAAGAAGCACAAGCCATCTTAATGTTTACACCACGTGCTGCCTCACCGATTATTTTGAAAGTGCTCAACAGTGCAGTAGCAAATGCTGAGCATAACAACAATGCAAACGTTGAAAATCTTTATGTCAAAGAATGTTATGTGAATGAATCAGTACGTCTTAAGAGATTGCTCCCAAGAGCAAAGGGCCAAGGCGACATCATTCAAAAGAGAACAAGCCACATCACTGTTGTTGTGGCAGATAAAGAGTAGGGGTGAGAATACATGGGACAAAAAGTTAATCCAGTAGGTATGCGTCTCGGTATCATTCGCAATTGGGATTCAAAGTGGTATGCAGAAAAAACTGTCGTTCCAACTTTGGTTAAAGAAGATGCGATGATCCGTGAGTACCTCAATGATTTTTATAAAAAAGCCGCTGTTTCTCACGTTGAAATTGAACGCGTAAAAGGTAAGGGCGGAAAAGATCGTGTGAAAGTAACACTTCATACAGCTAAGCCTGGTATTGTTATTGGTAGAGATGCTGAAACAAAGAAAAAGGCCGTTGCTAAATTAGAAAAACTTACCAAAAAAGAAATCGTATTTAACGTTGTGGAAGTTAAACGTCCAGAACGTGTAGCGACACTTGTTGCACAAAGCATCGCTGAACAACTTGAAAACCGTGCATCATTTAGACGTGTACAAAAAATTGCAATGCAAAGAGCCTTAAAGGCTGGAGCTAAAGGTGTTAAAACACTCGTTTCAGGACGCCTTGGTGGTGCGGAAATCGCACGTAGCGAAGGTTATTCAGAAGGACAAGTTCCTCTGCATACTTTAAGAGCTGATATTGATTATGCAACTGCAGAAGCTCGTACAACTTATGGTATTTTAGGCGTTAAAGTTTGGATTTATAATGGTGAAGTATTACCAGGTCAAACACGTGAAGAAAACCTTAGAAAACAAGATGAAAGAGCACCACGTCAAGATAGAGAAAGACGCAGACCCCGCGATGACAACAGAAATAAGGGTAACGCGCGTGACAATAAGGGAGGCAAATAATCATGTTAATGCCTAAAAGAACAAAGTTCCGTCGTCCCCATCGTGTGAGCTATGAAGGTAAAGCTAAGGGAAGAAATGAAATTCTCAACGGCGATTACGCTTTAGTAGCACAAGAAGGCGCTTGGATTACCAACCGTCAAATTGAAGCCGCACGTATCGCGATGACAAGACATATGAAAAGATTAGGGAAAGTATGGATCAACATCTTCCCACACTTGGCAAAAACCAAGAAACCACTCGAAGTGCGTATGGGTTCCGGTAAAGGTGCTCCAGACCATTGGGTAGCGGTTGTTAAGGAAGGAAAAGTCATGTTTGAAGTTAATGGAGTTTCTGATGAAATTGCAAAAGAAGCTCTACGTTTAGCGTCTCACAAACTTCCTATCCGCACTAAGATTGTTAAAAGAGGTGAGCAAGCGTGAAAGCGGCAGAAATCAGAAAGATTAGCACAACTGATCTTGAAAAAAGAATTGTCGAGCTAAAAGCTGAATTATTCAACCTACGCTTTCAACTTGCAGTAGGACAGCTTGAGAACACAGCTCGTATTAGTCAAGTTAAAAAGACGATTGCACAAATGAAGACAATCATCAGCGAACGTACTGAATAAGGAGGATACCATGGAACGTAATAATAGAAAAATTTATACCGGAACAGTTGTATCCGACAAAATGGATAAGACGATCACGGTGGTTGTTGACACATACAAGAAGGACCCTTTATACGGAAAGCGCGTAAAGGTTTCTAAGAAGTTTCACGTGCATGACGAAGAAGGCTTAGCAGGAATTGGTGATAGAGTAACCATCATGGAAACAAGACCACTTTCTAAAACCAAGAGATTCCGTCTCTTAGAGGTTGTTGCTAAGGCCGATCTAGTATAGGGAGGATAAAACACTATGATTCAACAAGAAAGTAGATTAGTTGTTGCTGACAACAGTGGCGCTAAAGAAGTCCTTGTGATTAAAGTTCTCGGTGGCACACGTCGCCGCTATGCTAACATCGGTGATATCGTCGTTGTAACAGTTAAGAAAGCTACACCAGCAGGCGCTGTTAAGAAGGGTGATGTCGTTAAGGCTGTCATCGTTCGTACGGTATCAGGACTTCGTCGTCAAGATGGCTCATACATCAAGTTTGATGAAAATGCAGTTGTCATTATTAAAGATGATTTAAACCCACGTGGAACCCGTATTTTCGGTCCAGTGGCAAGAGAGTTAAGAGAAAAGAACTTCATGAAGATCGTTTCCCTAGCTCCAGAAGTACTATAAGGAGGTTCAATCGATGTATATTAAAGCTGGAGATACAGTTGCAGTCATCGCTGGAGCCGATCAATTTGTAACTGACAAAAAAGGTGTAAAAACTCGTAAGACAGGCCGCGTCTTAAAAGTTTACCCAAGAACAGATCGCGTTTTAGTCGAAGGAGTTAACAAAGTTAAAAAACACCAAAGACCAACACAAGCGAATGATAAAGGCGGCATTATTGAAAAAGAAGCACCAATTCATGTTTCTAACGTAGCATTAGTCGATCCAAAATCTGGAAAACCAACACGTGTTGGTGTTAAAGAAGTCGACGGCAAAAAAATTCGCTACGCTAAAAAATCAGGCGCAAGCCTTGATAAATAAGGAGTTTGAACAATGAGCATAATTAAAGAAAGATATGAAAATGTTGTCAAACCCGAACTGATTAAGGCATTTAATTACTCGTCTGTAATGCAAGTGCCAAAAATCGAAAAAATTGTGGTCAATATGGGTGTCGGTGATGCAGTTTTCAACCCCAAAGTCTTAGACGATGCGGTAGAAGAACTACAAGCTATCACTGGTCAAAAAGCATTAGTAACAAAAGCAAAAAACTCCATCTCTAACTTTAAACTTAGAGAAGGTATGCCAATTGGTGCTAAGGTAACATTAAGAGGCGACCGCATGTGGTTTTTCCTTGATAAAGTAATCAACATTGCTTTACCACGTGTTCGCGACTTTAGAGGTATTTCTTCAAATTCGTTTGATGGACGTGGTAACTACACAGTAGGTATCAAAGAACAAATCATTTTCCCAGAAATCAGCCTCGACAAAGTTAAAAAAGTTCGTGGTATGGACATTGTAATTGTAACAACGGCAAAATCAGACCAAGAAGGTCGTCAACTATTGACACTTCTCGGCATGCCGTTTAAGAAGTAAGGAGGCGCACTATGGCAAAAAAATCGAAGATCATTAAACAAGAAAAGCGTCGTGTTATTGTTGAACGTTATGCTGAAATTCGTGCAGAACTTAAAGAAAAAGGCGATTATGCTGGACTCGCTAAGCTCCCACGTAATGCTTCACCAACACGTTTAAGAAATCGCGATGCATTAGATGGACGCCCAAGAGGCTATATGCGCAAGTTTGGCTTGTCACGTTTAACATTCCGTGAATTGGCACACAAAGGTGAACTACCTGGTGTCAAAAAAGCAAGCTGGTAATTAGGAGGAAGAACTATGGTTATGACTGATCCAATCGCGGATATGCTTACCCGTATTCGTAACGCAAATAGAATGCGTCATGAGAAAGTAGAAATGCCAGCTTCTCGTTTAAAGGCTGATGTTCTATCAGTACTTAAAAAAGAAGGCTTCATCGTTGACTATCAAGTAGCCAAAGAAGGAGTACAAGGCAAAATTGTTGTGACTCTTAAATACACAACCACAAAAGAACGTGTAATTAAGGGACTTAAACGGATATCGAAACCAGGACTTCGTGTTTATACTTCAGTTGAAAATTTACCTAAAGTGTTAAATGGGCTAGGAATAGCAGTCATTTCAACATCAAAAGGTATTATGACTGATCGTGAAGCGCGTTTAGCTCAAGTTGGCGGCGAAGTGCTCGCCTACGTTTGGTAATAAAGGAGGATAATATGTCACGTATAGGTAATAAAGTGATTCATGTTCCTGCTGGCGTTACTGTAACGATTAGCCCAGAAAACTACGTTGTAGTTAAGGGTCCAAAAGGTCAACTTGAATTCCAATTTAACGATATGCTTACCATCAAGCAGGATGGAACTGATATCTCAGTTTCTCGTCCAAATGATGCAATATTTTCAAGAAAAATTCATGGTACAACCCGCGCTTTGTTAGCTAACATGGTAAACGGTGTATCAACAGGCTTTAAAAAGCAGTTAGAAATTCGCGGTGTTGGTTATCGTGCAGCACTTCAAGGCAAAGTTGTCAACTTGTCAATGGGTTATTCTCATCCAGTTGATCTACCTATTCCTGAAGGGTTAACCGTAACAATTCCAAAGAATACAGATATCATCATTGAAGGTGCTGACAAGCAACTCGTTGGTGAATTTGCGGCTAAAATTAGAAGTGTTCGTAAACCAGAGCCATATCTTGGAAAAGGTATTCGCTATGTTGATGAATACGTTCCACGTAAAGCCGGCAAAACTGCTAAGTAAGGGAGGATACTAAAATGATTAAGAAAATTTCAAGTAACGTTACAAGACAAAAACGTCATCTTCGTATCCGTAAAATTGTTCAAGGAACGAATGAACGTCCAAGACTTTCTGTCTACCGTTCAAACAGCGCAATCTATGTACAACTAATTGATGATGAAAAACAAACAACATTGGTCAGTGCTCGTTCTCAAGAACTCGGTCTTAAGCATTCAAACGTTGAATCAGCTAAGGCAGTAGGTAAATTGATCGCTGAAAAAGCGCTAGCAAAAGGTGTATCTTCGGTTGTCTTCGACAGAAGTGGTTATTTATACCATGGACGTATTAAGGCACTCGCTGAAGCTGCACGTGAAGCTGGTCTACAATTCTAAGGAGGAGAACGAACATGGCAAAAGAAAGATTCATGCAAGAAGAACAAAACGACAATCAGTTCGAAGAACGTGTTGTTGCCATTAACCGCGTAACCAAAGTTGTTAAAGGTGGACGTCGTTTCCGTTTTGCTGCCTTAGTCGTTATCGGCAACAAGCAAGGTCAAGTAGGCTTTGGAACAGGTAAAGCTGCCGAAGTGCCTGACGCTATTAAAAAAGCAGTTGAACAAGCTAGAACAAATATGATTGATGTGCCTATCGTTAATTCAACGATTCCTCATCAAATAACAGGCCAATACGGTGCAGGTAAAGTTTTCTTAAAACCAGCATCTGAAGGTACTGGTATCATCGCTGGTGGTGCGGTCCGTGCTGTATTCGAACTCGCCGGTGTTAATGATATTTTATCTAAATCTCTTGGTTCAAGCACACCCATTAATATGGTTCGTGCAACATTTGCAGGATTAAAAGAACTTAGAACAGCTGAAAAAGTCGCTGCACTTCGCGGTGTAGATGTATCGGAGTTGGTCTAATATGAAACTACAAATTACACTTAAGAGATCTTTGATTGGCCGCAAGCCCAATCAAGTTAAAACAGCACATGCACTAGGACTTAAAAAAGTTAATCAAGTTGTGGTAAAAGAGGCTAATGATGCCGTTACCGGTATGGTTCACACCATCATCCATTTGGTTGACGTACAAGAAGTAGAGTAAGGAGGACGACCCATGTTAAACGAATTAAGACCTGTAGAAGGTGCTCGCAAAAACCGTAAACGTGTTGGTAGAGGTCCAGGATCTGGAACCGGTAAAACTGCTGGTAAAGGATCTAAAGGCCAACTCGCGCGCTCTGGTGGCGGTCCACGCCCAGGCTTTGAAGGTGGACAGCTTCCTTTCTTCCAAAGACTTCCAAAGCGTGGATTCAACAATGTGAACCGTAAAGAATACGCCATCGTTAACCTATCTGATTTGAATTTATTCAATGATGGAGAAGTAGTAACGCCAGAAGTATTAATTGCTCGTAATGTTTTGAAAAAACTTAACTCTGGTGTTAAGGTTTTAGCAAAAGGAACCTTAGAAAAGAAGTTAACCGTCAAAGCACATATATTTTCAAAGGCTGCTGAAGCAGCAATTGTAGCGGCTGGTGGAACTGTAGAGGTGATGTAAAGTGTGGCTACGTATACAACGAATTCTAAGTAACAAAACCGTAATGCTAAGATTAGCATTTACATTATTAATTCTATTGGTTGTTAGAATTGCAAGTCATATTACAGTACCACTCTTCAACACTGACGCGATTAAACAAGTCATGGAATCAAGCGGAAGCTTTATTGCCATCTTGAATAACTTCAGTGGTCAAGCATTAGAACGTTTCTCGATTGTCGCTTTAGGGATTTCTCCTTATATTACGGCATCGATTGCCATTCAAATGTTACAAATGGTTGTTCCTTCCTTTAAGGAATGGAGCGAACAAGGCGAATCTGGTAAACAAAAGATTAACCGTATCACACGTTATGCATCCATCGGTTTAGCATTCATTCAAGCGTTTGCTTTAATCATTGGTATGAGCGTTAACGGTTCCGTCTTAGTTTCATCACTCGAAGCATCAGCAGTTACACAATTCCGTTATTTCTTCTATATTTATATGGCACTTGTTATGACAGGTGGTACTGCATTAATGATTTGGTTAGCTGATCAAATTACTAAACGTGGTATTGGGAATGGTACATCCATCTTAATTACTGCAGGTATTGTTACAAGCTTACCTTCAATGTGGACAACATTATGGACGAAGTACATCACAAACGGTACAGGTGGATGGGACATTGTCTTCTTCATCTTCATCCTTGCATTATACTTTGGTATTTTACTGGGTGTCGTTTATATGCACATCGCAACCCGTAAGATTCCTATTCAATATGCAAACCGCCAAGGTAAAGCAGACTCTCATATTCCTATGAAGATTAATAGCGCAAGCGTGATTCCAGTCATCTTCGCACAAACCATTTTAAGTATTCCACTCACCGTTATAGGATTTGCAGCAACGAATACAACATCAGGTATTGGTGGATGGATTAATAGTATTTTCAATTACCAACAACCCATTGGATTTATATTCTATGTGATGTTAATTGTTGTCTTCTCATTCTTCTACTCATTCTTAACGATTAATCCAGAGAAGATCGCAGATAATTTAACAAAATCAAATGCCTATATTCCAGGTGTTCGTCCAGGTATTGAAACAAAAGATTTTATTGCTAAGCTCTTATTCAAGATTACAGTGATCGGTACAGTCTATCTTGTTATACTCGCTATATTACCGATTCTAACTTCGATTGTTTTCGGTTTCACCTCTGCAGAAGCAAGTGCAATTACGTTAGGTGGAACAAGCTTACTCATTATTGTTGGGGTTGCCATTGAAACGACACAACAGGTGGAAACAGACGCAAGTCAAACCGAATACAGCGGCATCTTCAAGTAAGCGGAGGATACGGCAATGCGCATCATATTGATGGGCCCTCCCGGTGTGGGTAAGGGTACTGAAGCCGAATTATTGGTTAAGCATTACGATATTCCTCATATTTCAACGGGGGATATTTTCCGTGAGCTCTACAAAGATAAGACAGCGGTAGGAAAAATAGCAAAAGAATACATTGACCGTGGTGAACTCGTACCAGATGATATTACAAATGAAATTGTTCGTCACCGGTTAGCACACAAGGATTGCAAGAAGGGATTTCTCTTTGACGGCTATCCAAGAAACATTGAACAAGCGAAAGCCTTTGATCAACTTCTCATAGAAAAAGGATGGAAATTAGACGCAGTCATTAATTTTGCTGCTCCTGATGAAGTCATTGTGAAGCGTATCGCAGGTCGACGCGTCTGTTCAACATGTGGCGCTGTTTACCACATCGAAAATAAAAAACCTCGTGTAGAAGGCATCTGTGATCTCGATGGTGGTAAACTCATTCAGCGCGCTGATGATATGGAAGAAACGGTAAAGCGTAGATTACGCATTTACTACAATCAAACCGCTCCAGTCATTGGTTATTATAAAGAACATGGATCCATTATCGAAATTGATGGTACAAAATCAATCGCGTATACCAATGAATCCATAAAGAAAGTATTAGGTGAGATGAATTGATACAAATCAAGTCACAACGTGAAATTGAGTTGATGCGTGAAGCTGGACGCATCTTAGATTTAACAAGAAAAATGCTTGAAGAACATGTCAAGCCAGGTATAACGACGCTTCAACTCGATACACTCGCCGAAACATTTATTAGAAATCTTGGAGCTACCCCTTCATTTAAAGGCTATCATGGCTTTCCAGGATCCATTTGTACTTCAATCAATGAAGTTGTTGTTCATGGTATTCCTTCTACAAAGCACGTGCTTAAAGAAGGAGACATCATTACCTTAGATTTTGGTGTCAATTACAAAGGATATCATGCTGATTCTGCAACGACCTATCCCATAGGAAAAGTGACACCAGACATTGAAAAATTGCTCGAGGTTACTGAAAAAAGTCTTTATGTTGGATTGGAACAAGCAAAACCAGGAAACCACGTTTCAGATATCTCGCATGCGATTGAAACCTATGTCAAGCCTTTCGGTTACGGCATTGTAGAAGAATTCACTGGTCATGGTATTGGTAGAAGTCTTCATGAAGATCCGTATGTTCCTAATTTTGGGAAACCTAATCAGGGTCCAATACTCAAACCGGGAATGACATTTTGCGTAGAACCGATGGTCAATCTCGGCACAAAACGCGTCAAAGTATTGTCTGACAATTGGACGACGGTAACAACCGATCGCAAACCATCTGCTCACTTTGAGCATATGATTGTAATTACGGATACCGGTTATGAGATTTTAACGATTGCAAAAAAGGAGTGAGTCTATGGCAAGAGAAGATTTAATTGAAGTCGAGGCGAAAGTCATCGAAGTATTGCCTAATACAAAATTTAAGGTAGAACTAATCCAAAACGGACATATCGTTTTGGCACACGTATCTGGTAAAATCCGCATGAATAACATACGCATTTTACCTGGTGATAAAGTAACTGTAGAGTTATCACCATACGATTTAACACGCGGCCGCATAACGTACCGCCGCAAATAAGGAGGAAATGGTATGAAAGTTAGAGCATCTGTTAAAAAAAGAAGCGAAGACGATATCATCGTTAAGCGCAAGGGAAAAATTTATGTCATTAATAAAAAGAATAAAAGACATAATCAAAGACAAGGATAGTAGGAGGAAACTATGGCAAGAATAGCAGGCGTTGACATTCCAAACGACAAGCGCGTCGTGGTTTCGTTAACTTATGTATACGGAATTGGGTTACCCACTTCCCAACAAATTTTAAAGGACGCTAATATCAGTGAAGATACACGCGTTAAGAATTTATCAGAAGACGAGCTGAACCGCATTCGTACTGAAATGCAAAAGTATATCACTGAAGGTGATTTACGTCGTGAAATCACATTAAACATTAAGCGTTTAATGGAAATCGGTTCATATCGTGGCATTCGTCACCGCAAGGGATTGCCTGTTCGTGGACAAAATACACGTAACAATGCGCGTACCAGAAAAGGTAAGCCAAAAGCAGTCACTGGCAAGAAGAAGTAAAGGAGGAATAAGACATGGCTAAGAAAAAAACAACAAAGCGTAAGGTTAAGAAGAATATTCCCCTTGGTGTTGCCCACATTCATACAACCTTTAACAACACAATCGTGACAATTACCGACGTTGATGGTAATGCAATCGCATGGAGCAGTGCAGGTGCACTTGGCTTCAAAGGATCTAAAAAATCAACACCTTATGCTGCACAAATGTCAGCAGAAGCTGTAGCTAAAGCAGCTATGGATAATGGTATGATCAAGGTTGAAGTATCTGTCAGAGGACCTGGTCCAGGTAGAGAAGCAGCTATTCGTTCGCTTCAAGCAGCAGGTCTTGAAATTACTGCAATTAAAGATGTAACACCAGTTCCACACAACGGATGCAGACCACCCAAACGTCCACGTGGCTAATTAAAAGGAGGGGTAACTTGTGAAAGATTTAAAATTTGAAAAACCAACCGCAGTTGAAGAAATATCTGTAGATGGCAATAAAGGACGCTTCGTCATTAAACCTCTTGAAAGAGGTTATGGTATTACCCTTGGTAATGCTTTAAGAAGAGTTTTACTCTCTTCACTACCCGGAGCAGCGATTGTCAACATTAAAATTGATGGCGTTGAACATGAATTCTCAACGATTGAGGGTGTTTATGAAGACGTCATGGGTATTGTCTTAAACTTAAAGAAGGTCATCTTCGCAGTTGATTCTAACGACCCTGACTTTGAACAAAAACTTGAACTCTATGCAGTTGGTGCCGGTCCGGTTACCGCAAAAGAATTCAATCATGTTGACGGTGTTGAGATTATCAATCCAAACCAGGTGATCGCAAACCTTTCTGAAAATGGACGTTTGTCCATGGAAGTTACTGTTCGCCTTGGTGTCGGTTATGTTTCTGCTGATAAGAATAAAGTTTTCTCAAGAAATGAAAAAAGCATTATTCCTATCGATGCGATTTATACACCAGTAACACGCGTATCTTATCATGTTGAAAAAACAAGAGGAGATGCTGACGAACTGATGTTAGAAATTGAAACCAATGGCGCAATTTTAGCGAAAGAAGCATTAGCACTCGCATCTAAGATGTTGATTGACTACTTCAATACCATTGTTCAAATCAGTGAAAAAGCTGCATCAACAGACTTCATCTTCGAACAAGAAGAAGAACCGACAAATAAGAAACTTGACATGAAGATCGAACAACTCGATTTATCAGTACGTCTGTTTAACAGTTTAAAACGTTCTGGTATTTATACCGTAGGTCAAATCATTCGTTTGACTGAAGAGGATGTTATGCGTTTTAGAAGTCTTGGTAGAAAGTCCTTTAAGGAATTGAAGGAAAAGCTTTCAGAACATGGCTTAGAATTTGAAAACACCTCAAATAAAGATTCAAAATTTCATTTTGACGATGAAGAGAAGGAGTAAATCATGGCTTATAGTAGATTAAGACGCACGAGCGACCAGAGAAAAGCCCTTCTTCGTGACCTTGTTACAGATATCATTATCAATGAACGTATTGTAACAACCGAAGCGAAGGCAAAGGAATTGAAGAAGCTTGCCGACAAGATGATCACTTTAGCGAAGGAAGGTACGCTTGCATCACGTAGACAAGCTGCTGAAACCGTTCGTTTTGAGGACGTTAAGGAAGGCCAAAATGCACTTCAAAAATTATTCTCCGAACTCGGACCACGTTACCAAGATCGTAATGGTGGCTATACCCGTATTATTAAAACAGTGCCAAGACGCGGCGATGCTGCACCTATGGCAATCATTGAGTTTGTCTAAAAATGAAACAGGCTTCGGCCTGTTTTTTATTGCTTTATCAAGCGATCATCTTAAATAATGTCGCCATTTTATGATGGATTGTGATATGATTAAAAGTGATAAGACGAGGTGATTATATGAATATAACATTGTTAGAAAAATGGTATGAGAAAAATCATTTAAAAGATTTTAATAAGGCAAAAGAGTTTTTAGAGGATATCCATCAATTGATTGAAAAAGAGAACATGTCTGATCTTGATGAAGTATCATTAGAAGAGCTTGATCATATCATTCATTATCTCGTCATAACAGAACAAAATTCAGTACCTCATTTTGTGATTTTGATGCGCTATTTTAAAATGATGTCCATGCATGAACACTTTATTCAATTAACAAAATATACAGGTGGACTAGGTGTGATTGAATCCATTTTGACGAAACTATCTAAAGTTGTTGATAAAGAAAGAGCGCATGCGATTATTTCTGATGTGAGTATTCCTGTTTTGGGTACGCCTCTTGATGAAATGGCTTCATTTGCCAAGTTTTTTATCGAACTTTTAGAAAGTGAATTAAATGAAACTGAGCTCAAAAGGGTTTTGGCAGACAATCATCACCAAATACCTAAAGAAGCTTTTATGCAAGAAAAGATTTATTATGAAGCAGCACCAACACTTGCGTATTATTTAAAGGATTTACACGATAGAAAAGTTGCTGAATTAACAAAACATTATGAAGAAAATCGTGTTTGGTTTGAGCAACATATCACACTAGAAGTCATTGATTATGTTAAACAAAACCAAGAAGTGATGTCAGCTGTTTTAAAAGATGATGCGTTATATATCACCAAAATTCCTTATGACACAAAAGCATTTCTACAAGCAAAGACAAAAGAAGAAGAGTCATACTATTTGTGTCATTGCCCCTTTGCAAGAGAAGTCTTAAAGGATAATCCGTTTAAGATTTCAGCCAATTGGTGTTATTGTAGCGGTGGGTTTACCAAATTTCCTTTTGATGTCATCTTTGATACGGATTTACCCATTGAAATGCTTTCATCTGCTTTACGTCATGATGGCGCTTGCCGCTTTAAAATTGATCTTTCAAGCATTCCTTATAAAAAATGAGTAACGCATCTAAACGATGCGTTTTTCCTATTTAATGAGAAAAGCACAAGCTTTTTTCTTTTTAAGTTGTTATTTATAACAAAGTGTCATAAAATAGATATGCACTCTAAAAATAGAACGAGGTATATCATGAAAAAATTAATCTTAATGATGTTTCTTTTGGTATCAGGAATTTTTTTAATTTCCTGTCAAGTTGATGCATCACTACAAACAGTTTTAAACAATATTGACATTACATTTGCAGATGACGATTCACTCTCTTCTGTAACAACGCATCTTACATTCCCTCTTGAGACCAATCTAAACTCAGATGTCACAATCACTTGGGAAAGTAGTCACCCAAGTATTATCGATAACTTTGGTACAGTGAACCGTCCAGAAGTGAATACAGATGTTACTTTAACTGTCACAGTTACGCTTGGTGAAGAGTCTTTGACAAAAGATTTTTATGTCACCGTTTTAGGTTTATATAACGATGTCACCGTCACATTTAAGGTATTCGATGAGATTGTTAAATCGGTTACTGTCAAAGCAGGTGAATTCATCTCTGGTTTTTCCAATCCCAGTGTTGATGGTTACACTTTCGATGGTTGGTATGTTGCACCTGAATTAACAACAAGATTTGAATTTACGCAACCCGTCAATCAGTCGATGACTGTCGAAGCTAAAATGACGGTTATTCCGATGGGTAGTTATGTTATTGAACTTTATTATCAAAATATCGATGATGAATTATACACTCTAGAATCAACAACAACCATGACTACACCTATTGATTCAATAGCTGTATTGCCTGTAACGTTTACAGGATTTACATTGAATGAAGAATTAAGTGATACAGCAGATACTGTCTCTGATACGATTCAAACATATAAGGTATATTTTGATAGAAATACCTATGTTGTAACCTTCATCAGTGAAGGCGTTGAAGTGGGCACTCAAAATCTTACATATGGTGAGGATGTGATCCTTCCTACAGAGTTAGTCAAAGAGAATCATTCCCTACAGGGATGGGCAACTAATGTTGCAGGAACAATTCCTTTTGATGCTGAAACGTTGATATCATCAGACATCACTATTTATGCGATTTGGGTTTATGATGCCGTTTATACAGATTACTATGCATCTTTATCGGGTGTCACTGATGTTCAATTAAAAGCTGCTTTACGCACACTCATTTCACAAATGGATTTACAAACTTATGGTGATGCACGCTATATCTTAGATGATACAGACCGTGATCCAAACAATGCAAATAACGTTATTTTAGTCTACAACCGTGCTTCAGTATCAGGTGCTTGGGATGGTGGTACAACATGGAATAGAGAACATGTTTGGCCACAAAGCATGCTTGGTGCAAGTGCAGTTAATGAAGTGGCTAATATCGCATCAGACTTGCAAAATCTAAAACCAGCAAATCCATCCATCAATTCAAGCCGTAGCAATCTACCGTATGCAGCTGGTACAGGAACCCATGGTTTTGTTTCAGGCGGCTACTTCCCAGGGGAAGCAGATAAAGGTGATTTAGCACGTATCTTACTTTACATGCATGTTCGTTGGAATTTGATTATTAATACATCAACAGTAGGTGATTTAAATCTTCTTCTTAGATGGCATATCCAAGATCCAGTTGATGATTTTGAAAGAGGAAGAAATGAATTAATTTATACGCATCAAGATAACCGCAATCCCTTTATCGATCATCCAGAATTTGCAGAACGCATTTGGGGACCTATTATCGTCACAAGTACACAACAAACAACAACACTTAAGATTGAAGGACAAGTTCCAAGATTAAGTGTTATCATGACCTATGAAATCAATTATGGAGAATTTAAAAAAGAAACATATCTGATGTAAAAGGAGGCATTATGAAAACAAGACCTTTTGGAAAAACCAACATCTTAGTTTCTGAAATTTCACTTGGAACATGGCAACTCGGTTCAAGATGGGGCGACCCCTTTAATGATGAAATCGCATATGAAACGTTAAAGTCAGCACAAGATTTAGGTATCAACACACTGGATACAGCAGATGTCTATCAAGGCGGTATGTCAGAAAAAGCGATTGGAAACTTCAATCTTAAACAAGATGACAAGATGTTTGTCATTACAAAAGTTGGACGAAAACTTCCTCAACAAGACAAAACACTCTACACGAAGGAAAATCTAACCAAATTCATCGATGATTCGAGAAAGAATTTACAAGTCGATGCACTCGATATGGTGCTTCTTCACTGTCCACCTACTGATCTTTACGAAGATAAAACAGTCTTTGATTTCATGGATGATTTTAAAAAGCAAGGTAAAATCAAACATTACGGCGTATCGATTGAAAAGATTGAAGAAGGTATACTTGCCATGAATTATCCTGGCGTAGAAGCAATCGAAGTTATTTTCAACATGTTTCGGCTTCGCCCAGCACAAGAACTCTTTAACATAGCAAAAGAAAAAGGTGTTGGCATCATTGTTCGCGTGCCACTCGCAAGTGGTCTTTTAACCGGTAAGTATACAAAAAAAACAACGTTTGGACCTAATGATCACCGCACGTTCAATAGACAAGGTGAAGCTTTCGATAAAGGAGAAACATTCTCAGGTGTTCCTTATGATATCGGTTTAGAGGCTGTTGAAGAATTGAAAAAGGTGTTTCCCGAAAAAGAATTGCCTCTTTATGCTCTGCGTTGGATTTTAATGTTTGATAGCGTTTCAACTGTAATACCAGGAGCAAGTCGCCCTGAACAAATCATAGAGAATGTAAAAGCAGCTGACTTAAAACCACTCACAAAACACCAGATGGATGAAGTTGAAAGGATTTATAACACCTATATCAAACCCCACGTTCATCACTTGTGGTAATTAAATCAAGTGAATACATAAAACTCAGTTCTCGTAACTGAGTTTTTTTACTTTGTAAAGATTCTGAAAACATCAAAGCAAATCCTTTGTAATTCAAACATTTTATAAATATAATAAGTCTAGAATTTTAAAAGGAGAACACTTATGAAAAAATGGTTATTACTTACGCTATTCATCGTTACAGCCTTATCGTTTGCTGCATGTGCCAGTGATGATGATGTATTAAAAGTGGGCATGGATTTATCTTATCCACCCTTTGAAACAGTTACTGAAGATGGTACCCCAACAGGTATTAGTGTCACACTTGCATATGAGTTTGGGAAATATTTAGGAAGAGAAGTCGAAATTGTCGACCTACCTTTTGGCACATTGATTACGGAACTCAATAGCGGATCGATTGATGTCATTATTGGTTCAATGAGCATCACGGAAGAAAGAGCACTATCCGTCGATTTTAGTGACCCCTATTTTAATTTTCCCCTGGTAGCTCTTGTCAATAAAACATTCTATGATCAAAACCAAATTGATTCCAAAGAAGATGTTTTAACGATCGAGGGTGTTAAGTTTGTAGGTCCCAAGACGTTTGCTCCACTTGATATTGCAAGAGCACTTGCCAATAATCCAATTATTCGTGAAGTCGATGATGTAAACGCAGCTGTTTTAGAAGTTGTTACAGGAACTTCTGATGTCTTCTTAATGAGTATCAGTAATGCTGCAGGACATCATCTTGCAAATCCTGATACGACAGAGATTTTATTAGACCCCATCAGTTTGTCACCCATCGGTATGGCATTTAGAAAAAACAATGAAGATCTTGTCGATCAAGCCAATACATTTATTGCTGGTCTTGAAACTAATGGTATCTATGATATTTTAAGAAACCTTTATAATCAAGATATCGCGAACAACATTCCAGGTGAAACGCTAAACGTCTACTTACAAGGCATTATCAATGAAGAAGAATAAGGCTTTTCATCTCGGATTAGCCATCTTATTTTATGGACTTCTGCTCAGTTTCATTATCTTAGCCTATCCTGGAAGATCAAATTTTCGCATTGAAGCTGTTTTTGGTTATTCAAATATTCTGTTTAAAGGTTATGTGAATACCATTATTGTGAGTATTGTTGTTCTCATCTTAAGCATCATCTTAGGTTTTATCTTATACTTGCTATCGAACTCAAAAATACTTGCATTCAAATATATTTCTAACATCTTTAGTGAAGTGATCTTTGGAACACCAACGATTGTCTTTTTGATTGTCACCTATTACTTCATCGCAGCACCTCTAAACCTCTCCAATCGCTTTTTAGCAGGTATTATAGGCTTTAGCTTATTTATGGGTCCCTACATGAGAAATGCTTTTATAGGTGCCATAAAATCGATTGATGATACACAGTATCAAGCGATGAAAGTTTTAGGCTTTACAAGTTACCAAAAATATCGTTACATTATTTTACCGCAGCTTGTCAAAGTGATTGTTCCACCAATGATTGGTAATTTAGCGATTATCATTAAAGGATCAAGTTTACTTAATTTTATCGGTGTGGAAGAACTTTATAATCAGATAACGACAATTCAATCGAGAACATATGCTGTTGTTGAAGGATATTTGGTCATGTTCTTGTTATATCTAAGTATTACCCTTCCTCTCATCTTTTTAGCGAAATATTTTGAAAAGAAGGTGACATCATGGATTTAAAACTTACGAACATCACGCAAGAGTATGAACAAAAAAAGATATTGAATCAACTTAACATCGAAATTAAAGATAAATCAGGGATTGCTATCATTGGACCAAGTGGTGCAGGAAAATCGACATTACTACGTTTAATATCTGGTATTGAGGACCCCCTTCAGGGAGAAATCTGTTTAAATCATCATGAGGTCACTCATGAAGATAAGAAAGAATACTTTAAAAAGATTGGATTTGTCTTTCAGTCGCATAATTTGTTTCCTCATTTATCCATCCAAAGAAATATCACACTCGTTTTAGAGAAAGTACATCATCTATCATTGGATGAAGCTAATCAAAGAGCTATTGATTTATTAGAGCAGTTTGAACTGATTGAGCATAAAGATAAAATACCCGCAAAAATATCGGGTGGTCAAGCACAAAGAGCAAGTATTATTAGGTCTTTAGCGATTCAACCAGAAGTTGTCTTTCTGGATGAACCGACATCAGCCTTAGATCCTATTTTATCTCAGGAAGTGCTCAAAACCATTTTAAAATTAAGAGATAAAAAAATGAATTTTATGATTGTCACCCATGAGATTGAGTTTGCAAAGAAAGCTGCTGATTATGTCATTTTCATGGAAAATGGAAATATTATTGAACATGGTATGATTGATCTTCTTAATAACCCTCAAACAGAACAGTTAAAAAGATTTATTAAAAACGTCAGTTACGATATGATATAAAGAAAAAAAGATGCTTGCGAGAAGCATCTTTTTGTTTGAGTCAATGAGCAGTGGTTATTCGATTTCAGCAACGACTACTTTTTTACCTCTAAGTTCTACATAGAAGTTTGCTTCAGCTGTTTTAACGTATGGGAGTAAGAAAATAAATCCTACACCAAACGTTAATGCTGCTAATAAATACCAACCAATAAAGCTGAACTGTAAAATGAAGAGTTCCATTTTGTGACCTCTCATCATTTCCTGAGATTTAGCAATAGCTGCCATCGCATCTATTTCTGGATCTTCAGCAATGATAAAAGGTGTCATCGCATATGCATAGTATTTAATGATACCTGGGATGATAAATAATAAGGACCATAAGAATGTGAAAACACCCACGAGAAGCATTGCTAAAAATGAATTAACAAAGCTCTTTTTAAATCCTTCAATGACAAGTTCAATCTTTTTACCATCTGAGTTTGTTTCAACCATATCGATTAAATAGATGGCTTGACCTACTAAAAGCGGTCCAGCAATAATAAATCCAACAACCGCAATTGAAGATGCTGCAGGAAGTGCAGCGACTATTAATGTGACAACAAATACCATCCAGTAACTCTTTCTGAGTTGATCCCATGCCTGATGGCGTAATTCTCTACTTGATTTCATAAATTCCCTCCTTGTTTATGTAACGCATACTCTTATTATAAAACAATCTCATAGAAATAACATCTGTTTTTGCAAAAATGCATGAAGTGGTGGTAAAATGGCCTTGAATAAACGTTTGAAGGGAGAAGATGACATGCTAGTTATCAAGGGGGTTACCAAGAGTTATGATGGGATTAAGAAAGCCTGTGATAATGTTACACTAACCATTGAAGCAGGTGATATTTTCGGATTTGTAGGACACAATGGTGCAGGCAAAACAACACTATTAAAATCTATCGCAGGTATTATTGATTTTGATGAAGGTGTGATTGAAGTTGATGGCTTTAATATCAATAAAGAACCACTCGATGTTAAAAAAAGAATTGCCTATATTCCAGACAATCCAGATATCTATGAGTCTCTGACAGGCCTACAGTATTTAAATTTTATTGCTGATGTTTTTGAACTTGATGAAGTTACAAGAGAAAAAGAGATTGAAAAATATGCCATCCTTTTTGAAATCCGAGATGTGCTAAATAATCCGATTTCTTCTTATTCACACGGAATGAAACAAAAACTTGTCATTATCAGTGCACTTATTCATAAACCTCAAGTTTTTTTGCTTGATGAACCTTTTGTTGGCCTTGATCCAAAAGCGAGTTTCCAATTAAAAGAAATATTTAAAGACATGTGCAATCAGGGAACTGCTATCTTTTTCTCAACACATGTTCTAGAAGTAGTTGAAAAGTTATGTAATAAAGTTGCCATTATTAAACAAGGAAAAATTGTTGCTTCTGGTGATACACAATCCATCATTAAAGATCAGTCGCTTGAAAGTATCTTTATGGAAATTCAAAAGGAAGCCTAATGTATTTAAAACTTGTTAAATTATTTTTAAAAGAGAACATCTCCCTAAAGCGACTGATGGGGTTTGATGTTAAGAAGTCAAAGACAAAAGCTGTGCTCATTGGATTAGCCATTGTTTACACAATCATTGTATTTGTAGGTGCATTTGGCTACATGTTTTACGATTTAGGACGCATTTTACATGAGATGGGTCAAGATGAAATCTTGATCAGTTTCTTATGCATTTATACGCTAGGTATGTCGTTTTTTATCACACTTTTTAGAGCAAGTGGTTATTTATTTTACTATAAAGATTACGAACTTTTATCACCACTTCCCATTCATCCGAGAACAGTCCTATTTGCAAAGATGACTGTTTTGATGGTATTGCTCTATTTAACAGCTTTTATATTTACGTTACCTATTATGTTTTCATATTTTTACTGGAGTGGATTTAGTTTGATTGGTCTTCTGATTTTCATCATTGGATTTATCTTTATTCCACTCATACCTGTTGTTGTAATCAGTTTGTTATCTTTAGGCATTGCAACACTGACAGCTAAATTAAGACATTCTAAACTGATCAGTATATTCTTAGTCTTTGTTATTATGATTGGGATTATGATGTTAAGTTTTTCAATGAATGATGTGGAACAAAATCCTTTAACAGGGCAAATCGATTTATTTAAAGGCATTGCAAAAGTTTATATACCATTCGATTGGTTTAGAATTGCTGTTCATCAACAATCCTTGATCCATTTAGTTTATCTTGTTTTAGCTAATGGTGTCATTTTTGGTATCTATGTCTATTTAATTCAAGGACTCGTTCACAAGACAAATCAACGTGGTGTAAGAGTTAACATGAGAAAAACGGTAGGCACTTTAAAATATCAAAAACGTTCACAAGTAACCGCTGTCGTTCAAAAAGAAGTGAAACGCTTTTTTGGAAGTACGCTGTATGCTGTTAATTCAGGCTTTGGTCCCGTCATTTTACTTGTGGCATCTGTTGCTAGTCTTTTCTTTCAAAGTAAACTTGAAACAATTTTAGGTGAAGCGATAGGTGCTGAGAATATGCCCATTGAAATGATGATTTTGATCTTAGTTGGATTTTCACTGGCTATGACCTATACACCTGCGATCTCTTTAAGCTTAGAAGGTAAAAGCTTTTGGATGATTAAAAGTTTACCGATTGAACCCAAAAAAGTGATGTATGGGAAAATCATTTTTAATCTTATATTAATGATTCCTGTAGGATTAATCAGTATTGTTCTCTTTGGCATTTCACTCAAGATTCCACTACTCAGTCAGCTTTTGATGATGCTACTTGTTATTTTATTCTCGCTTGTCATTTCATGTTTTGATGCGATTATGAATTTATTAACACCTAAGTTTAATTTTGTTAATGATACAGAAGTCGTTAAGCAAAGTGCTGGAGCTTTACTCGCTATCTTTGGTGGCTTTGCCATCATGGCTATCAATGGTGTTGTTTATTATTTTATGAGTGATCTGATGGTGGAAACACTTGTTTTCTTGATGATGGCACTTACGAATCTTGTATTACTGATTCCTTTAGTGTTGATATTAGAGAAAAAGACAGATATCATATTTAAAAAACTTTAGGCATAGTCTGATGTGAGTGTAAACACGATAGGAAAGTTCATGCAAATCATGCTTTCCTTTTTCATTTCTTGTCTTATAAGACAAATCATAGTATAATTAACCCTAAAGAAAGAGGTAAAACGATATGAAATTTAGTGACTTTAAGTATGAACGCCCTGATTTAGATAAGGTCAAGAAAAGTTTAGAAGAAAAGCTTGATTTAATCAATACAGGAAAAGGTCTAGAAACTGAAATTAAAGCATCTTATGATATCTTTAAGATTAATGATGATTTAGGTACACAAGGGTCTTTAGTAGGTATTCGAAACAGTATTGATACCACCGACGAGTTCTATGAAAAAGAACAAGAGTTTTTTGATGAAAACATGCCTGTTTTACGTCAGTATGAACAAATGTTTATTGAAAAACTTTTAGACTCACCTCATCGTGAAGGTTTAGTCAGAGAGTTTGGTTCGCTCATGTTTGAAAGAGGAGAACTTGCGAGAAAAACATTCAAACCTGAGATTATCCCTGATCTTCAACTTGAAAACAAGTTATCAACAGAATATAGCAAACTGCAAGCTTCAGCTAAAATTCCATTTAAGGGTGAAATTTATAATCTTTCACAAATGGCACCTTTCCTACAAGATTTAGATCGTGAAACGAGACATCAAGCACAGCTTGCAGTATCTAAGTTTTTTGAAACAAATGAAGCACAGTTTGATCGTATCTATGATGATATGGTTAAAGTTAGAACGAAGATAGCGAAAGAATTAGGTTATGAAAACTTTGTTCAACTCGGTTATGATCGCTTTGGACGTACAGACTATAATGCTAAAGATGTTAAGGCTTACCGTGATCAAATTTTTGAAGACATCGTTCCTCTCGTCAATGATTTAACACAAAGAAAGGCAAAACGTTTAGGTATAGAAAATCCTAAATCATATGATTTAGCATTATCTTTCTTATCAGGTAATCCAACACCTAAAGGTGACCGTGCATGGCAAGTCAACATCGCAAAAAACATGTATGATGAAATGTCAGCAGAAACTTCAAAATTCTTTAACTTCATGTTAGATCAAGAACTACTCGATTTAGATGCTAAAGCGGGTAAACAAGGTGGCGGATATTGCACCTATATCCCTAATTACGATGCACCCTTTATTTTTGCTAACTTCAATGGCACATCGCATGATGTTGATGTGTTAACTCATGAAGCAGGTCATGCTTTCCAAGTCTACTCAAGTAGAGAATTAATTCCTGAGTATCGCTGGCCAACCATGGAAGCTGCTGAAATTCATTCAATGAGTATGGAGTTTCTTGCATGGCCATGGATTGGAAATTTCTTCTTAAATGACACTGACAAGTACAAATTCAGTCATTTAGCAGGTGCGGTTTCTTTCCTTCCTTATGGCGTTTTAGTTGATGAATTCCAACACGAAGTCTATGAAAAACCTGAAATGACACCAGATGAAAGAAAACAAGCATGGCGTAGAATCGAAAAGAAGTATTTACCATTTAAAGATTATGGCGATGATGCGTTTATGGAAAAGGGAACTTTCTGGTTTAGACAAGGCCATATCTTTGGATCACCTTTCTATTATATCGATTACACACTTGCCCAAGTTTGTGCATTCCAATATTGGATTAAGAGCCAAGAAGATCATGCGAAAGCACTCGATTCTTACATTAAGTTATGTAAACTTGGTGGTTCTAAGAGCTTCTTAGGTTTAGTTGAAGAAGCAAAACTTCAAAATCCATTTGTCAAAGGTACAGTAAAAGAAATCGTCAAACCTATTCGCGCATATTTAGATGCTGTTGATGATTTAAAACTCTAAAATGAAACTCAATGCTTTACGTATTTCTATACAAATATTTCTTATAACTTTATTCTTTTTTCCCATGATGCACCAAAAAGATGAAGTAACCATCATGTTTAATGGATTTGAAGCTATCGTGAAAGGCGATTATATGATCATTGGAAATATAGTGATCACACTTGTCATGTTGGGTAGTTTATTCCATTTAATTGTTTTATCCTTTGAATTATTTTCAAAGAAACTATCAGAAAAATATAAAACCGTAACAAATATAGTTGTTAATTTAACGGTTATATTGAGTTTTGTCATGGTTACCTTTTTAGGCACATTTTTAGAACTTATTGGATACATCATTTTAGTCTTATTAATCGTATCAACGTATCTGAGATATTTATCTCAAAAAATTCAAGAATAAGTAAAAAGCGCACATGATTAATGTGCGCTTTACATCTTTTTATATAATCAATTTATCATATATTGACATTGTTTTATGATAAGCGTATCCTATAATCAAATGTCTTTTAATAAACTTAAAAAGTGGGGAATTTTATGAGAAAAATTTTGTTAACAATCGGTATACTATTGATACTACCTTTTTTTCTGATGGCTTGTGGAAATACGGGTATAGACTTAGATGATATTGATATCGATACCTTTGATCAAATAGGAATTACACCTGGATCTTATGAGATATACTATACAATTGATGATCTTCAAACACTGATTGAAAAACATGGTGCTGTAGTTAGCTTTGTTGTTACCAATAGTCGTCAAGAGACCATTGATGTCACTCAAGGAACATTCACTGTCGTTGCTAACGAAGTGTATACGGTTGTATTAAGATTAACCATAGGGGATTCATATAAAGAAAAAACATTTACTGTAACTGCAGCAGCATTATCAAGTTTTGTACTTGTCACCTTTGAACTCAATGGGGGTTTGGGCTCTTTTCCAGTTATCTCAGTCGAAAGAAATAGTGTACTCACAATGACAGATAGTCCTACAAAAGATGGTTTTATATTTGCGGGGTGGTATGTTGATGAATCGTTATCAACCCCCTACACGAACCAAGAAATTACTGATCACATCACACTCTACGCAAAATGGAGTGTTATCGTCATTTCAACCGCAACCGTCACCTTTGATTTACAAGGTGGAAGTGGTAGTTTCTCAGATCAAGTTGTCAATATGGGAACATATGCGATAAGACCATCTGTTGAACCAACAAAAGAAGGTTTTACATTTTTAGGATGGTATGTCGAAGCATCAGGAAATCAACCCTTTGATTTTGAAACGATGACCATTTATGAAAACACTACTGTTTATGCGAAATGGGAAGAAGTTTCAACTGCTTCATACACAGTCACCTATGATTTAAATGGAGCGTTTCAACCAGAACCCATCATTGAACACGTCAACGAGAATAGTTATCCAACAGGTCCTACAACAGAGTTTGTTTATGCAAATCACATCTTTATCGGATGGTCACTTGATTCAAACGCACTTTTCTCAACACCATTAGATGAACTCAGCATAGCTGCTGATGTAACACTTTATGCCGTTTGGCACATTGATTTTGATGAAATTGAAGGAACAAGCTACATAGATAATCAAGCATTTATTCAATCATCAACATTAAATAATGGTTTTGTTGAACAACGTATAACACTCTCTGCAATCATGCATTTAGCTGGTGTAGAAACCGACTTTTCTGTATCAGAAGATCGTGTAGAATTTGGTATTTTATATAGCACAGTAGAAGACACCCCGTCTTATTACAGTGCTAATACAATGCGTGTTGTTTCATCATTTGACGATACAAATCAAAACACATCCACAATCGTTCTCAATGAATTAACTGAGCCTCTGTTAAGTGATACGAACTATACATTTGTCATCTTTGCACGTTATGAGACGAAGATCGTTTATAGTCCCGTTTATACCTATAAAACATACATTCAAGTACCTGAGGGTACAGTCGTTGGAGCTAATTATGTTTTAAGTGGTGGCTATTTCAAATTTGACACAGACAATGTCAATTTTAAACCATCAATGATTATTGAAATATTAGATGGATACACAGCAACCATTGATGGTGTAAGTTATGCATCTTGGAGTGATTTATACAGAGAAGGTATCAGAGAACTTGTCACTAAAGATACATTAACTGGTGATGAGTATCTTCATGTCTTTAATCTCGATTTACAAACACCACATGTTGCATTAGTTTACACATCGTTGATTGAAAATGACACATCTTTTATCCCACAGTATCGTATAACATTTCCTTTCGATGAGGATCTCAACTATCCAATCTCTGAAAAGGGTATTCTCTATTCAACAGAACACCCCTTCCTAAAACTTGATATTCCAGGAGTTTCTAAAAAGAGCGGAACCTTAGATCAAGATGATATGTATATGATAACTCAATCAGCCATCTCTGTATCGGATAACCCTGTTTATATCAGAGCTTATGTAATCATCAATGGAAAAGTATCTTATGCACGATATATAACGAAACTTGAAATGAATAGTGAAGATGTTTATGAGGTTGTTGAATCGATTGACACGTATGAGGAAAAACTGTCACCCGAAAATGGAGCATCATTCTCGATAAGTTCATCTACAATCCGCGTTTATAAAGTCGATGGAAGTACACTCACTTATGTTGATTATTCACAGTCATTTGATCTCAAGGATGAAGGACAATATTTCTTAAGAAATGCTGATGGCACGGGTATGATTCAAGACTATTTAATTATTGATGATTTCCCAGATGTTGTTGGTGTGGAAGAACTCGGTCAATATGTTGACTCTGTCTTTGTTACATATGATACATACAACCCTTATTGGTATTATGCAATCAATGATGGTGAATATATTTATTTACCAGCACAAGTTAGATTTTCTGTACCCGGCTATTATGAACTCTATTACAGAACAGCAGAAGGTATAGAAGTCATTCATTTTGAAATCGTAACACAAGTAAGCGAATAAAAAAAAGAAATCACTTGGCGACAAGTGATTTTTTTGGATGTAGATAATTATAAATCGCATCAGCAGCATTCATACCATCATATACAGCTTTTGCAATCTGAAGCTTACCTCCGATAACATCTCCAGCTGCAAACATACCTGGAATGTTGGTCATATAGTTAGCATCAACAACTAAATTATTCTTTTCAATGATTACACCCATTTGACTCGCAAATTCAACTGAGCTTGGTATGCCAAGCGCAATAAATGCACCATTCACTTCATAAGATTGATCTAAGGTTTCAATGTGTGTCAAACGATCTGTACCAGAAAACTTTGTAATCTTATCATAAACTACGGGAACGTCAACGTCTTCGTGAAGCGGATTTCCATCTGTGAATACCGTGATATCTTTTGTCATTTTCTTAAGATATTCCAGTTCATGTAACATATAAGGGCCACATCCGATAATCGCTACTTTTTTTCTTCGATAAAAGAAGCCATCACACGTTGCACACATGCTAATACCTTTACCACGATACTGTGTAAAACCAGCACGCTTCATTGTACGTCTTGTTTTGCCAGTTGCGAGTAAAATCGTCTTCGTTTCATAAGTATGATGCTGTGTAATCACCTCAAAATGTTTTTCAACACTTTTAATGGATATCACAGAATCAGTCAACACTTTAATACCTAGATTCTTGGCTTGTTCAACCCCATTACGAATTAGATCTTTACCGTAAATAGGCTCCACTAAGCCATAATAGTTTTCAACTTTATCATCATATCCTTCAAGCGCACCCAAGTCTTTACCGATGATGGTTGGATGGACGCCTTGACGTTTTAAATAGATACCAGCAGAAATGCCTGCAGGACCATATCCAATAATCAAACAGTCGTTCATAGACCAAGCATCTTCTTTAACGTATCTTTTGATTGAACACCAATCGTGGATTGATGAACTTTACCATCTTTAAATACGATGATTGTAGGAATGCTCATAATGCCTAATTCATCTGCTATTTCATATTCTTCATCAACATCAAGTTTACCTATTTTTGCTTTTTCTAAGACATCATTAGCTAAATCTTCTAAAATAGGAGCAACCCTTTGACAAGGACCACACCAGGTCGCCCAAAATTCAACTAAAACAGGAACCTCACTTTTTAGAACTTCAGATTCAAAATTACCTGTTGTAAATGTATGTACCATTTGATTCACCTCAACTTGTTATCATACCCATTATAAATAAAATATTGGAAAAACACCACCTTTTTACATTTCTTTTAAAAGACAATGAAGGATATCTGAAAACATTTCTGAAATCATCATGTGATATTTATCGCGCTACTTTCATAACTTGCCTTAACATGATATAATGTTAAGGTACGAAATGTAGGTGAACACACATGATAAAAGTGAGCGATTTAAGCTTTTCATACAACCAAGATGATGAAGCTTTGCGCAAGGTTAGCCTATCGATTGAAAAGGGGTCTTGGGTGTCTATTTTAGGACACAATGGATCTGGTAAATCGACGCTTTCCAAATGTCTTGTCGGTCTTTTAGCACCCACGTCGGGTGAAATTCATATTGATGGGTTAGAACTTAATGAGCAAAATCTACCCCTAATCAGAAAAAAAATAGGTATCGTTTTCCAGAATCCTGACAATCAATTTGTCGGTGTTACGGTAAAGCACGATATCGCTTTTGGTTTAGAGAATCAATGTATTCCTGCTGATGAAATGATGACTAAGATTATGCATTATGCAAAATTAGTGGGTATGGAAGATTTTCTAGGTAAAGAACCCCATCAATTATCTGGTGGTCAGAAACAAAGAGTTGCTATTGCTGGTGCATTGGCGATGGAACAAGATATTCTTATATTAGATGAGGCGACATCGATGCTAGATCCTGAAGGAACATTGGAGATTGTTGAACTCATCAAGTATTTAAACAAGTCACTTCAAAAGACAATTATTACGATTACACATGACCTATCATTTGCTGGTATGAGCGATCGGTTAATTGTTTTAAAAGATGGAGAAATTATTTTAGAAGGTACACCAAAAGAGGTTTTTAGAGAAGAAGATTTATTAAAATCATCTCATTTAGAGCTTCCTTTCAGTCTATCTTTATATAACGATTTAGCGAAAGATCCTAAGGTGGATCCAAAGCTTGTGGAGGCACTATGGGCATTCAATTCAAAGATGTAAGTTACGCTTATCGCGGATTTAAAGTCAATTATGACGCGATTGGGCACATCACCTTTGATATTAAACCCAAGGGTGAATTCATAGCAGTTGTTGGACATACAGGATCAGGGAAATCAACATTAGTGCAGCATATGAATGCACTTCTTTTGCCATCAAAAGGAAACGTCGTTGTCTTTGGACAAAACCTTCCACCTAAAAAAAATGAAAAGATTAATTATTTAAGACAAAAAGTAGGACTTGTTTTCCAATTTCCAGAATATCAGTTATTTGAAGAAACCATTTTAAAAGATATTATGTTTGGTCCTAAGAACTTTAAATCAACAGAAGCAGAAGCCACTGAAAAAGCTAAAAAAGCTGCATTTAAAGTAGGTATCGATGAATCATTGTTTGAACAATCCCCATTTAGAATATCAGGTGGCCAGATGCGAAGAGTTGCTGTTGCTGGTATTTTAGCGATGGAACC
>JAVEQT010000066.1:0-7552 GCA_034007485.1 Acholeplasmataceae bacterium
CATATTACGATAGCACGTTGATGGCCTTGTATATATAAAAAAAGTCAGCATGTGCTGACTAGATGTAAAAGAAATGATTTTTAGCAATCTTTTGAATGTCATCTTCATTGAAATCAACTTCAAAGTATTGATTCATCGTGGAAATACTTCTTGAAATATCGATTAAATGATGATGTTGATCATAAGTTGATGAAACAACTTGGTAGCTCGCAGTATCACGTGCTGCATTTAATATTTTCGCATCTTCGCGCGCTAAATTGACCACAGTCATCAATCTTTTTCCTGATGAGACAAGTTTTCCTGCTTCATTGAAGATGATATCATACAACGGTTTTTCATCAACAATCAAATGTTCAATGTTGTGAAAAGTTTTATAGGGAAGATACGTATCCATCAAAGCTAGAGGAACATCATTTCCGTAATAAATTCTTTTTAAGTGAATATAGGTATCATCATTTTTTACAGATGATTCAATTTGTAAATGGAAGGGTAACACAGTTACTCTTTTTTTAATGGTTTTAATGGAAGGGGTCAACCCTAATTTAATAATAATATCATAAAGTTTAGAAGGTTTTATGTAATAATCTGATGAAAAAGTAACATAATTGGCATAATACTTTTCTTGTTCCACATGGAGTAAGTTTTCAGAAACTAAACGTGAATATGCTTCTTTCACATCTTTCATGTCAACTTCAAAATATGATGATACCTCTTCAACCGAAGGAAGCTGTTCTAAATAATTGATCTGCTGATCAACGAGAAGCGCTTTGATGACTTGAAATATTTGTAAAGGAATGGGTGTCGATTGTCTTTTATCAATTTTTATCTTATCTAATTTCATCCTAAAATCACCTCAAACTGTGTATACTGTCCTAAAAAGAGTGTTTCAATAAATGCGATGGGCAAATCATGTTTATAATGAACAACCGTACGTACCTTGTGAGCTGCAGCATGCTTATATGTATTGAGTAACAGTGCTTCAGAAGAGGTTAAATTCACGGGGCTAAAACCATTTTTAACACGTTTAATACCATAAGGAAAACGGGATTGTAATAATTCAACTAAATTATGTTGTTCGATATCATGGATAGATAAATCAGGGAATTTAGCTTGTGATAAATAGAGGGTTTGCATTAAAACTTCTGCATTTTCAATGAACACAATATATTTCGCTACAAAGTAAGATGTTTGATCGGATAAACCTAATGTTGTTTTAACCATCTCATCATCTTTCGCGATATCAAAAAGAATCACGCGTTTTGACTTGGAGTGATAGGTGTAACTTGAAAAGTTAGATAAACGGTCAAAACCACCTAAAGGGAACTTAAAAACTTTGCGTGTAGAAACAAAAGTGCCACTACCTTGGACACGAATAATTAAACCCTGTTTGACGAGCAATTTATAAGCGTTTTTTACAACGATATCACTGATTCCAAAGACATCACACAATTCACTTTCTGTAGGTAAGCGGTCATTATCAGTGAGTGCACCTTTTTTAATCGCATCCTCAATGGAATCTTTGATCTGAAGATAGAGTGCTTTTTTTATCGTTTTATCAATTTTGATATAATTCATGTATACACGACCTCATTTAATTTATTAAATACATATCTATTGTAAAGTATTTTTAGCTTCTAAACAAACGGTTTGAACATGTTCGTGATACGATTTAAGATATTTGTAAGAAATGCTGTATTTTATGCTCTTTTTAACATCAATTTAGGTTGTCGTATCATAAATTTATATCATAATTTACGTAAGAGATAATTCGTTGTTTCAATGCCCTATTGAAATACGTGATAAACTATGGAAGAAAAAGCTTTTATGTCCTTAACAATTTCATGAAAGTTTAGCAATCGTCTTTCATCATAAACGCTTTCATGTAAAAACGAATGATTCAAAAGATGTATTTACATTAAAATGTAATATAATAGATTTAAGCGGTTTTTTTTGAAAAGAGGAAATACTATGGATTTATTCAAAAAGTGTTATCAATATGACACAGCCAAAAAGGCACGTGAAGCAGGATATTATCCTTACTTTCATGAATTAACATCAAAACAGGATACTGTTGTTCATATGGAAGGCAAAGAAATGATCATGATTGGATCAAACAACTATCTTGGTCTTACATCACACCCTGAAGTCATTCAAGCAGCAGTTGACGCAACACTCAAATATGGAACAGGTGTATCTGGATCTCGTTTTTTAAATGGAACACTCAATTTACATAAAGAGTTAGAACATGAATTAGCTGAATTTTTAAATAAAGAAGATTGTACAATTTTCTCAACAGGTTTTCAATCAAACTTAGGTATTATCTCAGCCATAGCTGGTAGAAATGATATCATTTTTTCTGATAAAGAAAACCATGCAAGCATCTACGATGGCACAAGATTAAGCTATGCAGAAGTTATTCGCTTTGAGCATGCGGATATGGAAGATCTCGAACAAAAGCTTGCTAAAGCACCTGATAATAAAGGAAAATTAATTATCACGGATGGTGTATTCTCCATGAGTGGTGATATTGCAAAACTGCCTGAAATCGTAACACTCGCAAAAAAATATGGTGCCCGTGTCATGGTTGATGATGCACACGGCTTAGGTGTTATGGGTGCTCGTGGTAGAGGTACTGCAGAACACTTTGGGCTAGAAAAAGAAGTTGACATCATTATGGGAACATTCTCTAAATCACTTGCATCTTTAGGTGGCTACGTTGCTGCTGAAAAGGATGTTGTTGATTATATCAGACATAACTCTCGTCCTTATATCTTTTCTGCGGCTATTCCACCTTCAAATACAGCTGCAGCTTTAGCTGCATTACGCGTATTAAAGCGTGAACCTGAACGTGTTCAGGCATTAAATGATATTGCAGAATACATGCGTCAAGGATTAAAAGCTAAAGGATTAAAAATCAGAGATTCGAAAACACCGATTATCCCTATTTATACATTTATGCCACTACGTACGATGATTGCGTGCAATCAGCTTTTTGAACATGGCGTTTATGTCAATCCTGTTGTACCACCAGCAACACCTATTGGTGAATGCTTAATTCGTACAAGCTATACGGCAACACATACCAAAGAATTAATGGACCAAGCTATTGAAAAGATTGTGGAAGTCCTAAAAGGATTAGAGGATTTAAAGGAGTAAAAATGAAAGTCATTATTGTAACAGGCGCATCATCTGGGATTGGCTTACAGGTTGCTAATTATTTAGGAGCTAAAGGACACCACGTTTATGGGATAAGTCGATCAAAGATTCACGAAAAAAACGTGAAAGGTATCCAAGCTGATGTGACCAATTTTGAACAATTGAATACATGCTATAAAGATATTTATGATATCGAAGGACGCATTGATGTGTTGATCAACAATGCTGGATTTGGTATATCCGGAAGTATCGAGGATACATCGATTGAAGATGCGAATGAACTGATGAATGTTAATTTCATGGGTGTCTTTCACTCTACAAAAGCAGCACTTCCTCTGATGAGACAAACAGGTGGGGGCAAAATCATTAACATGAGTTCAGTTGCAAGCCGTTTAGCCATTCCTTTTCAAGCTTTCTATTCTAGTTCTAAAGCAGCAATCAATGCATTTAGTGAAGCACTGCATAACGAGGTTTCCCCGTATAAAATTCAAGTGTGTTCAGTGATGCCTGGTGATATTAAAACAGGATTCACCAAGAATAGAAAGAAAAATGAAATTGATAGCCCAATCTATCAAAAGAGAATTGATAAATCGGTTGGTGTCATGGAACATGATGAACGCAACGGTATGGACCCTGAAGTTGCAGCAAAAACGATAACTCGCCTCATTAAACGAAGACATATGCCACTTTATAAAACCATTGGTTTCAAATATAAAATATTTGTCATACTCCATAAGTTTTTGCCAGCAAAGTTAGCCAACTTTGTTGTAGGTGCAATCTATGGGTTCAAAAGGATAAAATAATCATGAAAGATTCAATCATCATTAAGGCGATATTGGCAGGTTTGTTTATAGGAATCGCAGGCGTTGCTTATTTATCTGTTGACAACAAAGTGATTGGTGCACTCCTCTTCAGTTTTGGATTGCTCATGGTTGTCACAAAAGGTTATTACTTATACACCGGTAAAGTAGGATATCTCTTACCCTATGAAAAAGGTTATCTCATAGTATTGTTAAAAACACTTGTAGGTAATATCATTGGTATAGGTTTAGTAGGTTTATTATTCCGTTTTTCAGGCATTGATACAGTCATTGATGCTGCAGAAACATTAAGTTTATTGAAACTTAGCAATGCATGGTATGAAACACTCATCTTAGCCATTTTTTGTGGCATGATGATGTATGTAGGTGTTCAAGGTTATAAAGCAATGAAAATCGATTTAATGAAGGTTTTGATTGTGATCTTTGCGGTGACGATCTTTATTCTTTCAAAGTTTGAACATAGTATCGCAAATATGCTTTATTTCTTTGTAGGAAATACATGGTCATGGCAAGCACTGCTTTACACAACGATTTGGATCTTTGGTAATGCGATTGGTGCTGTTGTCTTGAATTTAGTAGAACCCAAAATCAGTTAAAGGCACTTTATGTGCTTTTTTTCTTAAGTATTTGTTAATTTCTTTGTTTTTATTTTTTAATTACCTATAATAAAGGTACACATGCATATATGGAGATTCATCAATGAAAAATCCTTATTTTGACATCGCTTCAAAGAAATTACAACAAAAGTACCAACTTGATATGATCCATGATGTTCTTCTTGGAAAAACAAACCGCATCATTTGTTATGCGGAAGTTAGGGATGTAGAGCATGTTTTTTTGAATGTCATTTCAGGTACTTTAGAAATGATCGGATTGAAAGATCAAGAACGTATAGCATACGATAATCTTCTACAATTATATGATCCTCATAATAGTTATGCCAATATGGCTAGTGTAAAAAACCATTTAGAGTATATTCATACAAGAGCTTATAGTTTTCACAAGGAGTCATCAGTAACATTACCCATCATAACAGATCAAAGAAGATGGATCACTATCGATTTGTTACCGATTGAAAAAACGAAAGAGATTACGGTTATCTTTATCACTGAAGTGACTGATGGGATGAATCAAGAAGAACAAAATTATGACAAATCAAATAAAGATTCCCTCACAGGATTATTTAATCGATATGCATTAGATTATCATTATGGAGAACGGTACAAATGGCCTTATTTCCATGTGCTCTATCTTGATTTAGATGATTTCAAAAGAATTAATGATACCTATGGACATGGATTAGGTAACACGTACCTCACAGCTTTTAGTGCTATTTTAAGAAAATATGAGTCAGAATATAATTTATTTTATCGTCTGGGTGGCGATGAGTTTGTTGGTCTTTTTTGGGAAGATCAAGAAAATGTAAAAAAAGTTGCTCAAAACATCATTGAAGAAACAAGAAAAATCAGGTTTTTACCAGATAAACGTGGCATATCTGTTTCTATTGGTATTATGATGGCGACAGCTCGAGATGATGTTATCAAAAAGGCCGATCAGGTTTTATATGAAGCAAAGAGCCAAGGTAAAAATCGATTTATCTACCGGATTGAATAAAAACTGCTCGAAGATGAACAGTTTTTTTCTTAATGGTTTATAATAAGTGTAAAGACATCATATTACGGGGGACATCATATGAAAAAACTACTCACACTTCTAATCGTTTTCTTATGCATTCCTTTTTTATCTGTCGAGGCAACCCCTCCGATTGATCATGGTGTAAAAATCAAAATAGAATCAGCAGATTGTAACAACGGCTATTTTAATGGTGGCCACATCGATCTTCTCGTTTTAAAACAGGAGGCCAATGAGCGTCTTTTAACATCACAAAGTGATTTTTATCAAAACCGTTTTGGACACATAGAGACGATCGATTATATCGCATCTTATGGTGCCATTTGGATCAGCTATCTCGCTTATGTACAGGATGCTTATGTTGAAGGCATGGGTAGATGTCAATTGACATTCATGTTTGATGAGGATATGTTTCAATTTTCAGAGTTCAAACTCGTCTTGTTTAGTGATGAAGGAGAAACATTGTTTGTTTCAACACCCATTGAGATGATCGAAGATCAAGGGGGAGACATAGGTCCTGAAGTTCAAGATGTTAATGTGACATTGGATGCAGATGATCCTTATCACATCGATGTTACCTATGAAGATGAGAAACATAGTTATTTTTGGATTTTTGCTATCATCATAGGCGTTTATGTATTCAAATATGGATTGCTCTTCTTTGGATTGCTTGCAGCAATCTTCATTATGTATGCCATTATTTATGTTATGGTTGTTCAAATAAAGCGAAGAGAATGATGTAAAAATCTCTCATATTCCCATAAAATCCATAAGACACGTCACCAGGCGTGTCTTTTTCGATTTTTTTACTCTTTTTTTGCATAAAATCGTTGACTTCTAATCATCTTCGTTATATAATAAACACGCTGCGTAAAAAAGCGCAATTAATGAACAAAGCGATGGCTTTATTAAGCCCTGAAGATTTTGTAAATCAAAAAAAGAAACACATGGATATGTGTCAAAAGAAAGGAGATCTACAAATGCCAACAATTTCGCAACTTGTTAAAAACGGAAGAACGGACAAAAAGTACAAATCAAAGTCACCTGCACTCGGCTACGGCTTCAACAGTTTACAGAAGAAAGAATCCGATTACAGTTCACCACAAAAGCGTGGGGTTTGCACACGTGTTACAACCATGACACCTAAGAAACCAAACTCTGCCTTACGTAAATATGCCCGCGTTCGTTTGAGCAACCAAACTGAAGTGACTGCTTATATCCCAGGCATCGGTCATTCACTACAAGAACACAGCGTCGTGCTGATTCGTGGTGGTCGTGTCAAGGACCTTCCAGGGGTACGTTATCACATCGTGAGAGGTACACTCGATGCATCTGGTGTAGCAAATCGCAAACAAGGTCGTTCTAAATACGGCGCAAAACGTCCAAAGGCTAACGCTGGTAAGCCCGTTGGAAAGAAGTAAAAACAAAACAAATCATTTAACTGATCAAAAGAAAGGAAGAAGGTGAACTCATGCCACGTAAAGGACACATTGTAAAACGCGACGTTTTACCAGATCCAATTTATCAATCAAAGCTTGTCACCCGTGTCGTCAACACCATTATGGAAGACGGTAAAAAAGGTACAGCGCAAGGCATTCTCTACGGAGCGTTCAATCGTATTAAAGAAGTAACTGGACGCGAACCCATTGACGTATTCAATGAAGCTATGGCGAACATCATGCCTGTCATCGAAGTTCGTTCACGTCGTATCGGCGGACAAAATTATCAGGTTCCAACTGAAGTTAGACCTGTAAGAAAAACAGCATTAGGTTTAAGATGGTTAGTAAGTTACGCACGTTTACGTAACGAAAAAACTATGGAAGAAAAATTAGCGAAAGAAATCATTGACGCATCACAAGGATTAGGTGCAGCAGTGAAGAAACGTGAAGATGTACACCGCATGGCTGAAGCAAATAAAGCATTTGCTCACTATCGCTGGTAAG
>JAVEQT010000067.1:0-7437 GCA_034007485.1 Acholeplasmataceae bacterium
AATAAAAGGATATAAGTTGAAATACACGATGTTCTCACGTAAAATAAGCATGGTATATAAGGAGGATTATGATGAAAGCAGATCAAATTAGCTTGAAGTTTGATAAAAACTATGTAGGTGAAATGACTTCACCAACAGGATCCGTCAAATTAGGTGATCAAGATCAAGGTGTTCAACCCTATCATTTATTGTTTGGAGCATTAGCATCATGTTTTTATGCCACATTCTTAAGTGTTGCGAATAAGATGAGATTATCATTTAGTGATGTTGACATTGTTGTTTCGGGAAATAAACGAGATGAAACACCAGCAACACTCGATTATGTCAAAATAGACATGGTGATTTATAATGGTTCTGATGAGGTTAAGTTAACAAAAGCAGCAGAACTTGGTGGTAAATATTGTTCCATTCACGAAACGATATCAAAGGTTGCTGAAATAGAACTTGCTTTATCATTTGAACAAAAGTAATAAAAAGTAGTTAAGCAATGTGATATGCTTGACTACTTTTTTCATGATTCTTATGAAATATACAAGATCAATTAAAAACGATATGAACTAATCTTCTATTTGATTTTTTTCAACATAGAAAACTTCATCAATCGTCTTGTTAAACACAAGAGCGATTTTAAAGCACAACTCGAGCGTCGGTGAGTATTGCCCTTTTTCTATCGCTACTATGGTTTGTCTTGATACACCGACAGCTTTTGCTAAATCCTTTTGTGACATTTCATCATTGAAGAATCTCAATGTTCGAACATTGTTGTTAATGACTAATTTAGTCATAATTAAACACCCTTTCTATAATAAACCATCATGGATATATCAGAAACGATTTCTGATATAAGTCCAAAAGCTATAAGGGTAATAAAAAACATGTGATGACTCATATCAATGAGTTGTGTTCCGAGTGCGATAATGAAACCCAATGAAAAGATAATTAAGGATATACGCATACTTTTGAGTTCAATTAATTTATCTCTTTCATCGACAACGTCGTCTATGTCGATTTCTTCTCCTTTTGCAGTTTGAACAGTAGCATTGATGATTGAAAAAATAATCATGATGATGATTCTTGCTGCAATAGAAATAGGGATGAAAATTAAGATAGTCAGTGCCCAAAATTTAAAAACATCTGATGTATCAGCTATGCCATTGAGTACTCTTTGATAGATGATGATTGCATAAATTCCAGTAATAGCTATCGTGCTAATGATATTAGTTAAACTTTTTGTTTCTTGATATGTCATTTTTATGATATCTCCTTATCATTGATCATTTGAATTGTTACGTTACCTACCTTATGTCCTGTTTCAACATACGTTTGTGCTAACCCTAACTCTTCTAATTTAAATACTTTACCATGTAACGGTTTGAGTTCACCTTGTCGCAGAAGATTTTCCAAATAGAGTAAGTCTTGGATTTTAGTTTGAGTTTTCCTTAAACCGGCTGCCATGAAACTTGCTCGTTTATGTGTTGCATTTTTTCGTAGAAGAGCCTGTAACATAATCCCTGGAGTTGGTACTGTGGTTATGAAAATTCCTTTTCCATTTAAAACCTTCTTGCATTGACCGTAGGATAGTTTTCCTACAGTGTCAAAAATAATATCATAATGATCTGCTTTATGTGTAATGTCTTCTTTTTTATAATCAATAACGGTATCTGCTCCAAGAGAAGATACAATATCGACATTGTTTGTGCTACATACGCCTGTAACGTGTGCTTTAAAGTGTTTAGCAATCATGACTGCCATAGATCCAACCGCCCCTGAGGCACCATTGATGAGCACATGATCATCTGGTTTAAGTTTTCCAAGTTCTTTTAAAAATGGTAATGCGGTAATACCGCCATCTAGTAAGGGTAACACATCTTTATAATGAAGATCAGTTGGAACTTTTTTGAGTGCAATATCAATATGAACTATCATGTATTCAGCATATGCTCCAAGTTTCATACCGTTTGAACCATAAACCAAATCATTGATTTGATAATCAGTGACATCTGCCCCTATCTCGACGACTTTACCGACAAACATTTCACCATGAATTTTCATTCTTGGTTTAATTAAACCAGAGAATAATCGAGCCATCCATGGTTTACCTGATCTAAAATTACCATCTGTTGGAGAAACAACAGCGCGATATACTTTAATTAAGATTTCACGATGACCTGGCTTTGGTGTTTCTATGTCTACTAATTGATAGACTTCAGGTCCTCCGTATTTTGTGCAATAACTTGCTTTCATTTAACATCCTTTCATAGATGACTTAGATATTTTAGTTTATGTCAACTATTATATTCTAAATATATCATATGCTTTACATAATGTCAACTATACTTTACACTATATTGTAGTAATGCAGTTTGGATCAATCAATTGGTTCTTGGTTTATGATTAGCAGGAGATATATATGTCATCATTTTTCTTAATGAAAAAGAAGACAAAGCATTTTATTATGGTGATGATTCTGAAGAAGAACATAACGATTAGTGAAACGTCAAATGATTAAAATTTTATAAACAAGAACATTTTTAACAAGAAATAAATCTGTAAAAATATTGATTTCATATCGTTGTAATAAACATTTCTTTATGAATAAAAAAAAATCAATAAATTGTATTAAGATTTTCTTAAGTTTCAGCCTGTCACGAAAAGAGTCATGTATAATAATCTTGTGAATAAGATAGTTATTTTTTTTTACAAAGTGATAATTAATGCATAAATCGAGGAAAACGATGCGCTTAAGAGAAGGCTTTGATTCAGAATCTGAACAATTATTTCTACAATCCAAGCAATTCAATGACCCCCTATATATTAGAGGTATTTTTATTGTATTTATCCTACTTTATGGTTTATTCGGTTTGCTTGATTTAGTTTATTTCCCTGAGATTATCAATCAACTCATCATCATTCGTTTTGTCATTATACTACCATTACTTAGTTTAAGCATTGTTTTAACCTATACGAAGTATTTCTATCAATTGAGTCAGTTTGTGAATGCATTCTGCTTCTTTGCTGGTGGTATCGGCATTGCTTATATGCTGATTCTCAAACCTGAAAATATTGTTTATTATGGCGGTCTTTTCATGGTAATATTCTCTGGGTTTTTACTGATTAAATTAAGATTTATCTACGCAACTATCACAGGTTGGGCTGTTATAGGTGTCTATTTCATCGGTTACGTCTTAATCAACAAAGAAATTACAGAAATATTATTATATAGCACTCTATTCTTTGCAGGAGCGACTGTAATTGGCATGACTGGTGCATTCAATATTGAGAAAATGAACCGCAAGCAATTTTTGCATTCGATCAAGATTACAGATATTAATGATTCTTTGAAGATCCAAGTTGAAGAGAAGAACAGTCAATTTGAACGTTTGGAACAATCGATTAAAGAAAATAAAATACTGCAACAAATGAATTTAGAAAAGGATCTACTTGCAAAATCTCTGAGAGAAAGCGAAGAGCAATATAAGCTTTTAGCAACAGAAATGAGACTAGGGCTCGCGCTCCATGAAATTATTTGCGATGAAAATGGAAAACCAATCGATTACAGGATTATCAATGTCAATGAGAGCTATGAAAGGTTGACAGGACTCAAAAGAGAAGATATTTTAGGTAAGACTGTACGTGAAGTATTACCGCATGTTGAAGATTACTGGATAGATAAGTTCGGAGAAGTAGCATTAAGTGGAAGATCTATTCAGTATGAAAATTATGCGAAGGAGATTGGGAAATATTACGGAACTTCTGCATATTCTCCTAAAAAAGGTCAATTTGCAGTGATTATTGATGATATTACAGAACGTAAGCAACTTGAAAACGAGCAACTGCAAAGAGAAAGAGATTTGCTGACTTCACAAAAAATCGCACATTTAGGAACTTGGAGATTAAATTTTTTGACTAACGAAGTCACTTGGTCTGAAGAACTTTATAGAATGTACGGTTTTGATCCGACACTTCCCCCACCTCCCTATCCTGAGCATATCCATTTATTCACGAAACCAAGTTGGGAAAAATTATCAACTGCGCTTGCACAAACAAGTACGGAAGGGATTCCATATGAATTGGAATTGGAAATGGTTCATTCGGATGGTTCAAACGGTTGGATGTGGGTAAGAGGGGAAGCTGAAAAAGACCAAAATGGAAAAATCATTGCAATTTCTGGCGCAGCACAAGACATTACACAAAGAAAACGTCTTGAACAAGACTTATATGAAAGCAACCAAAAATTTATCGCCATTTTTGAGAAATCTCCAGTACCTATTGAATTTTTCGATGCCAATGGAAAACATACTTATGCAAACAATGCAGCGAATGATTTGTTTGGTGTTGTTGATCCAAAAGAGATTAAAGGGTTAAAATTGTTTGATAATCCGAATTTAAATCAAGAAATGGCTAAAAAGCTTGAAAACCTTGAAGATATCAACATGGAAATCGAGTACGATTTTGATAAGGTTAGACAAACGAATTTCTTTCAAACAAAAAAGTCTGGAAAACGCACATTGAATTTATCCATAACACCTTTATTGCATGAGCGTCAGCTTAATGGATATATTTTGCACTCCAAAGACATCACAGTGGAAAGACAAAAACAAAAAGAAATCGAATATATTAGCTACCACGATTACTTGACGGATTTATATAATCGAAGATATTTTGTGTATTCTTACCATCGGTTTATTTCACAAAGAAGTTTTCCATTAGGAATAATGATGATTGATATCAATGGTTTAAAAATCATCAATGATGCATATGGACACTCTCAAGGAGATTTAACGATTAGACTTGTTTCGAGACTATTCATGAAGGTATTTCATACAGAAGATGTTGTCGCACGCATTGGTGGAGATGAGTTTGCCATGCTTTCACCAAATAAGAATTCTGAACAAATGCAAGCATATAAAGAAAAAATCATTGAACTCGTTAAGGAAATCAATGTAGGTAACATCGAGATTTCACTTGCAATCGGTTATGAAATTGTTACTGATTCCAATCAGGAAATAGATGAAATTTTAAGCGCAGCAGAAAACCACTTATATCGTCATAAAGTGACAGTTGGAACAAGTATTAGAAATCACGCCATTAAGGCAATTCTGAATACCTTGACTGATAAATATGTCGAAGAGAAAATCCATTCAGAGCGTGTTAGCTCATTCTGTAGGAAGATTGGAGTTGAACTCGGTATCAGCAAAGAAGATATTGATTTACTTGAACTTGCAGGAATGTATCACGATATCGGGAAAATATCAATTCCCGATGCGATTTTGAATAAGCCTGGCAAATTGACCAATGAAGAATATGAAATCATTAAAACACATACTCAAGTAGGATATCAGATACTTAAAGCCGCTGATGAGTATTCTGGACTTGCAGAATATGCCTTATCTCATCATGAGCGTTGGGATGGAAGAGGTTATCCTAGAGGCTTAAAAGGCACTGAAATCCCTTTATTCTCTAGAATTATCTGTGTAGCGGATTCTTTTGAAGCTATGACAGCAGACAGGCCATATCGAAAGGGCATGTGCGTTGAAGATGCCATTGCTGAATTGAGAAGATGCTCAGGCAGTCAATTTGATCCAGAAATTACAGATAAATTTATTGATAAAGTTTTAAGTCAAAAAGCATAAGAATGATAAATAAAACGGGCAACTCTTGACTAGTTCGAGAGTTGCCCGTTTTATTCATGTTTATTGTTTTGGACTGCTATGAAAAAAGTGGGACACATAGGTACCACCTATATAAAAGATTATAATAAAAAAGACTCCTTTGTTTAAGATTAGGTATCATTTTATACCTTCTTTCCTACTTTTTGGAGTCATTTCAGTAAAAATTGGTGGAGATGAGGGGATTTGAACCCCTGTGCAAGACACTTTGAACAGTACTTTCTACATGTTTATTCCATTTATAACTTTATACCACTAACGAAATGAACAAATGTTAATGATACTATCCTATAGAGTTCATCTATTGCTCTAGGAGATTCAACAGATATAACTTACTAAATTGGGCCGCATCAAAACCGTAAGTAAATTTAGATTTGGCTCGCACCTTTTCTTAGGCAGCGTATTGTAAAGATTGGTTTCCGGTTATTATAACCTCGGCTTTTTTACATGAGCAACCATGACATGCTTATACTGAACGCCATGCCGTGACGAATCCAGAACATCCCCAGCGCATATATCTTACATCAACTAACAGAGAAAGTAAAGAGGTTTTTTAATAATTATTAAAAACAACAATGGTATAATAAGAACAAGGTAGGGTGATTAAATATGCATAAAATAGTAACAGCAATTATCGGTTATGGTATGTCTGGAAGAATCTTTCATTTACCTCCACTCATTAACCATCCCAATTATCGTATTAAGTCAATTATGACACGAAGTGAAAAGAACCAAACAGACTTAAAAAATGAATACCCTGAAATACAAATTGTCACAGATTTTCACGATGTTATCGAAGATCCTGAAATCGAATTAGTGATTATTGCTACATCAAATGATGTGCACTATGCTTATACGAAAGAAGCATTAATTCACGGGAAACATGTCGTATGTGAAAAGCCTTTTGTTGAATCTTATACTAAAGCAAAAGAACTCTTTGATTTAGCTCAAGAGAAACAATTGATTTTACGTGTTTTTCACAATCGTAAATACGATGGTGATATACTCACATTAAAACAAATCATGCAATCAAGAGACTTTGGTAAAATTGTTTCTTTTTCAACACGTTTTGATCGATATGTTCCAGAAATTGGAGGCAATTGGCGATTCAAACCTGTGGATATGGCAGGTATCTATTATGATTTAGCACCGCATCTTGTGCATCATGCCATCGATTTGTTTGGTCTTCCCAACTTAGTATCGAATACACTTTATGATGACAGGGAAGGTACACAGGTTGATGATCACTTTGAGATGGCACTTTATTATGATACACATACATGCTTTTTAGGTGCTCAAGTTTTTGAACGTGACCCAAGACCACGTATTGAACTCATCGGTACGAAAGCTACATATGTAAAATATGGATTTGATGATCCTGATACGGTTAACGAAGCGACTCAGGATATTTATCAATCATCTGGATTAAGAAGTGAGTTTATCACAGAACCTGGTAAAGGACAAGCGGTACCACTCTTGAAGGGTGAACACTACCGTTTTTATGATCTTTTAGCACATCATATCGATGAATATCCAGAAGAAGATCACGATAAAGACAATGCTTTAGCAGTCATTCTAGTGATGCAACTCGGTCTTTTATCACATCAGACCAATCAGATGGTGAAAGTTCCTCATAAAATCTAGATAACATACACTATAGACATATAACATACATGCCTTGTATGTTATACTAATCAAAAAAGGAGCAGCTATGATTAAAGCGATTATTTTTGACATGGATGGAACAGTATTAAATACCTTAGATGAT
>JAVEQT010000068.1:0-7219 GCA_034007485.1 Acholeplasmataceae bacterium
CTCTGATTACAATCAGAGTAGAATCACAATTCAATCAATGATAAATACGAAACAAAAAAATCTTAATGAGTATTGGATCTATTAACGTCTGAAACTCATTTAGTTTAACAAAAATAATAGATTCTGCCGGGGGGGGATATTCTATGTTAAGTACGTTGATGCGACTTGATATAAAAATAAGTTGATTTCGTTATTATAATTGAACTAAATCAAAAAATCTCTATTGAGAAAGGAAAAGTTATGAAAAAAATTATTTCAGTTTTATCTATTTTTGCTATATTACTTCTATCTTTATCTATCAATGTTAGCGCATCAACTAATGATGATTTTTTCACCACACAACAGGGGATTCTACTTTCAAAAACTGACTTTGATAAATTATCAACAATTGGATTTTCAGATGAGATGATAAACACAATGAGTATTAATAGAGTTCAACATTATTTAGCGAAAAATTATACAAAATTCATTACTGAATCTAAAACAATAGTTGACGGTATCATAATAAAGCAAGACGAAATTATTAATGTTAGAACTATAATAGATAGTGATAGTGTATCTAATTATTCAAAGAATCACCTGTATACTATAGCTAAAGAATTGGTTTTATCTAATGTCTATAATTGCACAACAGGAGATTACTGTGATGTTCTTGATTATGTTTCTACAGGTATGACCACCTTAGAACATACTATTGCGTTAGATATGGATGGTACAACAGGTAACATTGTCACCGAGTTAACTTGGAATAGTATGCCATCAACTCGTGAATTTGATCTCATTTCCTTCAGTATTCCAAGTAGTTTTCAAATACTTGATGAGACAATATATGGTCATCAGTATTATACTAAAGGTGGCACTTCCTCCACAATAGATTATGATTATTCAGAACTAGGTACACCATACTTCAATATTGACGATCAAAATGTTATCATGAAAGCTAATCTAGTTAATAATGCATTATTCAGTCCTGTTACAGCCTTAAGGATTGATTTAACAGCAGAATTTCAATTAACTCAAGCTTCCTTAACACAAATTAGGGATCTTGATTTATATAGAATTAGATTCATATCAGATTACTATCATGCAATAAAAGTAATCAGTACATCTTATAGTGTCTCAGCCATGGCTGGATTTGGTACTGTGGGTCCTGAAGCAGGTGCTTCAATCTCTATCACAGCGACATTTGTAAGTAAATTTGATGATGGTCGTGAAGTGAATAGTCAGATTATAATAAACAATTAACAAAATATATGTAAGGTTCGGTTTGACCCGAACCTTACATAACAACAAAGGTGAATTATGATTCAACTAGTGGATGTGACAAAACAATTTAATAGCAATAAGAAGACTATAACACTATTTAAAGATGTTACTTATTCATTTCCTGAAAAAGGGATAGTCATTTTACATGGAAAGAGTGGAGTTGGTAAAACAACACTTCTTAATTTAATCAGTAAGTATGATGAAAACTATGAAGGAACTATATTGTTTAAAAGTAAAGATTTAAAAGCCATCAACTCAGATGATTATAGACTTAATCACATAGGATTTATATTTCAAGAATTTCATCTACTTGAAGATTTATCTGTGATAGAAAATATTGCATTATCCGCAGAAATAAAAGGTGTGTCAAAAGACACCGCAATTAATAAGAGTGAATTGTTACTAAGGGAAATGGGCATGCAGACCATTCAGAATCAAAAGGTAAACACATTGAGTGGAGGAGAAAAACAAAGAGTGTCATTTCTGCGTGCTATTATTAAGCAGCCAGATCTCATAATTGCAGATGAACCAACAGGAAACCTTGATGATTATAATACACAAATGATACTTAATTTACTAAAACTTTATGCTAAAGACAATCTTGTAATCATGGTTACTCATGAATCATCTATTATCCAACAATTAAATTGTGAAACTGTTGAAATATATGAGATGAGTTTAATTAGTAATCAACAACACGAATCTTCTCTTGTATATGATAATGCTAAATTGATTAAACCGAAAACTCCAATAACTTTATTATTTAATTTAGCTTTAAACAGTTTCAAAGCTATGAAATTCAAATTTTTTGTTTCTACATTAATCCTTTGGTTAAGTTTTATGCTATTTGGTTTAGTTTTTTACTTAGCGACATATCCTCAAGCTCAAATAGCAGCAAATGCTTTTATTAACTCGGATAACGCTTCGTTTCGATTGAATCTTGAAACAAATGTTTGTGGAATTTCAGAGATTTGGGGTGGATGCTATGAGAATAGTTTGCCTATTCGTGATATTGAAATAGAGAAACTTTCTCAAATTGATAATGATATTTATATAAATAAAGTAATCCCTAAACAGAATATACAAGTACCAGGGCAAGAAAAATCCCAACTAGATGATTTATATGAATCTATTGTTGTCATAGGTCGTAATGTAAATTCTCTACCAATTTATTCTGGGGAATACCCATCTAGCGAAAATGAGATTCTTTTAACTGATTATCTTTTTGATCAATTATTTCCTGAACAAAATAATATATTCATTCAAAATATATCTGTTAATCTGAATGGTGTAAATTACATAATCAGTGGTATTGTAAAAACAAATTATGAACATTATAATTTGATTAGTTTTAGTGAACCATATACTGAAAATCGTTTATACACTGATATTATGTATAATTTGGGTACTGTTTACATTACAGTTGATGGATTAAGTTACCTTTCAAGAAATACCAATGCATTTACTGTTCGTAATCGTATAAATAAATTCACACCTAGGTTTAATACTTTTTTCAATGCTTCAACTTTTAATCCAAGTATCCTATATGGAAAAACACCAGAAAATCGCAATGAAGTTATTTTACCTACGACAGTTGGAGTATATAGTGAAACTGAATATAATAATATGCTTAATACGCAAATTACTATTGAATTTTCTTTACCAAGTACTTACAGTTACCCGTTTACACCAGATAAATCATATACTGTTGTTGGATTTTATGTACCTGAAGAACATACAGGGATAGTAATACACAATGATGAGTTCTCTTCTTACTTCACCAACTCATTTGATCCGAGTCAAGTTGATGTTATTTTTAGTAAGAATGCCAGTGTACTCACTGAATTTTTAGACCTTGTTGGAGAAAGTAACTATAAACATGCAAGTGCAATTTCTCCTACTCTACATTTTGTCACAGAAGTATTTTCAAGTTTACGGAATGTACTTCTTGGAATTACCATGTCATTTTCTTTTCTTAGTAGTCTTATATTAATTAGTTATTTTAATCATAGTTTGAAACTAAGAAGAAAAGAAATCGGTATACTAAAATCTCTTGGTGTTAGTAGAAATAGAATCTCAATTGTGTTTGTTATAGAAGGAATAATAATCTCATTTGCTGCGTATTTTCTTTCAATTTTGTTTATTTATCGATTATTTGCATATATTAATGAGCTATTTAAATCTGAGTTTGAGACATCCATTAATATATTTTCTCTAAATGTTTATTTAATTTCTTCTATATTTATATATGCTGCAATAATCATTTTCATTTCTTCCATTGCTCCAGTTAGAAAATTGCTCAAATTAAATAGTATTGATATTATTCGAATATGATAAAGCGAGGAATTTTGATAATAATTGGTTTGATGTTACTTTTGGTTCTTCAAAGTAGCACATGTGTTATTTATAAGGAATTCTATAACGATATTAAATTTAGCAGTTTTGAATCCACAATTGCTATAATTGACTCTGGATTAACATCTTCACTCCTTAATCAATATGATGATAGAATTATTAAAACTTATAACGCAATTGATAACACAAATGATGTTAAAGACAGTGTTGGTCATGGATCAGAGGTTTTTTGTATAATTGCATGCAACTATGAAATTTCTAGTGTTGAAGGAGTAAATCCAACAGCTTCGTTTATAATAATAAAAGTTACAAATTCAAAAAATGTTGATATCGCACCGTTAAAAAAAGCTATTCAATATGCACTTGAATGGAATCCAGATATAATTAATATTAGCATTTCAGGTGATTTTTATGATCAAGAAATCGAAAATCTACTTAATCAAGCATATTTGTCAAATATATATGTAATAACAAGTGTAGGAAATCAGAGGTCTTCAAGATTGTTTTTTCCATCTAACCTTTCAAGTGTAATATCTGTTGCATCTGGAAACAGCAAATCAAAATTATCTTCATTTACGAATTATTCTCAAAACGTTAAATATATAGTTCTGGGTGAAAAAATACTAACTAATAATGGATTGAATAATCATCAACCATATTATGTTGATGGGACAAGTTATGCAGCAGCAATTTTGACAGGAATTATTTCGAAAATTCATCATTTATCATCATTTACCATTCTACATAACTCTATTAATGTTTATATATGTAACAGAAAAGATCTTCAAGAATTTTTTTCTAATGTAATTAATTGACACCATTTTCTTGTGTTTTATGATGATTGTAATAAAAATCTTTGGATAGGTATAGTGCTTTATGTCAATAAAGTGGACGCATTATTTGACATAATTGGGACATGAAACAATAATATTGACAGCACTACATTTTTAACCCAAATTAATAAAAAAGCCATCAGATGACCTTCAAAGGTATCAAATTCAAATATGTTCCCGACGTACACGAACCGACATATTTTCGAGCAATCAGATTATCTCCACGCATCTCGTATAAGAAAACATCGCATGGGTGAACTGCTATCAATATTTTTAAATGCAAAGCTATTGAAAATAACAGAATAGATAAACCTACAAAATTAATGAAGATACGCATGACAAGACTTAAACCTGTCATATCAGGAATGAGGTTAATGAATAAGTCAGATAATAAACCGAAGGCTAAAAGAACGGCGAGTGACAAAAGTGCATTTATGATTTCGATTTTCTTTCTAATCATAAGCGCTATCACATAAAAAATAAGCGCTAAAATAATAAATGCTGTACCAAATGTTATGTCAAAAAAACCTGCAACATTTTGTGCTGCAGATCCCCATGCAGTTAAACCTAAGTTCGTGTTAGCCATGAGCGCGGTTCCTAAGGCGTTTCCAAGTACAGAGCACAATAAATAAAATATGCTTTTTCTCATTTGTTTTTTAAGTCCTATGACTTATATCCTTTATATAGTTTAGATAATACCTTTGTGCTCTATAGTTTCTCAAGAATGAATAATCAATCTTCAAGTGTCACTGTAAGATTACGTATATCTTGTAAAAATATTTCTAAAGCAAAACTTGGTTCTTCAAAAATGGGACTATGCGCTGAATTATGAAATGTGTAAAAACCCTTGATTGGAGCATCAATCATGTCATAGTACGCCTTTTGAAGTGTATAAGAAGTCGTATAATCGTAGATGCCTGCTAAAAAATAAATAGGTAGATCAAGACTTGCTACATCAATTCTTGCATCAAAATCATCAATCGTAAAAAGCATTTGGGTGTCTTTGGAGAATATTTTACCTCTCCAAATATTGATTCTTTCTTCGATGGTGTAATCTCTACATCTTAACGATGGAAGAAAAAGCCCTTGAATCACTGAATCCATATCATGCATCGTTCCAACACCTAAATCATGCATCGCTTGATCTCTTAATGCAGATTTTCTATACATAAGTAATTCATTCTCATCATCCATTATATGATATTCGTTCAATCTTTTAATCATTTTCTTGTTACCTTTTATGGTGTATTGATCTAACATGTACTGATAGGCTTCAATTTCCGATTCTTTTTGATTAACAATTTGGCTCATAGCAATGTATGCAGCATACAGTTCTGGTTCCCTTTTTGTAGCCATAAGACCCAAATAGGTTCCCCATGAATGTCCTAGTAAAAATATTTTGTCGTGATTGAATCTTTGTCTTAAATACTGAGTTACTTCGATGGTATCCTTTATAAACTGTTCTGTATTAAACATTTTTTTATCCATGTCATTGTGAAAAGAAAGACCCGTACCACGCTGTTCCCAGTAACAAACGACAAATTCATTTTCTAAACCCGTATCATAGATCTTGGATAAGAAATAATCTGATAGTCCTGGACCTCCATGCACAATAAGTAACACCGGTTTATCGATGTTAACACCTTTGATAATCATCCCCTGCTCAATACTATTGATTTCAACAAAAACTTTTTCAGCAATACTATGTGCTCTCACTTCGCCATCTTCGTCTAAGAATGGTTGGATTTTACCTGATGACGGCGGTATAAAGATCAACATAAATATTACATATAAACTCAGTATAAAGAGTGTTACAACTAACATCCTTTTACCTCTTCTCTTTTTCATATTGATAACTTCCTCTAATCTCCAATGGAAAGTCCTTTTTTATCTTTATGTCGGATTGCGATTTGAATTAATTCCTTTTTGGTATGATGAATTGAAATCGCATGTTGGTTACAGTTTTCTACACAAAGGCTACAATGTGTACAGTCAATCTCGTTAACAACTGTTGCTTTATGATTGTTCATTTCAAAGACATGCATCGGACATACTTCAATGCACTTCTTGCAACCTATACAGCTCTCATGTACAAAAACGTTTCTTCCTTTGGGTATCTCATGCGTCTTGTAGACATATTCAGGTAAAATATTCATAATAAATTTTTCAGCTTTCATGAGATCCGCTTCATGGGGTCTACCTTTGTTTCCCCCATTAAAAATAACAAAAGGTCCTGTTCTATCATATCCTTTGGTTGAAAACTCGCCACAGATTTTTACACCTTGATTATGAAGCTTTTGAGTGAGTGCTTGATGATATTTACCCAATTTGGGATTCCCTCTTGTTGAAAATACAAATGCTTTTTGTTGATCATTGAGTTTCTCAACAACACACATCAACTTCGGATGATGTTCTGTAAAATATATACCTGATCCTAAACCAATCACTTCGTAAGAACTTAAGTCATTCTTCAAAGCTTCTTCAAAACCAATCACTTTGCATTCGAGTCGTTTGGCCATAGATGCAGCTAGTTTAAAGGTGTTCCCATGATAAATCGATTCACATACAATGATTACTCGTTCGTTCATTCATTTTCCTTCTTTCTTGTTTCTACACCTAGATTGTACGAGATGAGCATAAAAAAAAGACCTAACTTAAGGTAGGTAGTGAGTTAGGTTATTTTCTTTGTGTATTGTATTTATATGAAACACATCTAAATTTGGGTTATTGATAACCTTATAATTTTATACGATCGATGACTTTTT
>JAVEQT010000069.1:0-7102 GCA_034007485.1 Acholeplasmataceae bacterium
ATTGCTTATAAACCTGATTTTAAAATGGTGAACCAAGTACCATAAAGGTCTTCATAGTTCTGATCAAACACACCATCAGCTGATAATAAGTATTCATCAAGTTGACGTAAGTTGATTTCACGAATCGTATCAAAACGATCTGCACCAGCTGCATTCACAAAGTCAACATCTTGAACAAGCATAAAGATTAATTCTCTTTGCATGTAAGTGTTGTTATAACGTGTTAATACAGGTGTTAAATAATTGTTAACTGCTGTTTGAACATCTGTTGGAAGTACAACGCCTTCTTCACTCTTTTGTTCAGTGATGTAGTATTCAATTTGTGAAGCAGTTAAGGTTTCAGAATCTTCATTGTAAACATTCAATGTGTCATCATCAGCGGAAACGTATTTACCATCTTCATCATCAGATGCACTGAAGATTGCTGATGTTGTTTCGCCCATATTGGTTGCTAAAATTAAATGCCAACCGAAATCACTCATAACTTCATCAAGTGCTGTTTCAGTAATCACTGTTCCATAAAGGTCTAGAAGTGGGAACTTCGCATCGTCATCTTCAATTTCAACAAGTTGTTGATGTAATGCCACAGCTCTATTATAGAAGACTGGATCTAAAACAGAAGAACCTGTAATAAAGTTTGATGTGTTGGTAATTTGTGATGAAATGTTTTCAAACTTCAAATAGAAACCAAGTTGACGGTATTCAGCCCATAATTGTTCGATTTGATAATCGTATGGAGGTGTTACGCTACCGCGTAAGATACGTCCTGAATTGTTGAATTCAGTTGCGATTGCTGTTAAACCAGCTGCATGACCTGTATAGTTACCAATACGATCATAAACGAGTTCAACAAGTTCAACTAAACCAGCTTTGATTTGTGCAACAGATGCTGCATCTAATTCGCTTAAATATTCAGCAGGATTATCTGGTGTACCATTGCCATCTTCATCGAAGTAAACGAGTAAGTGGCTAACAGTGATTGACTTAAAGTTGTTAAACTGAAGTTCAGCTAAATCAGCAAGTTTTTCATAAATGGTGTAATCTTCAGTACCGTAGTGACCTTCGATATCATCCATGTATTGTTGTCTTAATTCTGGATAAACATAAAGTTGATTAATAGCTTCTGCATTAGTTTTTGAACCAAAGGCAAGAAGTAAGAAGTTTTCTCTACCCATCGATGCTGGGAAACCAGCTGATGCAAAGTTGTCTGCAGAAAATTGGCTGATGATATCTTCGAATTGAGTCTTATAAGAATCCATTTCTTCTTCATCAATAGCATAATCTTCTGATTCAAGTAGAAGTTTGTTTGAAGCAAGGTCAAGTGCTAAGTTAATACCATATGACTTTTCAAGTTCTTGATAGAAATCGTCAACTAAGATATCGTTGCCATCGATGGTTGCAATCACATCGCCTGACTTATCTTTAGTCGAACCTTCATAACCATAGGATTGTTCATAGAATGTACGAACGACTTTATCAAAGATGTTTAATTCCTTATCTTCGTAAAGTTTAGAAACTTTTGTAGAAATATACGTTGATGTTAATTTGCTATCAAGAAGTTCTTCAAACGCTTCAGCTCTCTTAGCTTTTGCTGCATCTGTATCAGCAAATACTTCAACATCTTCATCATCTTCGCTAGGAATTAAAATGCCTTCTTCAGTATCTGATTCATCATCTGTCTTGTAGACTAAATAACGAGAAGATCCAAATGTTTGAACGCGTGATGAGAATGGTTTTTGTGTTGTTAAATCATTGATGTCATCCATTTGTGTTTCAGCGGTTAATGTCGTGTACACATGATTCATTAAACTTGAATTTAAGTCGTTTAAATCATCATACGTAAATGTGGATGAATAAGCTGAACCAGCTTGTGCAACGATTGAACCATCAACAGCAACTTCAACTTTGTTTGCTGGGTTTAAAATATTATAAATATTAACAAATTCTAATTTAACATCGGCTGCAGTTAATGCTTCATCAGGTCTACCTGTTTCACGTGTTGTGCTAATCACGTAACGTTTGTAGTAATTTTCATAATCTGCAACTGAAATTTGTGAACGATCTTCACGATCATTACCTAATTTTGATAAAAGACCTAAATCACTTAAGATAGTTACGATATGTCCATAACCTGTAGGTGTTTCATCGTTTAAGTCAACATAACCTGGATTACCAGCTGAGATGCGGATATCAGGAATCTTGTACCATAAACCTTTTGAGTCAGATTTAATGCTCGCTTGGTAAAGCGCTGCATTTGCTTCATTTAAGTTAATGAAACGAATGACAAGTGCATCGACATCATAACGTCCTTCAAGATTTGTCTTGTAGTAATTCACAAGATTAGCTTCTGTGATGTAGTTAGGATCATCTTCATCAAGAACTTCATCTTCAAGCAAGTCTTTTGCATAATATCTTTGAGTTGCTCTTAAGACGTAACGATCAAGAAGTATGGGAATACTTGCATAACCTTCGTAATTACCAGCTAATCCTAAGATACTTGCTTTCACTGCAGCAATGTCAATGCTGTTATCCAAGAGGTATAAAGAGTCAACGAATTGTTCGATGTTACGAACAAATCGATCAGGATTCTCAGTGTAAAATTTTTCTAAATCTTCTAAATCGGTGATTTGATGAATCGCATTATTAATGGTTTCATCTAAGAATGTATTTAAATCTTCATCACCTGCTACAATCAATGCTTCGACGTCTTCAACTTGATCTGCGAAGATTGTTTCATCGACCATGGATGCTAAAACTGAAGCACCTTGCATACGCAATTGATCATATAATTCCTTTTCCGTTACGGTGATGTCACCAATCGTCAGATATGCGTCATCAGAGATGCTACCGTAAGGAGTTTTTTCACTACTGCTACATGCGGCTAACGTAAGTAAGCTAGCAAAAATTAGCACGACTACTGCAAGCTTTCTTAGTGTTTTTGTTTGATTCATTGTGTTCACTCCTTCAATGTATTTCATACAAGCAAGTATAATATAGCATTTTTTAGAGGGTTATGCAACCACTTTCATTTTATTCGTAAATCTCACACATTTTTATGATATGATAAAAGAAGGTGAAGTAAAATGGAAATATTCGTGCTTGCCAGCGGCTCAAAAGGGAATGCAACCTACTTAAAAGTAGGAAGTCTAAAACTCTTCATCGACGCTGGCATTTCTTATCAAAAAATGAAACAGAAGATGATTGACTATCAAGAGAACATTTTTGATGTCAAATCCATCCTTATTACCCATGAGCATCACGATCATATCATAGGCTTGAAAATGCTTTTAAAATATGGGGCAATTGAGGATGTTTATTTAACAAAAGGAACCTTAAATAGTCTTCCCATTGATGTGGTTTCGATGTTTCATCAAACACATATCATATCAGCTGATATCCCCTTTGTTATAGGTGAACTAAAAGTAACCCCTTTTATGCTTTCACATGATGCGGAAGAACCTGTAGGCTATGTGATTCAAAGTGATGAACATAAAATGGTTGTATTAACGGATACGGGTTATGTTGATGAAAGCTATTACGAGTTATTAAAAGATGCACATCTCTATCTATTAGAGGCCAATCATAATCCCTTCACGTTGTTTCAATCACCACGTCCCTTTTTATTAAAAAAACGTATTGTCGGTGAAAAGGGACATTTATCCAATGAAGATGCTGCAACCCTGATGAATAAACTTATTACTCAAAAAAGTATTTGGGTCGTTGCACATATTTCAGAAGACTGCAATTCCATTGATGATATCGATGAAGCGATTGTAAAATGTTTTGACGATCCAACAAAAGTCGTTGTTTACTATGCGACTCAAGAAGGATTACCTGGTATCAAATTATGATTAAAATTATCGCAGTTGGGAAAATGAATCAAAAGAGTCTATTAGATCAAATCAATTATTACGTCAAGCAATGTCCAACGAAAATTGAAATGATTGAAGTCTTAGATGAAGCATCCATTCAGGGTATGGAACTTGAAGGGGAACGCATACTTTCTAAAATCAAAGATCAAGATGATGTTATCGCGCTAATGATTCAAGGGAAGATGTATTCAAGTGAGGAATTTGCTGAACTCTTAGATATAAAAATGACGTATCAAGCAAAAGATATCGTTTTTATCATCGGTGGCTCTTATGGCCTTTCTGAAGCGGTTTTCAAGAGAGCAAATAGTACCTTATCTTTTTCTAAAATGACATTTCCTCATCAATTGATGAGACTCATATTAATTGAACAAATCTATCGTGGATTGATGATCTTAAAACATCATCCCTACCATAAGTGAGGCATTATGAAATATATATTTTGGGATTTTAATGGCACGATTTTGGATGATGCCAGATTATGTTATGATATCTTAACTGAAATGCTAAAAGAAGAAAATAGACCTCCTGTAACCTTTGAAGAATATTTAATGATTTTTACATTTCCAGTTGAAGCTTATTATGATATCGTTTATGATTTAAAGAAAACAAGTTTTAAAGAGTTAGCACATCGTTTTATTGACAGATATCAACCGAGAAGTTTGGCATGTCCACTCCATGATGGCGTGATTGAAACGATTAAAGCGTGTGAAAACTTAGGATATATCAACGTTTTATTATCAGCCTCTGAAGAAAAAAATTTACATGAACAATTAAAGCATTATCACATTGAACACTTATTTCAAAGCATCTTAGGTACTACCAATGTTTACGCAACCTCTAAGATTGCTGTAGGAAAAAGATTTATGGATGAAAACAACATTGATCCCAAAGATGTCATCATGATTGGAGATACACTCCATGATGCAGAAGTTGCTGAAAGTTTAGGCATACGCATTATTCTATTTACAAAAGGGCATCAACACCCATCAAGATTAAAAAAATATGAAACAATTGACCAAATCCAAGCATTGCTTGGTAAAATATAAGTAACGATTAAAAAAAGGAGAATTATATGAGCAAAGTAGCTATTCTCGTATGCAGTAATGCAGGTCTTGATTATCTTGATTATCCAAAAGATATCAGAATTTTACGTTCCGTGATTCACTTCGGAACAGATGAAGCCTATGATGACTTTGTCCAAATGGATGCCAAAACTTTTTATGAAAGAATTCAAAAAGATCCTAACGACATTCCAAGAACATCTTATGTGTCACCTGGAACGATGATTTCATATTTTGAAGAGCTAGAAAAAGAAGGTTATGATGAAGCTTTAGTCATTACGATTTCATCCAAACTTTCCGGTTTATATGAAGCTGTTAAACGTATTGCTAGTGAAGTTAAAATCAAAGTCACAGCATTTGATTCATTGACACTCGCTTACGCAGAAGCTTACATGGCTCTTGAAGCACACAGATTAGCAGCTGAAGGTAAATCTGTTGCAGAAATATTACCTTATCTAGAACGCATCAGAGATAATGATAAAATCATATTCTCAGTAGATACACTGCTGTATCTCGTGAAAAACGGTCGTTTATCTAAACTTCAAGGTACCTTGGGTACCATGTTACAACTCAAACCATTACTTCATATTTCAGATGATGGAAGAGTTGAATCGATTGAAAAAATAAGAACAATTCATAAGGCTCATCAACGTGTTTTAGAAAGATACATTGAAGAAACGAAAGATTTAAACGTTTTAACGTATATTTCACATGCACATGCTGATGAATACGTCGATTGGTTTGTAAAAGAAATTAAAAAAGCTTTCCCAGAAAGAGAAGTTATTGTCGCTTATTTAACACCTGTTGTTGGCGCACATACTGGACCTAAGGGAATTGGTGTAGGTTATATTAAATTGTGAAGAATCACCCCGCGTGGGGTGGTTTATTTTATGTGCATATCACATTGAAACACATTTGATTTAAATCGGTGCTATAATCAAGATTAAAGGAGGTCATTTGATATGAAAAAGTTTTTCCAAGATTTTAAAAAGTTTGTGACAAAAGGTAATGTGCTTGATTTAGCAGTAGCTGTCATTATTGGTGGAGCCTTCGGAAAGATTATCTCCAGTTTAGTTAATCATATTTTGATGCCAGTGATTAGTTTAATTGCGGGTAAGAAGAGTTTCGAAGATATTAAAACCATCTTAACACCTGCAGATGAAGCGGCTGGTATTACAGAAAATGCCATTTATTGGGGTTTATTTATTCAAAATGTGATCGATTTCTTAATCATTGCGTTGGTCATCTTTATCATCGTAAGAACGATGACAAAAATGTCATCACTTGCAGAAAAAGCTAAAGCTAAATTGAATGAAGAAGAGCTCAAAGCAAAAGCTGAAGCTGAAAAGTTAAAAGCTGAAGAAGAAGCTAAAAAACCAAAACCACCAACGGTTGAAGAATTGTTAACTGACATTAAAGGATTACTTGAAAAGAAAGCATAAGAATAAAAAAAGGAAAAGGGCAAGAGAAAGGACTTGCCCTTTTATATAGAGGATTACCCAATGGGGGGAATTGAGCAATCCTCATACTAACTCAGAGATGAAATCATCTCTAAGAAGTACTCATGTACAGTTACATCATTAGATAATTCAGGATGGAATGCTGTAGCCAGCATGTTTTTTTCTCTTGCAGCAACCCATTTACCATCAACAGTTGCTAAGATGTTGACATCTTCACCCTTCTTTTTGATAAAGGGTGCTCTGATAAAAGTCATGGGGATACGTTTGCCATCAAATAAATCTTCTGTATAAAAGCTTGATAATTGACGACCATATCCATTGCGTTCAACGGTGATATGCATCAATCCGACATGTTGTTTGGGATCATTAGTTAATGACTCAGCGAGTAGAATCATACCTGCGCATGTTCCAAAAACAGGTAGTCCATGAGCAATCAGATTTTTCAAATCATTCATCATATCCAAATCATTTAAGAGCTTTCCCATGGCTGTTGATTCGCCACCGGGTAAAATTATACCATCCATTGTTTGATTTAAGTCAACTTTATTTCTTATTTGAAATGATTCTATTTTCAGTTCATTTAAAATATGTTCATGCTCAATAAACGCCCCTTGTACTGCCAAGATGCCAATCACCATGATTATTTGCCTCTTTCAGCCATTAAAAGTTCGATTTCTTGTTCATTAATACCAACCATAGCTTCGCCTAA
>JAVEQT010000070.1:0-6926 GCA_034007485.1 Acholeplasmataceae bacterium
ACAAAATGCAGTTCCTCAGAAAACAAGGATAAAAACTATATATAGATGATATAATAACAGTATATTTTAACATTCCATGTAAGTTAGGGAGGGGTATTGGTGAATAAGTGGTTGTATCCTGTATATTTCTTTTTGTTTGGTTTAGTGGTTAGATATAGCGAAGGGTGGCTAATAGGTTTAATTGAAGAAACAATTGATTTCCGTGTTCTTTTAAACAATATCAATCTTGTTGTTTTCTTGATTATTCCATTTGTTATGATGATCTTTCTTGTTATTCCAAACATAAAAAGATTTGATCTTTTGAAATTTAAAGTTATTTATGTTGTTTTTAATTTGTTGATACTATCTTTTATTTCGTGGTTTTGGATTACACAATCCATGTGGAAATGAAGTTAAGTGAATCAAGAAAAAAATATAGGATTTGAGGTTAAATCAAATCCGTTTTTTATAGATTCAATGACTTTAATCATATAACCACCATTTACTAGAAATGATATCATCATAAAAACAAACCAATAATCAGAGCTATCATAGTAGCCATCATCCCTAGTTGCAATACTTTTTTTAATCTTTTTTTCGCTAATTTTTCATCGTATGTAACAATATCCCAGCTCGTTTGATCTGATTGTTTTCTTATATTTTTTACATAAATAAAATATTCAACATAAATAAATCCAAATAGCAGAGTTAAAATTGCCACGATGAAAATATAACCAATCAACTCATTTTCTTTGATGATTAATAAAGAAATAGCTAATACCATTTGAGTTAATATAATTAATATAAACCTAGGCATAAAGTATGATGCTCTTTGCCATGATTGATCAGCATAATAAGCAGTTTTAAAAAACTTGTTTAATTTATCTTCCTGATATACATGTGATTGCTCAATTTCATCTACTTTTTGCTTAATTAGCTTTATCATTAATCCAACATCTTTAATCGTTACCATTAATCGAAGTGGTTTTTTAGACTGACCATAAATCATCATCCATCCACCTGTATAACTTATACTTTTCGAGTCTATTTTAGTGATGTCAGCATATTTTATTTCTTGTTTAATAACATCTTTGATTTTCAATATAATCTTTTCTTCATCTAAAATAAACTCTGCTTTTGTGAAACGATCATAAGTTTTATATAATAGGAAATCATACAAGCAAAAAAATATCCCAATTCCTACGAAAATATATTGTCCCATGACAATCCCTAAGATAATTCCTAAGATTATAAATAAAACACTAGTTGGAATCCCAATGATTAACATCCACTTTTGAATTTTCTTTAAATGATTTCGATAAATAAATTTTTGTTCCATTTTAAACTCCCCCAAATTTCTATTTTTATTACATATCCCGATATAAAGGATGATGTGAATTTTTATACATGTGTGCACGAATATAGTATGTCAACATGATAAATGAATATTTTAAAAATTTGATATAAAATTGGTTTTTATGCATTATTTTCTATATTATAACATTAGATTGTTCATTAATCTATATTGCATAAAACATTAACTAAACTAATCATGTAGAAACTCATTCATTTACCTAAATTCACCGCTCATATGAATACATTTTACTAATAAATTTAGATTGAAAAATAAAAATAGGCTTGATATGAATTGTATCAAACCTGTGTTTGCTATATGGAACGTGTAGCCTATTTTAATACAATTTCGCACCCCTGTTAAAATCTACGCGCCTGACGCGGTTAAGCCACTTTTCGAAGTAGAAATAAACTTGGTATAATCAGGGTTTGTTGTGTGTCCTATTATGATACAATTGCGTACCTCTAGTAGATTTTCCGCACCTTTATTGATTTTTATGCAACCCTGTTAAAAGTTACGAACCACTGCTATTTCTATGCATATGATATCACAACCTACTGTTTGAAAACCATACCAATCCAGTTCAATGTTTCATGGATTAAAATTTCTTCCTTCCGATATACGTAGCATGTTCTGAATAGCTTAAATACTCTTTTCTAGTCGATAGTTCGATAGCGATACGAAGCCATTCGGACTTAGCTCTTTCAGTTGCTGATAAAAGTAGCAACTCCTGTGGAGCAAGTATACCTTCTTGTCCAAACAGCATTACTTCATCTAGTGGAAACTTTTTCATAAATTTCTTAATCTTGGCAGGCGTTATAAAATACGCTTTGGTGAATGCATCGCCTTGATAAGGTTTGTCTTTGATGACATCATTGATATAGATTTCACGAGAAGGATCTGTAAGTACGCCTTCAGGATCATGCTTCATGTAATAAATCATCCCAGCAAAAAGCATGATGAATGATACATATAAATAGCCACCAGGTTTGAGGTGTCGCAAAGCTTCTAAAGTTGCCTTTTTGCGTGCTTGTGTCGAAACTAGATGATACAGTGGTCCCATAAGAAATACATGGTCAAATTGGTCAAGATTTATTAACTCAAGATTTGTTGCATCACATACATGGGTTGTAATCTTGACATTGGCAAGTTCTGCTTCTCTTTCTGCAATTTTGATATTCGATTCAGATAGGTCAACCAGAGTCACCTTACACCCTTTCTCCGCATAATAAATAGCATACCTACCTGGGCCGCCTCCGATATCCAAAATCGTATCTCCTGGTTTAATCTGATCGTCCATCATATGCTTTGTAATCTCAAACTCGAATGCATGAGTTGTTAGTCTTGTCCATTCTTTTTCAGCATTCTCATTATAGTACTTTTTGACATCATCGATGAATTTACTCATATCATTATTCCCCTTAAAAACTCTTAGATTGAACTTTCTAATAGAAATCTAACTATTGAGATGATTATAACATTGGGACTCAAAAAAAAACAAGTTATTCTTGTGTACCTCTACTAATAAATTATTATCTGTCACATTCTGACATGTGTAATGATGGTTCTTCTTAAAAATGGGCCTGTGAAAACGACTTTTCTGATTAACTTACATAGTTCTTAATTATATATGAAATTATATCTATAATTTGCTTAAAATGTCATGGTGACCAATGTCAATCATCAATATTAAATTCTCATTTTGATATGTCCAAATTACTCTGATTGACATATTGATGCTAGACTCAAATAGAATCTCACTACCTTTGATCTTTTTCGTTCTAAGACTTGGGTGCCTGTGATTCTCAATAAATAAAGATAACTTATTGTAGAATAATCTCTTTTCTTTATTCTGCAACTTAGAAAAAGACTTCTTAAACCTGGTCGAAAATAATATTCCATATGTCATTTTTTTAATTCTTTGTCTTTATCATCATCTTCATCTGAATCTTCTAAGTAGTTTATAGCTTCCTCTACAGATTTAAAAGGTCCAACATTGTACTTTGAAGGATCTTCATTTATTCTCATTACTGTTTCTTCTAATTTTTGGATGTATGATTTTGAATATATGGCGACTGGTTCAATCACAATGACTCCATTTTTTATAGAAATCTCAAGTTGGTCTTTTTCTTGAAGATTTAACTCATTAATGATTTCTTTGGGTATCGTAATTTGAGATTTTTTTCTCAGTTCTATAATCATCGAATCCACCTCTTTCCTATTTTCTTATTTTCTTACTTTCTAACTATATATTATCACTTTATCGATATTTTTGCAATATTAAATGTACTTAATTTTGTAATCGTTTAAAGGTTGGGTAATCGATAGAAGGTTAGACAGAGGAAAGATTTAAGACCTAAAAAACTACTACATCGGTTCAAAATATTGATCTAGATTTTGGTAGATAGGGAGAAAATTCCCTTTCTGCATGAAAAAAAGTCTGATACCTTCGTATCAAACCTATACTTCTTATATGTCTAAGGTATTGAGGGTTAATACAATTGTAGCACCTCTACCATCAAATCGTGTAGAAATTTTAGCACCCTAGTGTCATATCGTGTAATTTTTTAGCACCCTTCTGTTAAATCGTGTAGATTTTTAGCACCCCTAATTGATGGCTTAACAAAGGGAAGTATTGAAAATGACTGTTGAAAATACCCTATACAGTCCACCCCGACCAATCCATTTCATGATTCATCAAAACTGTTTTTCATTAAAGCTAATAATTTCTTTCAAACTTGAGATGGTCCATTTGGTCTTTTCGCATTTTCCTTTTCTATCGATATGAAACGCAGTCATGCCCAAATTCCTTGCACCTTCTACTTCATTTAGCATATCATCTACATATAAGCAATCTTCTGCATTCACACCTTCTTTATCCAATGCATATAGATAGATTTTTGGATCTGGCTTTCCTACTCCAACGATTGCGCTTGCTGTAAATGATGTAAAGTATTTACTTAATCCTATTAGCTCCAATGAATATTCAAGAGAAGGTGGACAATCGCTTATTACACCCATAACAAATCCTTTTGAATGAAAATACTCTAACACCTCTATCACTTCATCATATGGTTTCTTATAAACATACCATAATTTCTCGCCAAGATATTTGGCTTTTTCTTTTACGTTTTCTGTTACACTATCATCAAGTAGCAGCAATTCATAAAAATCAGTAAAGAATAGAATCTCATCTTCAATGGTTTTATACGGAATATATGGCTTTTCTTGCTCTTGCGCCTTTTTAAAGAACGTAATAAACCTTTCATATGGTAGTTTTAGTTCTACTCCGCTCAACTCTTTATATCTACGATTTAGTTCTTTATCCATTTCCGGATCATTCAGTGTAAGTGTACCATCTCTATCAAAGAATATTGCTTTATATTTCATAAGATACCTCTTCGATTCTTAGTAGTTTTAGTGAAAACTAGTTCATCTGTCTATGGTTATTGGGGTTAATACAATTTTTAACACCTTTACCTTCAAATCGTGTGGAAATGTAGCACCCTAGTGTTATATCGTGTAGAAATTCTTCAACCCATTAAAAATAGTACAACATACTATCAAAGGAGAAAATGACTGTTATATTTGTCCTAAATAGACCATAGAGTATAAAATCTATTTTGGTCATAATTGAATTTTTCAAATCGACTCGATAATTCATTTAAAATAATAAATAGAATTTACAAATAGTATTATTTGTCATCAAAAAATGCTCATAAAAGTTTTAAAATTTGGCTCATGCTTTTATAGTATTTTGAGTGAAGACGAGACTTATCTTTATAATAATATAGTCTATTTGTTTGTTTTTCATAAACAGCCAAAGCATAGCCTTTACCATTTTTTAAATAGGAGGTTCTATAATTAATCAACCAAGATTTAATGTACTGAATACACATTTCTTTGGATTCTTCATCGAACAAATCTATCATAAACAAGACTAAATTGCATGTGTAAATTCCTTTCATTGATTGATCATCCAGAAAGCTGATTAGATTATCGTTGATAGTAACTGCATCTAGCACTTTAATATAGAAATGATCTGTCCAAGTGGGATCACCAAAATTATGTTCAACTTTTGCATAAAATGTAGATTCATTGACTTGAGTATAATTATTTTCTAGAAGTATTTTTTTAACATACTCAAAACTCAATACGGTTTCCACGTAATCAAAAAGAATATTATTCAATCTTTTCAGTTCTTTTTCAATTCTAAATTCCTTGCTCAAATGCCAATGTATGATAACTAAAGTAACTGATACTCCAGCATATGAAATTAGTACGATGTATACTGGTATAGTGTTAAAATCAAAAAAAAGAGTTCTATACATTAAAAACACAATAATGAAAGAAATAAATAGAAATAGAATATTGATTAAAATCAGAATTCTCTTTTTCTGTTTTGAACTCATTATGATAATCTCCAATCGCATTATATCTATAATTATTATACCATTGAAAATATTAATAAAAATGGAAATTTTATATGTCATTCTTAAGTAGATTTTAAATCGTGTAAAAATTTGGCACCCCCACCTAAATCGTGTAGATTTTTTAGCACCTCCTCTTCATATCGTGTAAAAAGTTGAGTTGAAGTTATGATTATCATACTAGTTATAGCTGCTCCAAATCGACATCACTATGCTTAATAACGTGAAGATAGACTAATAATTGGCATTTTTTGGCTATTTTTGCTTAATTTAAGCACAAAAAAAGGCCTGATTAGTGTATCAGACCTATTCTAGTTAGATGTCTTGTCATTACGGAGTTTTACTCTAAAATCACTCGTGTTCGACGGAGTTTTACTCTGTTTCCAACGGAGTTTTGCTTTTTTTACACGGAGTTTCTTTTTTGGGTAATTTGTCAAATCAAGCAATGCATTTATCGCTCTAAAACATCCATCATAAAGAGCAAAGCAATACCTCCCTGCTCTTAATCATGTTCAGATTCTTACTCTTAGTGTCTATTGTTCTTTATTAGCAGCACTCTTTTTGTTTTGAGAGTACTATACTAGAACCACATCTAACGAGTGGGAAGAATGCATATCTCCAAAAACAAAAAAACAGAAAACACCGACTAATAGTCGATGTTTAATCGAAGCGTGTATATTATCATGAATATTATATACTCGGTATACACTATGTTATATATCAAGTTTGAATGAAAAATTAATTTACTTCATTAGTTTAATATAAATAGATTTGACTGCTATCACAGCAAAACCATCAAAAACTGCATTTATGGTCATTAAAGTGAAAAAGAAATAATATAAATCGGAATTCATTCTAAATTTAATTACATAATAAGAGACAATACTACTTAAGATTATCAATAAAACTAAAGCTAATGTGAAATAAAGACGAATTTTATGATGTTTACGGATGTGAAGATAAAATATCGTATCAACTGATAATAAAATTGTCAAATATAATAAAATAACTGATCCTATCATCAATCTTGATCCTAGTACTAATTGATAGTAAACATCAATTTGAAATCTCTCATATAAATCAGACATTTCAAGAAAATCAACAATACGAAAATACATAAAAAATCCAAATACTATTGTTATTATTATGGCCAAAAGAATTCT
>JAVEQT010000071.1:0-6865 GCA_034007485.1 Acholeplasmataceae bacterium
TAGATAACATACACTATAGACATATAACATACATGCCTTGTATGTTATACTAATCAAAAAAGGAGCAGCTATGATTAAAGCGATTATTTTTGACATGGATGGAACAGTATTAAATACCTTAGATGATATTATGATTGCTGCTAACCATGCACTGAAAACAAAAGGTTTACCAGAAAAATCTTTAGATGATATTAGAAAAGCTGTAGGCAATGGTGCATTCAAACTGATTGAACGCATTGTTCCTAAATCATATACTCTTGAAGAATCTAAAATTCTATTTAGAATATATCAAGATTATTATGATGCGAATAGTCAAGTACATACACATCCTTATGAAGGGATTATTCCACTTCTTAAAAAATTAAAGGAATTAGGTTTTATGTTATGTGTTGTCTCTAATAAATTTGAACATCTTGTGCAATCATTGAATCATGATTTCTTTTTCGATCTTTTTGATCAAGCGATAGGTGAGGTTAAAGGTATACCCATTAAACCAGCACCAGATATGATTTATAAAGCACTTGATTTATTGAATATTCAAAAAGAAGAAGCCTTATTTGTAGGAGATTCAGAAGTTGACATGGATACTGCGACCAACGCACTGATGAAATCAGTTGGTGTAACTTGGGGATTTCGTTCAGAAGAGCTTTTGATTGAACATAACGCGGACTACATCATTCATCATCCCCTTGAACTGCTTGATGTGATTAACAAGGAGAACCAAACATGAGTATGATCAAATTAGAAAATGTATCAAAGTTTTATAAATCAGCAGAAACTGTATCTGTCGGTATGCAACGCATTAACTTAGATTTTGAACTGGGTGAGTTTGTTGCTGTAACAGGTGAATCTGGATCAGGTAAATCAACACTTCTTAATGTCATCAGTGGTTTAGATGGTTATGAAGAAGGTGAACTTTACATCAATGGTGAAGAAACATCACATTTTACCATTGCTGATTGGGAAAGATATCGTGGTTCAAATATAGGTTTTGTTTTTCAAAACTATAACATCATCGATTCTTTTACCGTGTATCAAAATGTTTTATTAGCCCTTGAAGTGCAAGGCTATCCTACAAATGAAAGAAAACAACGCGCATTGGAACTTATTGATAAAGTAGGGCTACTATCCCATAAAAACCATAAGGCATCAAAACTATCAGGTGGACAAAAACAGCGTGCTGTTATCGCAAGAGCATTAGCTAAAGATTGTCCCATTATTGTTGCTGATGAACCTACTGGTAATCTGGATAGCACATCAGGTGCACAAGTATTAAAACTATTACATGATATTAGTAAAAACAAATTAGTTATTGTCGTTACACATGATTTTGAACAAGTAGAAGAATATGCAACTAGAAAAATCAAAATGCATGATGGCGAAGTGGTTGAAGACAAAAAACTTAAGAAAACAGAAAGCATGGAACATGGTGTCTTACCTGGACATCGTGGCATGCCATTTTTAACACTTTTAAGATTCACATTAAGATCTCTTTTTTCTGCACCAAAAAGACTAACATTTTTAGTCTTAATGCAAGCGATTGTGATGATTGCTTTTTCAATGGTTTATACCTATCGTGTCAGTCAGATGAGAGAGGTTGAAAATACGCAATCATCTCGTTTCCCTAATGTGACTGAAACAAGAGTTTTAGTAGAAAGAAAAGATGGAGCAGCATTTACTGCAAGTGATATCGCATATTTTGAGAATTTAAGAACAGTTGAACACGTTTATGAAAATGGTTTAGCATTCTACAATTCTTCACGCCTTTATGTCTATAGAGATCAAGATGGCTATCCTAATGATATTGGTGGTTTTGATCAATATAGTTCAGGAAGGATTGATGGTACAGATGCTGCTGTTATGTTAAGAGCACAAGATGTCGATGGAGATATTCCTACCGCTAGAAATGAAATCGTCATAGGACATGAATGGATGGATTATACTATAGGTGAAACCATCAAAATAGCAACAAGTGAATGGCTGAGAAATCCTGATGAAGATGATTTTATTGGTGAGTTCACTATTGTTGGAATCGATACAACACGAAAAAATATTGTCTATTTCTCTGATGAATTTTTAAATGATCAGGAAGTTGAAAGATATTCGACAGATTACCAAGTGCTCAATAATTTCTATTACATGGCGCAAAGTGGCTTTAACTATGAAACAAATGATAACTCTTATTTTATTGAGTATAGCGATAAGAACAATCTGACTGGAAGACAGTTTGTTATTCCAGGAGATGCGGAAAATCCAACAGGACCAGTCGATGTTACGATAAGATCATGGTATTATGATGAGATCACATGGGTATCAAAAATGATAACGTATGTATTAGAAGATGTTGAACTCATTTATAATGATGAAATCGAATACTATGCTATGTACTCAGAAGAGCTTTATCAAGAGGTTTTAGACTATTTACTTGTAACTTATGAATCAGATTATATCATTCAAAATAGACCTGTAGCATCGCTTTCAGTTATGGGAAGAAACAATGGTGTTAAAACAGTTAATGCCATCGATTATGAGATTTATCGTGCAATTTATCCAGCAAATATTCCTAATCCTGAAGCAGCAATTATCGTTTTTATCGTGGGGCTTTTTACAGGCGTCTTACTGTTCGTTATGGGTATCTTATTATATTCTATTGTTCATGCGGTATCTAAAAACATCATGAAGAGTAGAAAAAAAGATTTTGCTATCTTTAGATCGATTGGAACAAATAAGTCGACCTTAGCAAAACTTGTCGTTTTAGAACAGATGATGATTGCAGCCATTTCAGCTGCCATTATGCTCATTGCTTTAACCTTACTTGGACAGTATATTCCTGCAGTTTATCGAAATATTCAATATATGGAAGTTTCTGATTATATGATTTTAATCATTATATTCCTCTTATTTGGTGCTTGGTTAGGTCTTAGATTTAATAAGCGCATATTCAATCAAACGGTTATTGAAACCATTGTTCAGGCTAAGGAGGAATAAATCATGATTCGTGTTAGTGGATTACAAAAATATTTCTTCCGCCATAAGAAGAATGAAATACATGTTTTAAATGATATGAATCTGAGTTTTCCAGACCGTGGTTTGGTGATTTTACTAGGTGCTTCAGGTTCTGGTAAAACCACTTTACTCAATGTCATTGGTGGTCTTGATTCTGTTCAGGATGGAACGATTAAATTTGATGACATTGAAATCAAAGGTTATCAATCTGCAGTTTGGGATAAGATTAGAAATGAGTCAATTGGTTATATTTTCCAAAACTATAACTTATTACCTCATCTATCTGTTTTTGATAATATTGCTTTAGTTTTAAAAATGGCTGGCATTCATGATAAAGAAGTCATTGAACAGCGTGTCAATTATATATTGCAAGCTGTCAATATGTATCCTTTCAGAAAGAAGAAAGCGACACAATTATCCGGTGGGCAGCAACAAAGGGTTGCGATTGCGCGAGCACTTGTTAAAAATCCTAGAGTCATTATTGCAGATGAACCAACAGGTAACTTAGATTCTAAGAACACCTTAGAAATCATGAATATTATTAAAGAGATCAGTAAACAAAAACTGGTTGTTTTAGTCACACATGAAAAAGATTTAGCACGTATTTATGGAGACCGCATCATTGAAATTAAAGATGGTCAAGTGATTGATGATTACGAGAATGATCCATCACATGAACACAACATATCTGATGATAATATTGTTTATCTCAAGGATATGATAGAAAAAACAAATGTTCAAAACGAAGATATTCAACTCTCATTTTATCAAGATACAGAACAAAAGCTAGATCCCGTTAAGGTTAGATTAATTGTCAGAAATAAAACACTTTATCTTGATGTTGATTCATCGATAGATAAAATCAAATTAATTGATAAGAGTTCTAATCTCGTGATTCGTGATGAACATTTCATCAAGAAAAACAAAGAAGAAATGTTGGAAACAACCTTTAGAACTGAGTATTTAGAAAATAAAGGAATCAAACGTGATTATAAGACCATCGTTTCGATTAAACAAATATTTATGCTCGCTTTTCAAAAGATTGTCGCTTCATCACGTAAAGGTAAACTGATGCTATTTAGCTTTATGATCAGTGGCGCTGTGGTTGCTATTATGGTTGCCATCGCTGCATCATCTTTAATTCCCGATTTAGCAACAAGACCGTTTGAAGATAATTACCTTTATGTTTATGATCCTGCTGATCAAGTTACTTATGCTGAAATGGAAGATATTTTAGATAATCAATCAAAAGCCTATTTAAACACAACAGGCAATTTCCAAATAGGTATCGTCGATCCGATTGAAGCAAATAAAAATTTAATCACCTATACAACCCGTAATGATTTAGTAGATTATGCACAAGGCAGAATGTTTATAGGTAGAAAACCAACGGCTGATGATGAGTTTATGATCACATTACCTATTGCTGAAATGATTGTTAAAGGTGTAGGAGCAGAATATGGTATTTGGACGATTGATCACTTAATGTCTGAAACCTTTAGGGTGAATGGTATTGACATGAAATTGACAGGGATTATCAGAAGTGAGGTTTCTGTTGCTTATACTACAAGACATGCCGCTAATGTTTTACATCCAGCCAAAATAACGATCAGTGATTCAGATATTACAGTTTATAATCAATTATATAATGATGAAGTTACACTTCTAAAAGGTGTAGTACCTACGGGAGATCAAGTCATGATTTCATCAGCACTGTATACGTTATTGTTTGGAACCGCTGTTTCAGAAGCTGTACTACCAGTTACTATGCCATTCGTAAGTTATGAAGTATCAGGCATTTTTGATAGTGAAAAACTTAGTGCAACAGCAAGCGACGATCGTGTTGAAGAGTTGCGGTTTAATGCAGCAAACAATTATTTCATTTATTCATCAGATACAACAGATATGCTAAGCGATTTAAAACAACAAAATCCACAACAAGCTTATGATGTGATCGAACAATTTAAACTCGATTTCAGAGAAGATATGGTTGAAGTCAGAGTAACAACAGGTGTCATTTCAGGGATTGTTATCGGTTTCGTTCTCATTGGATTTTACTTTTTAATGCATTCATCCATGGTATCTCGAATTTACGATATTGCTGTTTATCGCGCACTGGGTATGAAGAAAGCTGAACTCATGATATCCTTCTTAATTGAAATACTCATTATTTCAACGGTGACATCTTTGATTGGGTATAGTGTTTCTGCTTATGGCCTTCATTTAGCAAGTGATACATTAATCGGGCAGTTTAGACTCTTCAGTGTCACACCACTATCTGTATTCATAGGTATATTATTATTATATGGAATCAATGTATTAGGTGGCATGTTACCTATCTTGTTGCTACTGAGAAAAACACCAGCACAAATTCTTTCACAATACGATATTTAATATCAAAAAAGGGACAATTGATTTTGTCCCTTTACTTTTAATATGAATTATTCTCCACCAATCATGAGTGATTCCACATAAACTGCTGGACTACCTATGCCTGATAGATCAAATCTAAGATCACTAGCGATGCCTTTAACGTGATTCATCATATCAAAGAAGTTTCCAGATACAACAATCATTTTAACTGCGTGATCAAGCTTTCCATTCACAATCTTACGTCCACTTGCTTGTAAACTAAAGTCTCCAGAAACCGTTTTAACACCAGCATGCAATCCGACAAGATCTGTAATGTATACACCATCTTCAATTACACTAATCATGTCGTCAAATGATGTTTTGGAAGGTTCTAAATAGAGATTTGTTGGCGATATGCTACCATGGAAACCATTACCTGTGGGTTCTTTTTTAAATATTGAAGCTGTCTTTAAATTATGATTAAAACCTTGAAAAACACCATCTTTGATGACTTCACGTCTTTGACAAGCGACACCTTCATCATCGAAAGGAATTTTAAAATGTGAGTCAGGATGTAGAGGATCATCGATTAAGGTGATATTTTGACCAAATACCTGTTCTCCAACTTTATCTTTTAATGCAGTTAAGTTGCGGTATGCAGCTTCACCTGAGAAGATGGATGAGAAAACTTGTAAAATATCTGCAAACATTTCATTGGAGAAAACAACAGGATATGCTTGTGTAGGAATCGATTTACCACCAAGTTTAGCAACACCTTGCGTAATGGTTTTTTCCACCATGTCATCAACGTTGAAATCATTAAAATCTTTAACAAGTTTGATATCATAAGACGTTTTTATGTCGTCGTCTTTTTTAAATACACCAATTGAATAAGCATATGCGTAAGTGTTTTGACGTGCTAAATGTAAACCTTTCGAGTTAATCAATGTTGTTTTGGTATCAATTTCTTGATACGTCGATGTTTGAACTTGAGAAACGAGTGGATGCTTTAAAATACGTTGTTCAAGATCTTTTAACATATCAATTTTAGTGGTTACAGGAATCGATCCAAAATCAAATCTTTCTTCTTTAACTTCTGGATATGAAGGTGAACCTTCATAGATGATAGCTGGTTCAACAACAGTTAATGCTTTTGCGTTTTCAATCAGGCGATCTAACATATGTTCAACATTGGTTAAACTTAAATTTTCAAAACGTACAGTGCTGAGTTTGCCTTCATAGATACCTCTAATTGTCACTTGTTCAACATCACTTTGTACATGACTATCAAGTTTTCCTTGATAAACAGTCAGCGATAAGGATTTGTTCCTAGTTGCAAACACTTCTAAATCAGTTAATCCTTTTTGTTTTCCTATTTCGATCCATTTTGTATACATTATTTCTTACCTCCTGCGCCACCAACAGTCATTGATGAAACACGAATGGTAGGTTGTCCAACATCAACAGGAATCGATCCTGATAGAGAACCACACATACCTTGTCCAAA
>JAVEQT010000072.1:0-6734 GCA_034007485.1 Acholeplasmataceae bacterium
TGAGTTAAAAGGTGATAAGACATATGAAAATTTTATTTTGCAGTGGTGAAGCATACCCCTATTCAAAATCTGGGGGATTAGCTGATGTCGCTGCTTCTCTTCCTAAAGCACTCATTAAATTAGGACATGAAGTGACGATCATCACACCCTTCTATCAACAAATTAAACCAAGATTACACGAAATGACCTATTTAGGTGAAAGAGACATCACCATGGGTGTCTACGACAAAAAAGCATCTTATTATGAAACCACGTATGATGGCGTATCATATATCTTTGTTGATAATGAAGATTTGTACAATCGCACACGTTATTATGGGTATGAAGATGATGCCATGCGTTTCACATTTTTTAACTTTGCGATTTTCGAATATATGTTATTAACAAATCGCTTTGTCGATATTATTCATGCCAATGACTGGCAAACAGGATTAATCCCTTTCTTCTTAGATGTGAAATATCGTCAGATCAATGATGCGTTTAAAAAGATGAAGACTCTTCTTTCCATCCATAATTTAGAAAAACAGGGATCATATCCGATAGAAACAGAAAAACTTTTCAATTCAAAGAACTTCACGTATATCCATATGGATCGTGTCAACTTCTTAAAATGTGGTATCATGCGTGCAAATGCAATTAATACCGTATCTGAAAACTATCGAAATGAGATTTTAACACGTTTTTATGGATTTACACTCGATGGTCCATTGAAGTCGCGACAAATGGATCTCTATGGCATTTTAAACGGTTTAGACCAGGATTTATATGATCCTGTTAAATCAAACATCTATCAAAATTACGATGAGACAAATTTCAGTATCGGTAAAAAGATCAACAAGCAAATGATTGTTAAAGATTTAGGACTAGATCAAAATCCTGAACTCCCCTTAATTTCATTCATTCACCGCTTTGCTAGACAAAAAGGAATTGATATCTTAATGCCTGTGATTGAATCGCTTATTGAACAAAACCAATTTAACTTTATCGTTTTAGGGTATGGTGATGCACTCTACGAACAATTTTTCTCAGAACTGTATAAGAAATACCCGAATCACGTCTATTATGAAAACGGATTTAATAATGAACTATCTCAAAAGGTTTATGCAGCTTCAGATCTTTTCTTACTTCCATCATTATTTGAACCCTGTGGGCTAAATCAGATGATTGCGATGCGCTATGGTGCGCTTCCGATTGTCAGAGAAACTGGAGGATTAAAAGATACAGTGACACCTTATAACAAATTTACAGGTGTTGGTGTAGGATTTGCGTTTAAAAACTATGATGCAGATGAATTAAAAGAAGCAATATCAGAAGCAATTACACTCTATCATGAAGATACTGAAGCATGGCAAAACTTGATTCATCAAGCGATGCATGTGAATCACAGTTTATCGAAAATGGCTAAAAAATATGTTGAGCTTTACGAAAAGCTACTAAAAGAAGAATAAAACCCGCAGGTTGCGGGTTTTCTTATGTCTGTTTGATTTTCTCAACAAGTTCAGGATCAAATGTTTTATTTCTAATCATGTCGATCTCTTCTTTATAAGGTGGTTTTTGTTCAATATAAGGAGTCTCTAGAATCTTGGGTATGTCTAAGAAATCTGGATGATAAACCACTTTAATTAAAGCATCAAAACCTAAATAGCCAAAACCAAAGTTTTCATGGCGGTCTTTTGCTGCACCTCGTTCATTTTTGGTGTCATTGATATGGAAAACTGAAATCTTTGCTTTTCCTACAACGTCATCAAAATGTTTGATCACACCTTCAAAATCTTCTTTTACATCATAACCAGCATCGTGTGTATGGCATGTGTCAAAACAGACCGAGACACGTGAATGATCTTTGATTAAATCGATGATAGCTTTTAATTCTTCAAACGTTTTACCGATTTCATTACCTTTACCTGCCATGGTTTCAAGTGCGATTTTAACAGGGATATGTGGTGTGTTTTCAATGACTTGATTAACACCTTCAGCTATCCATAAAACGGCTTGGTTGCGGTCTCCACCGACTGCAGAACCTGGATGCAAGACAATTTGTTTAGCATGCATTGCATGTGATCTTTTAACTTCTTCGGTTAAGAAACTAATCGCAAATTCTCGTTTAACAGGATCAGGATTAGCCAGGTTGATAATATAGGGTGCATGAACGATAACATCATCAAAAGATAACCCTTTTTCTTCCATCAATTTCACAGCTTCTTTAATCTTTAAGTCTTCAATTTTCTTACGTATGGTATTTTGAGGTGCTCCCGTATAAACCATGAAAGCATTCGCTTGATAGCTTAAGGCTTCTTCAACAGAACCTAAATACATCAAGTCTCCTGACATGGAAACATGACTACCGATTTTGACTGGCATATTGTTTTTTCCTCATTCCTTGTTTAATTTTTTTAATAGCTTTTGCGCGTTTTTTCTTATAGTTTGGTGTGACTTTCTTTGATTTTTGTATTTTTTTGATCGCGTTAATTTCTTCTTCAGAAACTTCTCTTTTCGCAACTTTCACTTTTGTTAAACCACTTGATGTGAGTGTATAATTTTGAAAAGGGATATTCTTTTCTTTTAATTTTTCGATTCTTCTATGATCATCAACGGTCATAAATGTGATAACTTCACCCGTATCATTCATGCGTCCTGTTCTACCACTTCTGTGCATGTAAAACTCTAGGAAATGTGGTAAGTCGAAGTGAATGACATGTGATATTTTAAAATCAAGACCGCGTGCAGCAAGATCTGATGTAACAACATATTGATATTTAAGGTTTTGAATGTCTTCGATCAGTTTTGATCTTTTCTTTACACCCATGGAAGCATTCAAATTACATACCTGGTAGTTCTTTTCTAAAAGAGCATCGTAGACGACATCTTGATTTTCCTTTTTAGATACAAAGATGAATCCTAAATAAGGATTGATATGTTCTAGCAATTCTAAAAGGGCATCCAAACGATTTCGATGCTTGATATTGATGAGTTTATACGTGATTTTTAAATCATGTTTTGACGATGTATCAATGATTTCATACGCACCAAAATAGGCTTTAATAAAAGGTGTCATACTTTGATTGAGCGTTGCTGAAAAAAGGAAGTATTTCGCTTTTTCAATCGCTGGTAAAATCCGGTCAATCATCGATAAAAAGGCTTCATCAAACATCATATCCGCTTCATCAAAAACAACATATTTGGCATGATGGATTTTAAGTAGGTTCGTTTCAAACGTATATTCTAAAATCTGCTGTGGTGTCGCAATAACAATTTGTGGTTGATATTTCTTTAACCACTCTTGTTCTCTCATCTTATTGGTGCCACCATAATATGTTTTAACAATAACACTGTCATCCGCTGCTAAAAGCATTCTTTCAACTTGTAAAACAAGTTCATTGGTTGGTACGATAATCACAGCAAAAACTTCGTTTTTATCTTTATTTAAGCTTGCGAGTATTGGCAGCAGATACGCATGTGTTTTGCCAGTTCCTGTTGGAGCTAAACCCACCACATGTTTTGATGATGAGAAAGCCTTAAAAACACCCTCTTGAATCGGTGTAATCTCTTGATAATTTAATTTGGTTAACATTTCTTTAATGGTCATTTTCTCACCCGAAAAGATTATACCATAAGAGATGAAAAAATGTAAAAATGACGAACTTATCGTGCTTACATTGTATAATAGGAATGGTGATGATATGAATGTTATAGATTTAACTCCGAGAGGCTACTGTCATGGTGTATTAAATGCTTTAGCCATCGTTAAAAAAGTGATAAAAACTCCATCCTATCCAAGACCCATTTATGTCTTAGGTCAAATTGTCCATAATCAAAAAATCACGGAAGCATTTCATGCCTTCGGCGTGATCAGTTTAGACCAAAAGGGTAAATCACGCTTGGACATGCTTGATGAGATCGACCATGGAACGGTTATTTTTACTGCACATGGTGTATCTGATCAAGTTATTCAAAAGGCAAAAGATAAAGGACTAACCACACTTAATGCAACGTGTCGTGATGTCATTAAAGTTCATAACATCGTTAAAGATAGACTTGGTTTAGGTTATAAGGTCATCTATATCGGACATAAAAACCATCCTGAGCCTGAAGCGATATTAGCCATTTCAAAAGATATCTATTTTGTTGAAAGTGAAAAAGATGTTTTATTACTTCCATTAGAGCTCAATGAGTCGAAACTATTTGTTACTAACCAGACAACGCTATCTTCTTATGATATCGAATCTGTTAGAAAGATGATAGAACTGAGATTTCCTCATTATGAGTTTGATAATGAAATCTGTCATGCAACAACCGTTAGACAAGATGCTGTTAAACAGCAAGAACCTGTTGACTTAATGCTTGTTGTAGGTGACAAGATGAGTTCTAATTCTAATAAACTTGCTGAAGTTGGAAAAAAGGCGAAAGAAATACCCTCATACTTAATTGGAGGCATTGAAGATATTGATCTTAACTGGTTAAAAGGAATTCAATCTGTTTCTGTCACATCAGGTGCATCAACACCAACTTCTGTAACCAATGAAGTCATTGCATTTCTTAAGCATTATAATGAAAATGACCCCACGACATGGGATCATCAATCTCAATTAACATTAGAAGACATCTTATGACGTCTTCTCTTTTTTTGTATGATGGTACATACTTTCTTCTCTTTTTGTAAACATTTGATATGTGAAAAGATTATAATCGATTTTCAAATCCTTTTTTTGGACGACAGCATTCATAAAGACACCAACTAGTCGCATGGGTTCACCATGATAATTTTCTTCAAACAAGGAATCTACAGCATCATGAAACATTTGATAATCATCGGTATGTTCTTTAAACGTAAAACTTCTGTTGATCGTATTAAACTCTTCATCACGAAGTCGTAGTCCTACCGTTTTAGCAACCAATTCTTCATTAACAAGTCGTTCATGGGTATGTTCTAAGATTTCTTCGATGATCTTAAAGATGGCATCACTGCTATCCATCGCATAATTAAGTGTTGTTTCATTGGAGATGGACTTAGGAATCGCATACCTTTTTGGATCAATGACATCAGAAGAATGTCCTAAGATGTGTTCAAGATAAGAGTGATAAGATGGTTCACTCATGATCGATAAAATTTTCTCTTTGTTTTCTTTTTTTGTAAACTCACCAATCGTATGAATACCAATTTGTTCTAATCTCGGATATGTTTTCTTCCCGATACCATAACAATCAGCAATCGGAAGAGGGAAGAGTTTAGCCACAATATCACTTTTGCGTAGCACGGTAATCCCTAATGGCTTTTTAATATCAGAAGCCATCTTAGCTAAGAAAAGCGTTGATGCAATACCGATGGAACAAGGAAGGCCATGCTCTTTGAGTAAACCTTCTTGAATTTCTTTTGCTAAATCTAAAGGATGTTTTGTTTTAGAAGCCTCTGTCATATCGACATACGCTTCATCAATCGAACCCTCTAAAACAAGTGATGAATATTTTTTTAAGTATTGAAAGAATAGATGAGAGTACTTTTGATATAAACTAAAGGCTAAAGGAACAATAATTAGCTTCGGATAAATACGAAAAGCTTCATTGATGCTCATCGCAGAATGAATGCCAAGCTTTCTTGCAGGGTAAGATGCAGTTGAGACAACACCACGTCTTGTCATTGGGTTTCCACCCACAACAAACACTTTATCTTTTAGATAAGGTTCCTTAATGATTGCACAACTTGCGAAGAAAGCATTCAAATCAATATGAAAGATTATTTTGATATCCTTTTTCATCAAATCTCTTCCTTTAAACTTCATTTTCGTGTATAATGATACCGATAACTAAAACGAGGTGATATCATGGCTCAAAAAGTAAAAACACCTAAAAAGGTTGAACCCAAAAAACATTACATGGATCCCACACAAACTTGGTGGGGTAAAGCAGTTGTCTGGATCATCGTATTCGGCATGGTTGGCTTAGTTGTTCTATCCTTTGTTCTTGCACTCATTGCAGGTAACGCATAAGAAAAGCGAGAGCTTTTTTTATTTTTCAAGGAGCGCTTTCGCTTGTTCAATCGCGAAATGTGTCAATTTTTCATCAGATAACATCATCGCAACACTTTCAATTCTTTCCATATCATTCAGATGATGAATGCGTGTCACCATGCGTTCATTTTCTTTTTGCTTAAAAATGCCATAGTGATGGTTCGCACGAGCAGCTACTTGTGGTAGATGGGTGATGACAATCAGTTGCATGATTTTCGATAAAGTGATCATTTTTTGAGCAACTTTAGAAGCTGTCTTGCCACTAATTCCGATATCGATTTCATCTAATATAAGAAGTGATAGTTCATTTGCTTTCGCATATATTGATTTTAGTGCAAACATAAAGCGTGCTCTTTCACCACCAGATGCGACTTTTGCAAGCGGTTTAATCGGTTCACCTTCATTTAATGAGATATAAAACTCAACCGTATCTAAACCTGACTCTAAAAGTGATGATTCATCTTGGATGACTTCATCAAATGCGATTTGAAAGGATGCTTTGGCAAGATCAAGATCTTTCAATTCATTTAAGACATCTTGGCTTAGCTTTTTAGCCAGTTTTTTTCTTTCTTCTGTAAGCTTTAGACCATAGTTAAACGCCTTATGAAAGGCTTCATCTAGTTCACGCTTTGAATTTTCGAGATAGTGGTCATAATCGGTGATGAGCAGCAGTTCTTCTTCAATCTCATGAAGATAATCAATTAAATCGTTGACTGATTTTTGATATTT
>JAVEQT010000073.1:0-6648 GCA_034007485.1 Acholeplasmataceae bacterium
TAGGAAGTGTCACACCATCCTATCGTCCTGGATATCAGTTTGCTGAACTTAAAGAACTTTTCCCACCCTATGTCACAGAAACGTTAAAAGAAGCCCTTCATGATTTCAATCGTAAGATTCATGGTTTTTCCATGAATGATGCGATTCTTACAGGTCCTGAGACAAGGTCATCATCACCGATTCGTATGACAAGAGATGAAAACCATGAATCCAACATCTTAGGTCTTTACCCCATGGGTGAAGGAGCTGGATATGCAGGCGGTATTATGAGTTCTGCAGTTGATGGTATGAAAACTGCAGAAAAAATTATTGCGAAATATAAACCAGTTAACACGTAGTAACAACATCTTTTATATAGAATGAGGGGATACCATGGAACTCAATAAAGCCATATGGTTAGAAGAAGATAAGCATTTATTTATTGCTTACCTAGAAAACTATCGTAGAAAAGAAAAAGAAGAATGGACGAAAAAGATTTTAAATACGAAACTTGATGTGTTAGCTATGCCTACTAAAACCATACACACCATAGCACAAGAGATTTCAAAAGGAAACTTTAAGTCTTTCCTAGATTTGAAAATCTTTACCAGTTATGAAAGTATCGCACTCTATGGTATGGTCCTATGTAAGATTAAGGATTTTCAAACCATGAAACATTATTTGACCATCTATTTAGATGTCATGGAAAATTGGGCACATGTTGATCTTTTATCTTTACCTATTACAAAAGAGAATAAAGAAGACTTTATAAAACTATCACATGACTACCTGACTGACATGAGACCCTTTGTTAGAAGACTCTCTTTAATGATCTTATTTCAAATGAGAAAAGATGAAGATGCCTATTATGTGATCATGATGGCTGGATGGCTGTTATCTGAATGCATCATCTTATATAAGGATCAAACATTAACCTTTATAAGTTCTCATCCTGACTTAAACAAGAAGATTGTTAACAAAGGGATACAAAAGTGTAGAGAAAGTTTAAGATTCACACAAGAAGAAAAAGATTTCTTGCTACAATATAAAAAGAAATAAGGATATCACATATCACAATTTCCGTAAAAATTACGACTAAAAAAATCAAAAGGATTACAATCCATCTTTTTGATTTTTTTCTATATATTCTTTCGAATACTCGACAATGAAATTATTAAAGTTAATGGGGAAATCTTTTTCTATTTTTATGACAAATTTCTTTATTTTTGCCCTATTAAACTCAGAGTGCAATATGCAATAACATCTATACAAAGATTCCTTATGCTCATCGATGTTACCTAAATAGAAGTGTGCTAAAGCTAAATGATAATAGAAGAAGTCCATCAAATAGTAAGATTTTATTTGTATCAAACCATCAATAGCAATTTTGCATAGTCTGATTACTTCAGCAAAATTACCTTGAATACCCTGATAGTCTGATAAACGCTGCAAGCATAGAAACTTAATTCTTTCATTATATCCGCTAATCACATGCTTCGAATCATTAATAAATGATAATAATTTCATAGATACTTTTTCTTTCTCATGAAATGATTTGTAACTTAAGAGGTTTGACATTAATATAACCTCTGCAGACGAATAACGTGTCATATTTAATATTTCAGGATAATTAATCATTTCTTTGATCTTAGATACAAGATCAACTTCATGTATTTTATTCTCGCGATACTGGAGGATGTATTGGGCAAATTGATATAACATTCTATTGCTATGATCGAAAATTTTGCTTAAATCAAGAACATTATCATACTCATTTATTTTTGCATAATCCTTGTTAATTACGGCATTATAAAAGGCTGTTATTTTTTTAGATTCTTCGATTCTTGCAGACTCAAAGTCAAAAATTATATGCTCAGGTTTTAATCCAAGTTTTATAGATAACTGATTAATTATTGACTGAGAAATTTTGCATTCTCCACTTAAATATCGTCGATATTGTCTTATCGAGATGATGTCAAACACAAAATCCTCTTGATTAAGACCTCTCTCGAAACGAAGTGTATCAAAAAACATAGATAAATCCTTTGAATATTGCTTATCCATAATCCACCCCCCACAATAGGTCAGATTTGCCCTATTTGTGAACATGTATGTCAATTATAATTATATCTAAAAAGGAGAAAATTATGCTTAAAATTAGAGTTTTATCACAAATAATTATATTATTATGTGTTATTAGCATTTTCTGTGATTACGGAAGAAATGATATTGTTTTGTCAAACCAGGAGGAAAGAATGCAGCAATATATAAAAACAGACAATGATCAAACTGTTAATGAGATAATTAGCTCATTTACATTAGGTTTTGGAGATGAACAAGAACCAGAAATTGTAGAAACAATGTTACCTCCATCTTTTTCAGAAGTTGAGACATTAGTATTTGATACTGAATCTTATCTTATTTAGTTTATGTGAATCTGGTCATTCGTTCATCTCAAGAAACATCAAACCAATATAGAGAGCAATTCACTTCTTAAAAAATCGATATAAATCTCTTGTAAGTAATCAATTGTGTAAGGATATATTAGGCTATTCTTATATCGGGTATATTGTAGATTTCTACGTTCACAAGGTATTCTTGTTGATTATCAATTTATATTTACGCTTAAAAAATTACCACTCAGGGGGGGGTGATAGTTATGTATCATCTAAAAACAAAGTTTGATATAAAATAGTTGTTTTTTTCACAAATAAAACAAATAAAAACGAAAGGAAACAAAAATGAAAAAATTAACTGCATTATTTATCATTATTTGTGTATCGATGATGTTTACTATCAATACATACGCTGTTGTTTCACCAAATGCACCTGGAATAGGAAAGAGTGTTAATGTTGTAACAACTTCTCACGCTAATCCTACGACACCAATATATGGTTCACAAATTCTCTCAACAAATTATCTAAATAACATCATGCAACTTGAATCTTATGACATAGATACAACCACTGAGAATGTTCAGAAAGGAAGTTCATTGAACAGTTATTATGCAAATAATAGTTATACTTATCAACAAGAAACTGGATTAAGTGGGACATACAAGTTATTTAGTGGTTCTTTGACAAGTAATTTTACTGAATCACTTGCAAGTGGTGCATATAGAAACACAGGACAATTCTACTATTCTTACATCCTGGAACGACAAGAAAAAGGAGTTTACATTAATAATTATTTAAGCAATAAAAGTCAATTTACAAACAATTTATCTATAGACTTGTTACTTGCATTAGAACAGCTTAATTATGGCAATATGTCCTACCCTGATTTCTTTGAAATATATGGCACTCATTTAATTGCACAAGGTATTTATGGTGGACGTATCGATATAAATTATGCGTTAACTACTGATGAAACAATATTTAATACAACACAAACTGGTGAAATCACATCAGACATATATGCAGGAATAACTTATACACCAAATCAAGCCCAACTTAGTACTTCATTTCAAGTCTCAAGTGTTTCAAGTTTATCTAGTTATAACGTGAATCTCAGTTATAAAATGATAGCAGTTGGTGGACAAGGTTTTTCAACGACAAATCAAGGTAATGTTTCACAACAATATGCAAATTGGTTCAGTAGTATTGATAGCAATCCTGTTTTGATTGGTTATGGATACAGAGGTCTTATTCCACTATGGGATATAGTGCCAACTACGTATCAAAATGTGAAACAAAATATGTATAATGAGTTTGTAACATATGCTAATGACTACAATTTGGTTCAAGGTAGTCACTCTGGTATTGTAACAGATGAATTACAAATTAGATCGACAACATATAAAATCACAGATGCAGGCAGATTCGTACATAACATGCGTGATATAATTAGTTTAACAAGATGGAATTCGTTGTATAATGAAGCATATTTGTATACTCAAGGAATTCAAAGGGTGAGAATTAAATTCAGTCTAATTGCAAAAGAAGTATATGACGGATACCAATATATATTTTTATACAATAATGACGGTACAGAGTCAACATCTGGAAATCCTCTTGGAACGATAATGTTTGAACATGGACCAGGGAAATATCTCGGTGATTCTATAACATATCATTTTGAGTTTGATGTACCACTATCTTCTATTGGGAATGATTTCGTACTTAGGTATGGTGCTTCCGGTAGTGGTCTTGATACATGGAAGAATTGGGACTTAAGAGTTACCTTAGTATTTTATTAATAATTAATGAGGTGTTAGTGGGTCTAACACCTCTCCTCTGAGGAGAGAACATGCAACTAAACAAAGTAAACAAAGAGTATGTCATTAACAATCAATACATCGTACACGCACTTTCAGATATCACACTTTCTCTACCAGATAAAGGTCTAATTTTTATCGTTGGAAAATCTGGTTCGGGTAAATCAACATTACTCAATATTATAGGTGGAATGGATCGTGTTTCATCAGGTGAAATAAATCTGGGACAAATAGATATTACTCATTTAAGTGATCATGAGCTCAATGCATATCGTAATGAGATTGTTGGATTTATCTTTCAGGATTTTAACTTGATTGAATCATTAACCGTATATCAAAACTTGAGTTTATCAATCCCATTAAAATCTCAAGAAACTCACCAAATGATTAGTCAAGTACTATCTCAAGTAGGTCTTGATGGATATGAATCGCGCATGCCCAATACTTTATCTGGCGGACAAAAACAAAGAATTGCTATTGCGCGTTCAATATTGAAAAAATCACACATTTTATTGGCTGACGAACCAACAGGTTCACTTGATACAGAAACATCTAAACAGATATTTGAATTATTGAAATCATTAAGCCATGAATTCTTAGTGATTGTTGTATCACACGACCGAGAATCAGCCAAAGACTTTGGTGATCGAGTGATTGAAATTAGTGATGGTAGAATTATTAATGATACGTATCCTGTCATATATAACGAGGAGATGTTGGATAAGCCAAAACAATCACGATTTCATCTTGGGTACTCATTTCTATTAGGGCTTCAAAATGCCAAGCATTTTAGTTTAAGATTAGTTATGACAATGATATTGGCTTCACTTTTCTTTCTATTTATGAGCCTATCAGATGCAATTGGACAATATGACGCTACTAAGCAGATTGCAGCATCGTTTTCAAACACATCACTACCATACATTCATGTTTTAAAGCGAGATAAAACTGAAGATGTTGAAGGACGTGTTGTACTTTTAGATGATAAAGATATCAATGACTATAAAACGATATATGAACATGATTCGATATATCCTATTTTCACTGGATTTGGTTATACATTAAAATATGATTTATTTGACTCAATTCCATCTTACGATGTCTACCCAGCATCATACTCTGGAGCAATGGTCATTGATCCAGGGACATATAGTGATCTTGGTCTATCACTTGTTACTGGGATTTTACCTGTTGAAATAAATCAAATCGCCATAACTAAACGCATGGCAGATCATTATATGACATTTGGTCTTATAGAAGGTGATCAAAGAATAGACTTTGAATCATATGAAGACATTATTGGAATGGTGTTATCTTATGGTGAATATGGTGATCTTGAAATTGTAGGTATTCTTGATACGTATTTTGATCAAGAAAAATATGATGTCTTATTGAATGTAGATTCTGTTAACCCGTTTAAGTATGATCTATTATATCGAGAACTCAATGTTATCAATGGTTCAATACATGAACTCGTTTTTATATCTCAAGCATTAGGAGATTTCATTACAGATAAGATTGATAATCATTTTGTACTACCAACTACTTATCAAGTCGATATAAAAATTGACACTGGTTTTTCAGTAACACCTCTTGATGTGTATAATGTACAAAGTCACTCTTATGATAATCTGGATATTCTATGGCTAAATCAAAACGATGAACTTAATAAAGATGGTATATTGTTAAGTTATAGTTATGTTTATAATCAACTCGATATAGTACACATATTGTTGTTGGTCGACCAACTTTTGGATGAGTTTGTTGATCTTCATTATGATGAAATTAAAGACCAATTTGAAGCAGAACAAACCGTATCTTACAAAGACTATATTAAGTCGAATCAAAATAATACGTATCATCCAGGTTTTACAGGAAGTTACTTTTTTCAACAAGCAACACTTATTGAAATCAATAATTTATTAGATGATACTTCACATGATGTAACACTTTCTATGGATGGTATATCTTTTAAAGATTATGAAATTGTAGGTTTAATCAAAGAGAACTCTTCACCAACGCTTAACACTATTGTACTTAATGATCAGGAATACCGTGAACTCATTCAATCATCTGGCATAAGACCTTATAATGGAATGATCTATAACACACGTGATGGTGAAAACTTATCAAGTTCACTTATAGATGATTTTCATTTAAAAGACAATGAAATATATCTACAAGGAAGACACCCCATATTGGAACATATCAGATATTTAGATTCCGTTTTTACTGAAATTTCTACCATTTTAGGGTACATATCAGTTGGAATATTCATATTAACAGTATTGGTGTTATTTACACTGATTTATAGTTCAATTCAAGCAAGAAAAAAAGATATAGGTATCCTCAGATCAATGGGATCAAATTTTCTACATATTTATACATGGTTTACAGCTGAATCATTTATTGTACTGATGATGAGTTCAATCATTGCATTATCATTATTAGG
>JAVEQT010000074.1:0-6584 GCA_034007485.1 Acholeplasmataceae bacterium
ACGGGTAAGTAAGGGTGTCCAAGGCAATTGGGCAATCAAAAAGGCCCTCAAATGGGGGCCGCCAGTATAGAGCCTTGTAGGCGTGAGAGAAAAACCACGTCTTGAAGGCGTGGATTTTTATTTAAAGTATACATAGTTACATGAATAATAAAACCTCAATTAGTTCTATTTTCAAACTATTTAGGTTATAATATTTTTGAGAGCAATCTCAATCAACACCAAAGGAGAACACCATGGTTACAAATTATGAATCATTAGCTACGTGGGGGATCATTATTTATTTTGGTATATTGAGTGTTTTACTACTCACAGGAAATGTCATCCGAAGAAAGATTCCGATTTTAAAAAAATCACTTTTACCGACATCGGTTATTGCGGGGCTTCTCGGACTCATTATTAAAGAAGCACTCGTTCGACCACTCACGAGTTATTCGTGGTGGATTGATGGTGCAGAAATCGAAAAGTTCAACCTTTTCTTAAATTTGGTAACCTATCATACGATTGCAATTGGATTTATTGCAATGGGTTTAAAGGTGAATGAAAAGTTTAAGATTAAAACACATCGTGCACACAGCTATTATAACGGAATGTTAATCGTATCATCTTATCTTTTACAAGGGATTATTGGTATTGGGATCACTGCGATCTTAGCATTCACCATTTTCCCTATCTTTAAGACGGGTCCCGGTTTAGCATCAGGTATCTTATTACCTTTTGGATTTGGACAAGGTCCAGGTCAAGCCAATAATTTCGGTGCCGTTTATGAAGGTTTCACCAATGCACAAGGCATATTAACCGGTTTTGGTGGTGCACAGTCTTACGGCTTAGCAATATCATCCATGGGATTCATTTGGGCATGTATTGGTGGTGTCATCTATTTAAACAAAGTCTATAAGAAAAAAGTTACTGGTGAAGAAAAACTGATTCAAGTAACGACAATACAGGAAGTTGAGTCACCTGATGAAGTTCCTGTTGCAGAATCGATTGATAAACTAACAATTCAGATTACACTCATTGCTGTTGTCTACATTGTAACACTCCTTGTTATGTTTGGTTTAACAAGACTTGCCTCACTCAATGAAGGTATCTACCGCATGGTTGGTTCACTTATTTGGGGTTTCAATTTCATCTTTGGTATGGTGATGGCTCTTCTTTCGAAGAAATTATTCAACTACCTAAGATCGAAAAACATTATGACACGACAATATCCAAACAACTATATGCTTAATCGTATTGCCGGTGTCGTCTTTGACTTTATGGTTGTCGCATCCATTGTATCGATTAATATTGAAGACCTTGCATCTCCTGCAGTTTGGATTACATTCTTTGTAATCACAACAGTTGGTGGTATTGCAACGATGATTCATTTACATAAACTGACGAAACGGATTTATAAAGAGTATACTCTTCCAGCATTTGCCGGTATGTATGGAACAATGACAGGAACAGTATCAACAGGTATTGCTTTACTCAGAGAAGTTGATCCCTATTATGAAACACCAGCAGCTACCGATCTTGTTACCGGAACAACAACAGCCATCATCTTCGGTTTTCCTATCTTACTGCTTGCTAGTTTCGCTCCCAATGGAATAACACAGGCGTTAATCACTTTAGGCGCTCTAACTCTGTTCTATATTCTATTTGTCTTCATTCTCTTAAAAAAGAATCCAAAAGCATAATCAATTGAGGCACACCATAACCCGGTGTGCCTCTTTATGTGAAATGATAGCGTTATCATTTATCACTTGGCAAAGTATTATATCTATGATATAATGAAAATAGAAGAACGGGTAGAATAATAATCAACATTAACAAAGTGATTCATACCTTTTTATGAACGCTTCTGCAATTTTAAAAACATCATGTGATGCCCGTCAATATCGACCTTTTAGTGCGTTATGATCAAACAGAAATCGTTTTTAAAAAACTGTAAGATCACATAAAGTGGAGAAAACGAGGAGAATTATGAACGTCTTATTTTGCTTGACACCAAAAGAAAAGGTGGCGTACATCTATCATGATTACACGATACGCCAAGCTTTGGAGAAGATGCAAATTTACCGTTACAACACCATTCCCATTTTGGATCGAAACGGTAAATATGTAGGAACATTATCAGAAGGAGATTTACTTTGGTATATTAAAGAACATGAATTAAGTTTTGGAAAAACGGAACAGGTACCCATTCATAAGGTACCAAGAAACAAAGACAACGTTTCAGTACCCATCAATACGAACATGGAAGATATCATTGATGTAGCAACCAGACAAAACTTCGTCCCTGTACTTGATGATTTCGGTGCATTTATCGGAATTATTACACGAAAAGATATTTTTAATTACATGGTAAAACAAATGAATCCAGAAAATCGTGAAGAAAGCCGTTAGGCTTTTTTCTTTTATATCGAGCAATAAAAAAAGGCGGAATGTTCCGCCTTAAACATGAAAACGTCTTCTAAATTCTTCTCTACTGGCCTTTGGGGGTAGGAAGATGATACCTAGCAATGTCACGAGTGCATATGAGAAGCATGCAACAGATGGCCAAGTAACTTCAGTAACTTTGAGTAAGTTTAATAGACCAGGGACAAGGCCAATGAGCGTGACGATGATTAAAGCTGAAAAGTAATCAAACCATTTTTTTCGATTAAAGATAATCAATATGGTGATTAACAAGATATTCAGCATCACAGCAAACGGGAAAACATAGTCTAATGCCCATTGATGATCTCTGATCGCTAAGCCTATTAAGATCACCATACCAATCGTGACAATCACACTTTTTGTAAATTTGGATGTCCATATCGTTGGTACAGCAAGCAAGATGAACATAACGACAGCATAGAGGTTAGTAATCGAAACAATTAAAGACCAAGATAGGGGTAAACCATCTGAAAAATCGATATAAAGCGATATGAGAATTGAAACGATATTGATAAAGATGAATAGACGATGGAAGAATCGTGAAGTTTTTCTTTTTTGACACTCACTAAACTTATAGGTAACTTCTTTTTCATCCTCGTTCTCTAATTCACCATTACAAAGTATACAGTGTTCTAACGTTGTATCATAATGAACATGGCAGGTTTTACAATATTTCATCGTAACCCTCCTTATAATTGGTGTCTAACGTAATGTCAAGTCCTTCACTCACTAAAAATTGAATCATGTGATTCATGATCGATAAATCTTTAAGTGGGGAACTAAATATAATATTGGTATGGGATTTCAGTGAAATAAGCGTCATTGCAATGCCATAACCAGCATTAACAAAATCTGCGTCTATGATGCGTGATTCTAATCCACTAGGTAAATCGACAACACCTAAATTAGAGATGGAACAACTTGAAATAGATTCACCTAAAATATTGTATCCCACTTTAAATGCAATAGTCTTAAGTACTAAGGGTAGCACTCTGATGAAGACATTTTTTTCAAATCCAACGAGTGAACTGATACGAGATTGCAATTTATCCTTATCAAGCTGATCTTTAAACTGCTCTTTGGTCAGTTCTAACATATTTTCAAACGTCCAATCCGTGCGTTTCGCATCATATGTTCCTTTGATATATAAAGAGAAGTTTCTTAATGTGACAGAATCAAAATAAGGTCTTAAATTCACAGGGATAAAGATTTTTAGTGGTTTTTTTCCACCGGTGAAATCAACGGTTTCCTTGTATATCGCATGTGCTAACATAGCTGTTACAAATTGTGTCACTGTACATTGATACTTTGTTTTTACAAGAGAAATTAACTCTTTTGTAGGAACTTTTGCTTTAAGCATAAGTACCCAGTGATTGTAAAAACGTTCACCATCGAGGTGATAAGCTTTTTCCTCTTTAAGATTGCGTCTTTTAGCCTTGTCATAGTTAGATACAAAGTTATCTTCGCTTTCTTTTTTAGAATAAGGTTTTTCACTTAAGATTTTGCCTTCATGGTCAATTTTTACGCCGCGTATCTTGTAATAATTATAGACGATCGATTTTAAAAAGTGCATAGCTCCAGTACCGTCAGAAATGGCATGGAATGTTTCAAGTGTCACTTTGTTATCAAGATAATATACTTTGAACATGTAACCATAATTCTTATAAGCTTTAAAGTATTTGCATACTTGTGGTGGTTCTACTTCGACCTCAAAATGCTTCGTATTAGATGCGAAGTAATTCCAGAAAAGGCCATTTTTTAATTGGACTGCGAAAGTTTCAAAGCGCGGTAAAACTTTATTGACTGCTTCCTCTAAAATAGTACTATCAATCGTTTCATCTAGATAAAAAGAGAGTCGAAAGACGTTAGAACGTTCGTCTTGCGACACAGCAGGAAAAATTTTACCAGCATTATCGAGTTTGTACCAATATTTTTGTTTTTTCATTGACATCACCTAAGGATGACACACGATGTTATGCATGTCACTTTTTATTATACTCTAAATAGCTCTCATATGAAATAATTTCGACATAATCACATAAAATGTTTCGAATTCGAAGCAAAATGGTTGCATCATCAAATGAGCACTTATATAATGAAAATAAGGATGTGATGATATGAAACCATTAAATGGCATGCACCATGTGACTGCAATGACAAGCAGTGCAGAAAAGATTTATGAATTTTTCACTTATATACTCGGAGTTCGTCTTGTTAAAAAGACAATCAACCAGGATGATATACAAACATATCACCTCTTTTTTGCTGATGATCTTGGAAGTCCTGGAACAGATATGACGTTTTTTGATTTTCCAGGAGCAATCAAAGCACAAAAAGGAACCAATGAAATTGCAAAGACGGCTTTTAGAGTTCCATCAGATGAAGCTTTAAAATACTGGATAAAACGTTTTGAAAAATACGAAGTTAAACATTATCCCATCATGTCGCTTTTTGGTGTTAAGATGTTAGAGTTTCGCGATTTTGATGATCAGGAATATGTTCTTATCTCAGACGAAAATGATGAAGGTAAAAAACCTGGTATACCCTGGCAAAAAGGTCCAATCCCCTTAGAATATGCGATTAGAGGATTAGGTCCAATCTTTTTTAGAATTAATCGAAGCGATCTTATGGATCATGTTCTCACACAAAAATTAACGTTTAAAAAAACAGACGAAGAAAATAACTTTTTTAGGTATCAAACTGGGCTCGGTGGAAATGGTGCGAGTGTGATCGTTGAATTAAGAACAGATCTACCTCAAGCTAGACAAGGATATGGCGGTATTCATCATGTGGCATTTGGTGTAGATGATGAAAAAGATATCATGACTTGGATCAAAAGATTAAATGAACTTCAAGCAGGTCATTCTGGGTATGTTGATCGTTTTTATTTCAAGTCACTCTATACGAGATTGTATCCAGGTATTCTATTTGAATTTGCTACTGAGGGACCTGGATTCATTGACGATGAAGAATCTTATGAATATCTTGGTGAAAAGCTAGCATTACCTCCACGTTTTAGAGATCAAAGAGGAAAGATTGAGAAACTTGTTAGACACATTGAAACCAAAAGAAGTCATTTGGTTTTTGAAAAAGAATATTTTAAGGAGGATGAGATAAAATGAGTACTGATAAATCATATTTAAAATTAACGACAGTCCTCTTTCGTACCATGCAAAATGTTGAGGCGGTTATTAAAAAAGACATCAAGTCGCACCATTTAAACACCTCCGAATTTGGAACACTTGAACTGTTATATAATCGAGGTAAACAACCCATGCAATCGATGGCATCAAGGTTATTAATGGCGAATAGTTCGATGACTTATGTCATTGATCAACTCGAGCAAAAAGGTCTTATTTATAGACAACAAGATGATGTTGATAAGCGTATGATGATGGTGGATTTAACTGATCAAGGTCGTTTGTTTTTCGATCAAATATTTCCTAGACATGTAGAAACATTAAGTAAAATGTATGAGAAATTGTCGAAAGAAGAGCTTGATATTTTAATTGAGTCATTAAAAAAAGTTGGATATCAAGCGAAAAGTTTGCAGGAAAAGAAACAATGAAACATCTTTTTATCAAAGGAAGTTCAACGCACACTATCATTTTGCTTCATGGAACAGGTGGCAACGAACACGATTTGGTACCACTCGCAAAAGCCATTGATTCGCATGCGCATATCCTTTCCATAAGAGGAAACATCGTAGAAGCTGGTATGCCACGATTTTTTAAGCGTACGGCACCAGGTATCTTTGATCTTGAAAATCTTAAAGAAGAGACTATAAACCTTTATGATTTTATGCAAGAAGCAGAAATGACCTATGGCATAAACTTAAATGATGCAACAGTCATCGGATATTCAAATGGTGCGAATATTGCATCATCTGTCTTACTCACATACACTAATCCTCTTCATCGTGCGATTTTATTGAGACCAATGGTACCTTTCAAGAGTGAAATCAACAATAGACTAGATAACACTAGTCTTCTCATTTTGTCAAGCAAGAATGACCCCATTGTTGCTTATGAGGAATCGGACAACCTATATCACATGTTCATCTCACGAGGTGCTCATACGACACATCATTGGTTAAATAGTGGCCATCAACTGACAGAAAACGATATCAAATTAGCATATAACTGGTACCATCAAATATAAAA
>JAVEQT010000009.1:0-30949 GCA_034007485.1 Acholeplasmataceae bacterium
CACTTGGTTACACCCATAGTATAGTCATTTCGTAGCGATATATCAAGTAAATCTTAGTTCAGCCATATTTTTGTGGCTTTTTTAGACTAACTGGATGAAAAGACTTGATATATATTAGAATAACATTATTTTAAGAATTGTAAATCTTTATGAATGATGAATGATTAGATTTAGAACTTATATATAAAGTACTTGATAGAATCCTAAAACTCTGACATCAAAATCAATCTTCAAACGTTCTAAAATATGGACTGTCTTCATATCATCTTTTTCGTTACTGATTAACTCTATAAAAAAATGATAGGTTCCTAGTTGTTTTTTCGTAGGTCTAGACATAATCGATATAAGATTAACCTTTTCTTCTGCAAATTCTTTTAGAATGTCAAATAATAAACCGGGGCGGTCTTTATATGGTGTGATGACTAAAGATATTTTGTAGTCATCAAACCTTTCATAGCGTGTTAATCCTAATGGTTTTTGAGCTAAAACTAAAAAACGTGTGTGATTTGATGTTTCATCAGCAACATCCAAGAGTGATTGTTCTTTACTTTGATTCAAATGATGAGGGATAATCGCAGATCCAAAAGGATCGTGTTGATAACGTTCTAACGATTCTGAATTTGAATCTGTTAAAACAATCTGATAAGCATGGTGATCTTCAATAAATGAAAGACATTGATTTTTAGTAACGTATTGTACATATAGATTTTTAACCTGATTTTTATAAATATAATCAAATGATATAGGGAGTGTCAGTTCAGCTTCGATGACAAGTTGATGCGTAAAAAGTAAATCCATATGTTGCTGAACGTAACCTTCAAGCGTATTTTCAAAAGGTAAAATCAAAAAATCAAGTTCAGTATAATGTTTAAAAGTTTCATGCATGGTTCTATAAAAAACAGGTTCTAAAATAAGATGTGTCTTTTCAATGAATTTTTGATAACAAAGATATGAATATGAATCCTCTGATCCCAAGATACCTATTTTTTTCATAACAAACCCCTACCTTTTTAAAGATTATACACAGGAAATCTTTTAATGTAAATAAAAAAATAGCAATCCCTAGAGAATCGCCATTTTATCATTGGATTATACTGTTTTCTTCTTTAATGTCAGCAAAATTCCTAACGCCATCGATAAGTAAGCTGCCATCAGAACACGATAGGTTGCTGGTAACATAAACGTGATCGTATGTGCGGGTATCCAAAATATTGGAATGGTTTTTAAAATAACAAACGAAAAGAAAAACTTAAAGTCTATATGGTTAACAACATCATTTAAAGAAACCTTTTTCATCTTTAATAATGAACCTTGTGATAATAGAATATAAGTGTCGGTCATCCGATGGAGCATCATAAATGTCGGTGCGAAAATCAAATTCATCGAAATACTAACCATCAAAGCATAAAACAAACGATTGAAAAATTCCGATTCAAAGACAATCTGATTTTGAAATACTGCTTTAATACCCCCATCAAAAAGTGGGAACACAAAAACAAATGTCATCCCAATAAGTCCCCAAACCACTGCCTTTAATAAGAAGCCTGGATCATTAAAATAAAGACCTGTTTTAATTCTTCTGACAAGCATTTCTCCCATACTTGCTAAAATCATCGTTTTCATAAAACCCATGACATAGGGATAACTTGTTGTTAAATTTACAAAGATTGGGTTGGTAAATGGTAAAAAAATAAAAAGTGTTATGATGAGTAAAATAAAAATGAGTATGATATCCTTGAACTTCATAAATTGCCTCTGCTGTCTTTAATGTATAACGAAAATAAACATTACAAATCTTTGATGATAGCATACGAAATAAGGTAGAATGAAACACCTAAAATTTACTAGTGGTGATGTGAAGAACTTGAATGACTTGATGATTGATGGAAAATAACATCAATTAAAATAACTAATGCAACATAAAAAGCAACTTGTGAGTCATCCATAATGCTGATTTCATAAGAGTCTCCCCAAGACAACCATTTCTTATGAATACTCATCACTTCTTGACCATCTTTTGTCAAATGAAAATCACGTTGCATGATCTGTCCAACAACTTCCATATCACCATAGGTGCTATGAACGGTCATTTTACCACCGAAGAATGTGAAATTCTTTTTAATAGTTGCTACGACGTCTCCTTCAGGTGTAAAAAGCGTATATTCAGGAAGAAAACGAAACAGTTTGCGCTCAAAGTGAAATAAGTGCTTTTCATCTTTATACATATCCATTTTATTTCTTATTGAAAAGACTTGACCTTTAACATGATAAATAACGTTTTGATTTTCATCAAAGATATTATACTTCTCACCAAATGAAAAGACTTTTTGCTTCATATAAAATTGCTTCATGGTATATCCTCCTATATTAACTGTATGATATGATCTCTTTATATAGAAAGTATACCAAAAATATAGGTGATTGTCATAACTTCATATCATCAAGACACCTATGGTGTATCATAATCTCACATATTTACATAAACCAAGTCAAACATGTTGACATATTATCATAAAATGATAACCTTGTATCATAAAAGAGTTTTAAATTTTGTTGTTTACATCATATCATGATGTTGAAATATCCCCCCCCACAAAGAATTAATTAAGGAGAAAAAAATGATTGAAAAAATTGCAGTACTTGCAGATTCTGGTTCAGACATAACGATTACACAGAAAGGATTACCGCTCTTCGTTTTACCCCTTCGTATTATTATTGATGGCAAAGAATTTATTGATAAGAAAGAAATTTCACTGAATGAAGTTTTATCCAAGCTTGATACATCAAAGATCACTACATCACTTCCAAGTCCACAAGATATCTTAGACACCTTTGATCACATTAAAAAAGAAGGCTACACACACCTCATTTGTATCCCTATTTCAAAAGGTTTAAGTGGAACGATGAATATTATCAATCAGATGGCTACTGACTATGAAGGCTTGAAGATTGAAATCATCGACACGAAAAACATTAGTATGGCAAGTGGTTTCTCATCTCTTGAAGCGTTAGAGATGATTGAAAAAAAGATGTCATTTGATGACATCATTAAGAAGATTAATGAAAGATTAACTTACAAAAAAGTATTATTTACTGTTGATAAGCTCGTTTATTTAAAACGAGGTGGTCGTATTGGGTTAGTTGCTGCTACCGTTGCTGAACTCTTAAAGATTAAACCAGTAATCACATGTAATGATGGTGGCATCTACTACACTGTTAAAAAAGAAAGAGGCTATCAAAGAGCTGTTAATCAGTTAATCGAGCAAGTAGTAGAGTTTGTTGGTTCCGCTAAAGCATATGATGTTGCTTTACTTAATAGTAATACGCAACTTGATTTAAATGATCTTGTAGCAAAAATTAAGGAAAAACTCACAAAGATTAGAAACTTCACGCTTTCTACGATTACGCCAGCACTTGCTATTCATACAGGTCCTGAAGCACTTGGTATTGCTGTATCGATTGTATAATTCATTTTCAATTCTATTAAAATATAAGCTAATTCCTCTGTTTTGGAATTAGCTTTTTACTTTTCGCGATTTACATAATAAATGAAATGCCAAAATGATACGTATCATGATCTATTCGATAAAATATGATACATAACTATTCTCTATCAAAACAATGAGATCATTGATGGTTAAATCTTTAAGCATCAAATCATTATAAAAATCATACTCATAAATCAACGGAAACTCATGATAAGTATTGATATATTCGAGGTTGATCACATCATCAAAACATGATAATCCAAATAATGAAAGATTCACATCATCGTTTGTAATCTCATCTTTATCGTATGTCTTCTCTAATATAAGCTGAGCAGTATCACCCAGTAGTTGAAAATAAAGTCTTTCTTCATCTTCTGAATTGAGTTGGAAATCTATCAGTTGGTCATTCTCGTCATAAATTTGATAAACAGTGTGATCTTCTGTTATCTCTAAACGATCCCATCCATCATAGTTAGCTAAATTATAAGCTATGAGGACATCATTATTGTTATAGAATAAATCACTATAAATAAATGATCTTGTTATGAGGCTTTTATGTGCATAAACTTTGTACTCTATAAGAGATTCGTTCCGTATCACCCAGACGATTCTAGTTCCTTTTCTATAGTCAACATAACTTAGTTCGATTTCTGTTTGACTAAACGGTAGATGCATCGTTGATAGGTTATAATCAAATGTTTCGAAAGATTCAAGATCTGTAAAGGCTACATACTGTAAAATCTCTTGAGCATGATCATAATTAAACTCAAGAATGTGTTGATCTTCATTAAATTCATAGTAATATGAATTATCTGAATCAGCAATTTTATAGTAATGAGTAACATGCATTTTATGTGGTTTAAATAACTGAATATTTTCATATCCTGCAGTGCTTTCAATCCATTCACCATCACTCGTCTCAAATGTGAAATGGATATCATCTTTTCCTAAATATTTAAAGTTGTAGTACCCAGTATCGTTTTCGCAAACTGAACTAAAACAATTTCGTGCTGCGTTATATTGGTTAATTTGCTCAAAGGAAGTGAATCTTTGGATATCGATGATTTCTTTAAGACGTTCCAACTCCTTGAGGGCATGTACTAAGCGTGTATTCTCATCATAAATCCATGATGATCTGATCTCTTCAAATGAATAAACGTGATTATCATTCGTTTGAAAGGCTTGTTGTTCATCAAACTTAAGCTGTCCTGGCGTAAGATTTTTAACGTAATAGGCTTCCAATTCAGTTGTAATCTTACTTAAAATTGCCACTGCTTTTTCGAAATCCGATCTTTGCTGACAGCCTGAAACCAAAAAAAGACCAATGACAAAACTCATAAGTAATACAACTTTCTTCACTTTTCCACCCCTATTTCGTGCTACCGATAACTGTAGTACACAAATTTATCGATATATTTTATAAACTCATTATACCAAAAATAGTGAATATCTATATGATTAGATCAAAACCAAATGAAACAAAAAGTGGACACCTGTCCACTTTCATTGATCAAACTTATAGTTATGCTGTAATATCTTTCTTACGATAAAAGAACCATGCTGAAGTAAAAGATACACCAATAATTAACACCGAAATCAATAAATAGAGAGGTTTAATCATTTGATCATTAACGATACTTACTGCATTGATGTATTCATAAGGTGTGATGTATTTTAGATATTCAAACTCTTCAGTGAGTTTACTGATTAGATCAATGACATACATGCCAATCACAATACCTAATGCAATACTTAAAACTTTTCGTGATTTCGTAATAAACACACTGATTAAAAAAGATAAGCTAGCAAAAATCATTTGCAAAATAAATGGTGCATATGAGAATAATAACCAAACGGGGACGATTAAGTCACCATAGATCGTAAATGCTATTAATAAAACTATTCCAACTAGCGTATTTAACAATAATAAATTAAGGGCAACTACTATCGCTTTTCCAAACAATATACGATCTCTACTAATTGGCTTGCTTAAGAGAAATTCAATCGTTTTGTCATCTTCTTCTTTTGATAAAATCGATCCACCTAAGATAGCAGCATAGCTACCGCCTATCAAATTAACGAAAAGATAACCTTCAACACCAAACCATCCATAGAAGTCACTCATATCAAGCCCGCCTTCACCCATACCAAACGCTTCTAAGAACTCTTCTGGATAGATGCTGAGTAATTCTTCAAGCTGAGAAAAAGCATCTTTAAACGCGGGATATAACATCAGCATGAGCGCTGCCATACCTGCTACAATGGACGTCCATAAAATCAGACTTCTTAAGTTTCTTTTAAATTCGGTTGTAATCAGTTTTTTCATGATTGGTCCTCCCTCTCATAATAGTGCATAAAAATTTCTTCAAGGGCGGGTTCTGTGATAGTTACATCGATCACATTGACTGTTGATAGAAGCTGGATCAATTTCTTTGTTTCAGCTGTGTAAACAAATGAGATGTAGCCATTCACTTTTTCAAAATTGATCATATCATCTGTAGGCTTAATCTCATCTTCCGTTTTTAATCTCACTGTTTTTGCTCTTGTTTTCATGATGTCTTCAACGGTTTCTACTTTGATTAATCTTCCTTCTTTAATAATGCCTACACGGTCACAGATACGTTGTACTTCACTCAAATTATGTGATGAGAAAAATATGGTTGTCCCATTCTTTTTTTCAGCTTCTAAAAACTGGAAGAAAATACTTTGCATCAAAGGATCAAGTCCTGATGTTGGCTCATCTAAAATCAAAATCTTAGGATGTGTGACAAGTGCTGCTACAATAGCAACTTTCTTTTTATTACCAAATGATAAATCTTCAATCTTTCTACTCAGATCAAGTTCTAATTTTTCAACTAATGTATCCATAAAAGGTTGATCGATCTCTCCATGAAAACTACATGAATAACGAATAAAGTCTTTCACATACATATCGTCATAAAAATTGACTTCACTCGGAATATAGCCTACCATCTTTCTGATTGCAATCGTATCTGCTACAACATCTAAACCATCGACAGTTGCCGTCCCACTTGTCGGAAAGATGAGATTAAGAAGCGTTCGAACAGTGGTTGATTTACCAGCACCGTTAGGTCCGATAAAACCAAAGATTTCACCTTTCTTAATCTCTAAAGAAACATCCAAGATACCTCTTGCATGTTTCTTATAATATTTAGTTAATACCTCGAGTTTAATCATAGAAATCCTCCTATGTCGTTACCTTATTATACCACCATCTTATTTACTCATCACCATGCACCATGATACATCACTACTTCTCATGGATCTTATTGCAATAAGGACAGATGATATCTCCCTTTTGGTTGATCTTCGTAATATTCCTAAAATACATTAAAGATTCCACTTGTTTTTCATAATACCAGTAGTCCTCTTTTTTAAAATCGGATTTACTGACGTGATATTTCTTTAGATGTGCGTTATCGGTATAAAAGAATGTTTTCTTCGTCTCACTACATTTTTGTTCCTTGATTTGGGTCATGCAATCATGGCACTCATAAAAACCGTGATGCTCATCGCGATGCAGCTTACCTCCACAAAATGGACAGACTTCTTTCTTGGTATCTGAATAGATCATACCTCTTAATAATATCTGTTGGATTCTTCTGAACGAATCGATATCCTCTAAGCTGATATAAACATCATCTCTACCGAGATAATCCTCTTCAAACTGATTGACGATGACAACTTCATTCACACCATAGTTCTTGACATAATAGTTGAACGACTTATTGTCAGATGCACTGCTGATAATCATGATCTTATATATTTTTTCTTTTGTCAAATGCAGTAAGATCTCTTTTTTGTTATTACTGAAAATATCTAACTTCCACCCCTTAAAGTTAAAGGTGATATCCAGTGAATTCAAGTCGATCTTCACGTTGGGATTGATCTCAAAATTGAAATGTCCAGCAGCGAACACCGTCAGGATCTGCACATACATCAAGTACTTCGACTTGAGCAGATCGAAATCAAAGTCTTCCGTCTTATCTTCAATCTTGTTCTGAATACCCTGCAAAAGCTTATATGTCTTATAGACCTGACGATAATCTTTTTGCATCAAAAAGATATTCGTCTTTTTAAGTGAAAGATGCTTGTTTCGCTTAAGATTCTTCTGATAAATCGCTTTATGAAGCCTTGGTGTGATTGCTTGACTGATGATGGAAAGCTCGCTCAGCATCTCTTTAGATAGATTGAAGTACTGACTGAAATCACGGATGTATCCGGTATGCAGTTTACCCAAAGCTAAAAAATAGTTCACGTGATTGACCTTTTCAAGCAGGTTGAACCGCATGATGTCACTCGCATAGAGCAAACTGTTTAACGTTCTTCTGTTTCTTTTGATCCAGAGAAGCGTATCATCAATGAAGTTACAAAAGATCACGTTTTCGTAAATGCTGTAGTCGTCTTCATAGATGCGTGTCAGAAGTTTTCTAGGCTTGACGCCTCGACTCGTCAAATTGGACACGTTTTGACTGTGGTTCGCCAGATGTAAAAACGTGTTCTGATTGATGATTCTTGTGTTTTCTACAGGTAAAACATCATCGGTATCCTTGAGCACGATGATGGGTTTATTAAAGATTCTTTTGACTGCAGGAATCGCTTTTCTGATGTGGCGAATCATATCATCCAGTTTGGTAAAATCAAAATCGGGTTCAATCGAAAACAATGTCATGTCATGCACGACATAATAATCGAATTCGATATAGGATAACATGGGATGTTTTTTAACGAATTGTTCAATACCTTCTAAAAGCGATGAAAAGCGTTGATATTCCTCTACACTTAAATGGTCAGTGTTTGTCGGCATATTTATTCGTTGTCGAGACGTTTGATAAAGTCAGCACATTCATTCAAGTTCAATTTTTCAAACTCGAGCACCAGTTTATCCTTATCATCAATCGTTTTGACTTCTAGTTTTGCTACTACCTTGCTGAGTAAAATCTTTTCAATCGCTTCGTTTTCGACATTATCATTAGGAAAACATGCTTTATAGATGTTGACAAAATCTTCAATCTGATTCAAGATACGATTCCCGAATGAGATATTGTAAGGCGCTAATAACTGTTCAACCTTCTTGATCGTTTCACTACCTTCAGCATCAAACGACCCTTTTTGCTTCGCCTCTCTGAAGAGCTTGCTCATCGTCTGATGATCGTAGTACTTCTGTGAGATCGGGCTTGTAAAGTTTCTTACCTTAGGCGCACGCTTCATGAAGTTCATGGTATGTGCGCGGTCATAGACCTTATCGGAGATGACAAAGGTCGATTCATCACGGTTTGCTGTTCCGATGAACCACACATTTGGTGGAACCTTGAGCGTATTGCCTTGATTCAACGCGAGATAGTCAATCTCTTCATCGCCATCTTTTCTGCTCAATCTGATATTGATCAGCTTGATCTCTCTTTGATTCTCCTCATTTTCCATCAGCGATAGAAAATCTGAGAAGTAATACTCGATGCGGGATAGATTCATTTCATCGAGCAAGATGAACGTGAAGATTTCAGGGTTAAGTGCTGCTTTATATAAAGCTAATGTGAACTTTTTAGGTGTATACTTCATCGAGAACTCATTGTAGTAACCGAGCAGTTCATTCTTATCCTTCCAGGAGGATTCAACCTCGATGATCTCACAGTTCCCAACGATCGCTTCAGAGAAGATTTTAGGCAGACTGGTTTTCCCAGTACCTGACATCCCTTGTAAAATCGAAAGTCGTGAAGCCCCGAGTCCAGCGACAAAGGTTGCAATATCTTCTGGTGTGTAAGAAAGATGCAGTCTTGAATTTCTGGCATAATCAACAACGAATAAAATGAGATCGTTTAAGCTTGTTTCACTCACCTTATACGATTTGCGTCTCTCAAGATCCTCTTTAAACGATTCAGCTTTTGCATCTAAATCCGTCAGTGAAGGACATGGATCAAATGTTTGAAAAACTTCTTCGCCAATCGTACTTAACGATTTTTGTGTATCTGAATCAGAGGGTTGTTCTATGGGAAGCACGCTTGCTTCAATTTCACTCAGTAAATCCCTATCAAACGCTTTTCTAACAAACATCATAATTAATACAGCAACAGCTGCAACCAATGCATAGATAGCGTCTGTACTGATTGTGTAATCGTAATCGAGTAAACTCGGTAAACTAATACCATATAAACTAAAGACATCTAACAAAATGCTTTGATTAATCTCTTTAGCTATTTGGAAATAATAACCCGAAATAGCAATAATGAAAATAAAGAATATATTGACAATCGTTGCGAATTTAACGATCGAACTAAATTGTTTATGTTTCGATAAATAACTGCTCAATGAAATGACTAAAGAAAGACCTACAGAAATAAGCATAATCACAAGTAAAAAAGCAACTAAACGATAACCGGGATCTAAAACTGCATAATCTCTTAAGATGTTCAACCCCGTCATTTCAACATCATATGACGTGGCATTATACGTAATTTTAATCTTAATGATCTTAAATAATAAGATAGATACTGATAAGGCTGTTAATAAAATCACATATAACAAAGGTTCTATCTTAGCATATCGTGCTTTGCTTTCTTCCATAAGTACTTGACTAAATGCACGGTATTTCCCCTTGAATATCGCAAAAGCAAAGATAACCAAACACATGAGTAACATCGGTATGAATGCATAAGTTTGAGCAACAGCTTCTTGCAAGGTATAGTAGATGTAAGCTGTTAAACCTGATAAGAAAAAGATGATGGTTGCGATAAATGAAAAGTTAATTAGTGTACTTGATTTAAGAATGAATTTTTCTTTATCAAAGAAATAGTAAGACATCGCATGGGCAAAATAAAGAAATAACGCTAAAAAGATCATGAAATTCACAAGGAAATAAATTAAGGTTTCAAGTGTAGTATCACCTAAAACTAAAACATTGATCAATGTGGCATAATAAATCGATCCAGTTTCAATTAAAACATATGCAGGTATAAAGAACGTTGTTAGAAAAACGATAATTGAAACAATATCAACGACTAAAACAAATAAAGGAATCTTTGTGGATGAAAGTTTGATATTTTGTTCATCCATTTCAAACTCTCCAGCAAGATATAGCATTTTATGTCTAAAAATAAGTAAAATGAATGCTCCAACAATCAAGACGATATTGATGATGATAAGTATCACAGAGAATAATGTTAATCCATTATAGAGCACCTGGAAGACAATGAGTGATGTCTCAAATGCTAAAAAATAGAGTACAGCTGTAATGAATCCCCAATTTGATTTTCTAAAGAAACTGAATATTGATAAGAGCATGGGAACAATAGCAACTAGAAAAACAATTCTTAAAACGTAAGAATAAATGTTGATATATAATCCATCAGAAATATTTCTTGCTAATGAAAAGATGCTATCATCATCATTTGGCGATTTTAATTTTAAAGACATTACAGATAAATTTAATAGAAATACGATTAACATTGTGCCAAGAATTAATGTTCCAATAAACCATGGTTTTTTTAGTAACGATTTCATAGGCTAGTTCCCCTTTTGATTTTCATTTTAGTTGATAAAGTCAATCATCATAAGCCTTGTTTGATGCATGTTAATATATGAATCCTTTGTTACCATTTTATCACATGTTCAATACATCATTACTGATTACTATTCATTATTGATTCGTCGAAAAAATCAACCTTTCGATTGATTTGTTTTTACTTAGTTATCATATAAAAGTTATTAACGTATCTACTATAGTAGTTTTTCTATGACCAAGTCATTTAATTGATTGAAACAATCATGAAAAATGTGCTTATCGTTAATGTTGCTTATAAGAATTATTTGAATATCCAAATCAATGATCATATTTTGTGCGAATACACCTGGTCCATTGCCTGGATGTGAAATGCATGTATGGCTTATATTTCCTTTTTCAAAGTGAGTACTTAGAATGCCATATCCATAACCACCTGTATGATTAATCGGTGTTTGATTGCTAAACATAAGTTTACTATAAACATCAGAAATTAACCTATTTTCAATTAATCCTCTTCCCCAAAGATAGAGATCATAAGTCGTTGAATACATACCACCAGCACCACTTGCTATACGCATATTAATCTTCATCGCTTCTGTGATCTGATTATTTTTTAACTCATATAGACAAACAAATTGATCTATGTTGGTGTCTATAAAGTGAAACCCTGAATGATTCATACCTAAAGCAGAAAACACATTTTCTTTAAGATACATATCATATGTAATACCTGATACGATTTCAATAATATAAGTTAAGATAAAAAAACCGCTTGAAGAATATTCGAATCTTTCACCAGGTGTAAAATTTAGTTGCGGTTTTAAAATAACTTCCTTAATCATCCTTTCATGAAAGCGATCTGATGCAAGTACGTCAGCATAATCTCCAAAAGGATCAAAGTTAGGTATCCCTGAACAGTTGGATAAGAGATGATGGATGGTAACAACGTGTTCGTAGTCAACGCCATCAATATAATGATGAATTGGATCATCCAAATGAAGTCGTCCTTGTTCAGCGAGTTGGAGAATGCATAAGGCTGTAAACTGTTTTGTAATAGACCCAATACGGAAAACAGATTCGTTCGTAAATGATTTTTTATTCGCGATATCCGACAATCCAAAACCACCTTGAAATAGAATCTCTTTACCCTTAGCGATGAGAACATTTCCATTGAAATGTGAACTTTGACATATGCGTGATATTTCTTTTTGATTCAACATAACAGCAACTCCTTGATTAGACGTTTTCACAATATTATTTCTCGTTTATATTAATGTGAATACAATGATAATGAATTCAACCATTTTGGATTCAATTACTCATACCATCATTATACGTCTAATGTATATAATTATCAAAACACTCATGTGTTTATGTTAGGCTAACAAAAACAAGCCATTATGTTCATAACGGCTTGTGGTGATTTCAATTACTAGTTAACTACATCATGTTGATCTTCAAGAATGGTTTACTTTTTTCCTGCGGGTTTGACTGGTTGTATTGGAGCTTTTGGAGCTTGCTTTGCTGGTTGTACTGGAGCTTGCTTGACTTGTGCTTTAGGAGCTTTTTTAACTTGTTGTGCCATATATTTCACCTACCTTTCATGATAAATTGACATATCATAAAATGGTGTATTAGGCTTTTTAATTGTGATGGCGTTAATATGTTTCGTCATGACATTAAATCGGATTTCTGTACCATGTATGCTGACAAATGTTGAGGTCTTATGATCTCACCCATATCGTACGCTTAATGTTATGAATTTGCAATATATTAATATACGATTGTTAAAGAAAATGCATATGAATAAATGTAAAAAAATAATGTAATTTGCCATGAGATTCTAGATGATAAAAATAAAAGCATTATGGGTATTCGCATTGGTTTTTATTATCTGGATTGATTTGATTATAACAAATGAATTGTCAAAAGAAATTCAGATAAAATAAAAACTAACATCATCGTCACTCGTCCGCTTTTGTTCTTGTAAGTTCAGCTTCAACAGTTGCTAGAGCGCTCTCTATAACCTTGTCCATATCATAATACTTATACTCTGCAAGTCGTCCACCAAAAATAAACTTGGCATCTTTCACTGTTTTTGATTTGTATAATTCGTATAGCGCATTGTTTTTTTCATCATTGATTGGATAGTATGCTTCCTTGCCTAAGCTCCATGAATCCGGGTATTCCTTTGAAACTACAGTCTTGACTTGTTTGCCAAACTCGAAGTGCTTATGCTCAATAATTCGAGTATATGGAACTTCTCGTTCCGTGTAATTAATGACCGCATTTCCTTGGAAATTTTCGATATCCACTACCTGATGTTCAAATCGTAATGAACGATATTCTAAAACGCCTTCAGCATAATCATAAAAGGCATCGATAGGACCAGTATATACAATTGTTTTAGCCATGCGATTGAGTTTTTCACGATCTATCAGGTAATTAGTTTTCAATCTTACTTCGATGCCATCAAGCATGCTTTGAATCATTTGAGTATATCCGCCTATGGGTATACCTTGATATCTATCATTAAAGTAATTGTTATCATAAGTAAAGCGCACAGGTAACCGTTTTATAATCGATGGAGAAAGCTCTGTACAGCTTCTACCCCACTGTTTTTCTGTATATCCTTTGATCAATTTATCATAGATCTCAAAGCCAACTAAATTGATAGCTTGTTCCTCAAGATTACTTGGGAACTCCACATAGTTTTTTCGTCTTTGTTGATCAATCATGTCCATCGCTTCCTGTGGAGTTAAAACATTCCACATCTGATTAAATGTGTTCATGTTGAAAGGAAGATTAAACAGTTGATTCTTATATATAGCAAGTGGCGAGTTAATAAAGTTGTTAAATGTGGCGAACTGATTCACATAATCCCACACACGTTTGTTAGATGTATGAAAAATATGAGGGCCATAAACATGAACGTTTATTCCTTCAATTTCCTTTGTATAAATGTTGCCACCGAGATGATCTCTTTGATCAATCACTAAAACCTTATAACCATTTTTATGCATTTGCTGGGCGAATGTTGCACCGTAAATCCCTGCTCCAACAACTAAATAATCATATACCATGTTATCACCACCAAATTATTATATCAAATAGACAACAGAAATCCAAATGAGGTTTCTGTTGTCTGGAGAGGAAAATATTAACCCAATTTAACTTTTTTCACCAAATATAAATACCCTTTTACCATGACATAACTTTTTATTCTCCAAGGTAAATTGTGGACCCAGAAGTTCATCGATCTAAATCTTAAGAAACGATAGAGTTTGATGTCTTGTTTTTTGATGTGATGCCACAGGTCTTTTAAATGGTTTCTGCGTTCACTTGAATCCTGTGTGACCGTAAACATTTGGGTGATCATCATAATCGCTGACACACAATGCTTCATATAAAATCTCAATCCGGATGGAAAACTATTGATTTGCTCGTAGCTATATGCATCTATCATTATTTTTTGAACTCTTATCTGTTGCAGATAACGATTAGTAATATTTTTTAAGGTAATCGATTGATCGCTTCTTCCAATAAAATAACGATAGAAAGGAAGTTTCATGTAATATAAGTGCTTTACATACGGGAGTGGTATATATGCAACTAAATTATCGACATAAAATGTATGTTCGGGTAACTCAAAATGTATATCTTTAAAGATTTGTGTCTTATAGACCAAAGCGTGCATCAATAATGTCTTTGAATACTTAAATCTTTTTTTTGTCTCATGCCATGTAAACACTTCTCCTTGAGGGAAGTTTGAACTGTAATCCCTTTCGTACTCTGTGTTGTCAGAGACGTGTTCATAAACAAAATTAGTGAGGTACAAATCGATATCAAACTTTCTTTCTTCATTCACTTTCATCTGATATAAAAGTTGATGAAGGCTTGATTCATCAACCCAATCATCAGAGTCAATAATCTTGATATACTTTCCATGTGCTGCTTCTATTCCTTTATTAATCGCAGATCCATGACCACCATTTTCTTTATGTAGTGCTATAACAGTATTTGGATATAATTTAGCATAATATTCAGCAATATCTTTGGTTCTATCGATAGATCCATCATTTATAATGATGATCTCAATGTCTTTTGATGCTGATAAAAGTGATTCTACGGCTTTATGTAAATAACTCTCTGAGTTGAATGCGGGTATAACAAAACTTATTAAGATCATAGAAATTATCAATTTTATGCAAAACGAACGTTATGCATTCTCCTTTTTTTGCTTAAAAATCAGTTTAAATATAGGGAAGAAAACCCAAAATGATATAGCTGAATTAATAATCATTGTAATGAAATCAGCCATAGTTTCACCAGTTGCTCCCCAATCCCAAACATTCATGAATAAATCATAAATAGGGGCTTTATACCAGCCTTGCAACGCAGCTGCAATAAGAGTAATCACTAAATATGCTATCAAATACCACATGGCTGCTACCCAAATATTGGTGTTTGATTTGAATGTGATATTTCTTTGAGCAAAAAAATTAATAATCTGTGCAATCGCTAGTGTTAATTGAACCGCGAAGAAATATGCTAATCCTCCACCACCTCCACTTGATAGACTACCTGCTGCGTAATCAAATATAAAATATGGTGTCCCATCTAAATTGGCTCCTACTTGCCATATTTGAAAATTAGTAGTAACAAGTGATGTGTATCCTAAGGCAAATTTAAAAGCTGGCATTAAGATTAATTGCAGAAGTGTAACACCATTTGATAAAATGAAAAACACAATGAATTGTGAAAGGGTTGGATGCTCTTCTTTAAAGTGTTTCCATTTGTTTGAAAACCATTGATTTGCCATAACTATTTGTTGTTGTGGTTTTTTATGTTGTTCCATGTGCCATTCCCTTTCTGAATTCGGTTCTTTTTCATTCCAGCTTTAATAAACTTGTGAAGACCTTTAAAAAACTTACCATTAAACATGAGAATCATGCCATCAAGTTGGAGCCACGTGATTAAACCACCTGTCAATCTTGAAATGTTTCTCATTGGGTTATGATATAAAGCCATCTGCACAATATTCGCTGCTTTTTTCTTCCCAATGAAACGCATAATATGATACCCCGATCGAATACTCCATGCAAAAAATCTACCTGACCAACCAGGTGCATACCGAAGTTGTTGCACTGTAGTGTTATAGTCTACTCTCATACGATTTTTTTTATAGAAATAAAATGAACAAGTCGGTATTTCATGGCCAAGTATACGCTTATAATCTTGATCTGAAATTTGGTGTATATTAAGCAATAGATGATCTTTTATTTGCTCCAATTCATTAGGTGCAAGAACTCTTTCACCCTCGATGATTATATTTCCTTGTAGTTGAATATGTTGAACGGATGATCCGATATATAGTGAATATTCACCAGATTCAACTTTGAATGTGTTTGTTATAACGTCAAATACACGAAAGCTATACTCATCAAATGGGATTTGAACGTTTTTGGTTTCACCACTTTCTAAGTAGATCTTTTTAAACCCTTTTAATTCTTTTTTAGGTCTCATAAGCAATGAATTGTTGTTACCCACGTATAATTGTACTATCTCCATACCTGAAACCATACCCGTATTTGTTAGATTAAATGAGATACCATTTAAATCTATTTGAAGTTGATCATAATGAAATGATGTATACGATAAACCAAATCCAAATGGATATTTTACAGGAACATTTGCTGTGTCATAATAGCGATAACCAACAAATAATGACTCACGATATTCCACTGTGTTTTCGGTTCCTGGAAAGTAAGCTTGCGATGGTACATCAAAATATGAAACTGGATGAGTCTCTGAAAGTTTACCAGAAGGATTCACTTCACCGGTAATTACTTTCAATAAAGCATTTGCCCCAGCTTGCCCCAAAAGATAACCATGTAACAATCCCTTAACATGATAATCAAACGTCATATCTACAACAGAACCGCACGATAACACGACAACAATGTTTTGGTTCACATGAGCAATGTGTTCTATAAGCTCAAGTTGATTTTTTGGTAAATAGATATTTTCCCTGTCTAATCCTTCTGTCTCTGAAAACTCATCAAGACCTAAAAAGAGTAATATAACATCTGCATTTTTAGCAAGCTTAACAGCTCGATTAGTTAAATTTTTCCGACTTTTGCCATAACGATGAAATCCTTGCTCATATCCAATAACATTTAAATGAGTATCTTTTAGATGATTAAGTACAGAATCTAGTTTTGTGGGATTTACTCCTGAAGATCCAGCACCTTGAAAACGTAATTCTCGAGCGAAATCACCAATAACTGCAACTTTTTTTTGATGATTTATTGGTAAAATGTCATCTTCATTCTTTAATAAAACAATAGCTTCTTCAGCTGCTTTTTCAGCTAATCGATGATGTAATTCCTTATCAAATGATGATTGTTGAACACTCATGCCTTTTGTTACATCAAATACAAGAGTAAGTAGTCGATCAACAGCCTGATCTAATACAGAAACATCCAAACTACCCTCTTGGACAGCTTTGACAATTTCTAAATCAGTTTGTCCCCCAGATGTTGGCATCTCAAGTTCTGAAGATGCAATAAGTGCTTTTACACGATCGTTGACTCCACCCCAATCGGAAACTACCACACCATCAAAGCCCCATTCATTTCTTAAAATATCTCTTAATAGATGTGTGTTTTCATTCGCATAGATACCATTCACTAAATTATAAGATGCCATAACAGTCTTCGTGTTACCTTCTTTAACTGCGATTTCGAATGGTGTCAAGTATATCTCTCTTAATGCTCGTTCATCAACAACTGAGTCAATTGACATGCGTCTGTATTCTTGATTATTTGCTGCAAAGTGTTTGACTGAAGCTGCAATGCCATTTTGTTGTATGCCTTTAATAAAACTAGCAGAAAGTTTACCTGCTAAATAGGGATCTTCAGAAAAATATTCAAAGTTCCGTCCAGCAAGTGGATTACGTTTAATATTAACACCTGGTCCTAAAACAACTCCGACATTTTCAGCAAGAGCTTCAACACCAATCAGCGTTCCGATTGTTTCAACCATGTGTGGATTCCAAGTATTTGCTAAGGCAGATGGTGTAGGAAAACATGTTGATTTAATTGATTCATTTAATCCAAGATGATCTGCAGAAGCTTTTTGTTTTCTTAATCCATTGGGTCCATCCGCTAAGAACATACTTGGAATATGATACTTGATAAAATCTTGTGTTTCCCAAAAATTTTTACCTGACATCAATCCAGCTTTTTCGTCAAGTGTCATACGTTCGATAATGTGTGAATAGTTCATATTGTTCTCCTAAACCATGCTTTACATTACAAATATATCACTCATAGTGATAATTGTTTGGTGTTGGCATAACTTGTTAATAAAACGACATATTATGCCTTGAAATTATACGTCTATGGGGAGCAATATGCTAAGTTCAAACCATTGATTTTTGGTCGTGATAGTTGCGTTTCCATGATATTTTTTTGCAATATTATTTATAGATTTAATACCATATCCATGAAGTTCATTAATATCTTTTGTTGAGACTAAATGTCCATGGTCGTAGACTAGATCATGTTCATAATAATTTTCAAATTTAATCATAATCAAAGCCTTTTGATGATATACAGCAACTTTAATAATTCTTTTCTCTTTATCTTCAATACTCTTGACACTATCAATAGCATTATCAAGGGCATTTCCAAACAACGAACTTATATCAACTGTATTCATAAACTTAAGTAAACTCCCATCAATGACATAGGTGAAGTTGATATCTGCATCCATACAAACCATTCTTTTTGTTGTGATTATCGTATCTAGAACATGATAACCCGTATCTGTAATAATGCCATAATCATTAATGCTTTTCTCAATATCCTCTAAATATTGCGCTTGTTTTTGGCTATCGGATTCAGCTCTAATCAAACTAATCTGGTGTTTTAAATCATGAAATCGTTGATTGATTAGATCAAGGTTATCTCTTGATGATTGATAATGATTATAATGACTTTGGAAAGCTTGTTTCAATGTGAATAATTCATTTTTTGTATGTAATGCAAAATGATGTTCACGATGCATGTAAATTAAAATGATACCACACAGATCAACCAGTGTCCTAATGTAAAATATTTCTTCAGGATTTTGACCAGATATGGGTGTTGATACTCCTAAGAAAGAAACATTACTAATCGCAAACACAATGGATACAATAGATACAATAGAGATCATATCTTTTCTACTGACCTTCAAAGTAAATTCTCTTCGTGTATATCTGAATTCAATTAGAAAAGCGACAACAAAAATCAAGATAAATATGATGCTACTAAATATGTACTCAAAGAGATGAGAATTTGCAATATCTGCAACATTGACAATAAAATAATAAATTTGCCATTCAAATGATGCAGCGAATTCTGCAAGAACAAAAGCTTTAGCTGTATGGTATGTTGCTGAGATAATATCCATATCACATGTGATGTAGATTACAATGAAAATCAAAAATACTGCCCCAATCATAGCAAGAATCCAAAACTGAACAGGGATGTTACCTGTTAAAGTCATATAAAATATCTGTATTGGTAGTGCTATGACCACTAGCAAAATGACTTTCCAATACGCAATTCTTTTTACATTTGTGGTGATGATTAGAACCATGAATAACCATTCAGCGATGCCTGTTATTGCTCTTGGAATATTAATTAAGTCAATGGGCATTATAATCTCCTCCCTATGAACGCAGTTAAAGCTTCCATAAATTCTTTAGTTTTGGAACGACTTATCTTTAACTGATGATTGGCTACAATCGCATAACCTGATTGAATACCACCAACCATAGCAAGATTAACCAAATAACTGTTATTACAACGAAAAAAATGGTGTTCTGATAATAATTTTTCCATCTCTTTCATAGTTCCTCTAAATGTAATCTCATTTTGCAATGTATGAATAGTCAATGAATGTTTCATCACTTCAACAAATTTAATTTCATTGGTATTCACTTTCATCATACCTTCTTCTGCCGGTACTAAAATAAATTTATCCTTACGCGCTTTAATACGTTCGAGTGATTTATGCATCTCTTGTGAAAACGCAAAATAAGGTAATGGTTTTAGTAAAAATGACATCGCATCTACACTATATCCACGAATCGCATAATCCGACATATTTGTTACAAAAATAATAACAACTCGTTTATCAATTTTTCTTATCTTTTCAGCTGCTTCCATACCGTTCATATTTTTCATTTCTATATCAAGAAAAATAATGTCTAGATTGTCAATATAGTCACTTACGATATCAAGTCCATCACAAAACTCATGAATAATAAAAGTTTCTTGATGTTCTTCTCCATATTTTTTAAGATAGCGATTGAGTAAATCCATACTAACTTGTTGATCTTCTACAATTGCGATACGATACATTTCCATCACCTACTACGTATTTCATACATTTTATACTAATGTTATATCATTTAATTCAACAAAAAGAACATACTTGTTAATCTTGGTGGTTAGAATATCAATAAAGAGAAATAAACACACTAAGTTTTGCTCTGAAATCTTAGTGTATTTATTATGTCATAAAATTCTATAAATCAATTCTTAACGGTTTTTTTCTTACTTTTATAATGACTAGTATTCCCCATCCAACAAGTGAAACGTCGATGATGACATTTATCCAAATTGTCCAAACCACCCAAACAGGTAAGAGATAACCACTTATTTTTACATTCATTGCATTGCTATTTGCAACCGTGTATAAAATATTTTTAGTAGCCATTCTGATAGCTGATGTTTGTGTTGCTGTTGGATTATCATATGAAGGAATTTTCCCACCTTGTGTTAGTGCTAAATCTCCCCCTGCACGTATCATTTGATCAGCTTTTAAATATCGATTTAAAGCATAATCTGTGATAACCATACCTTTGAAACCCCATTCGTGTCTTAAAAGCGCTGTTAATAAATTATATGATCCACCTGTCCACTCTGTACCTAAGCGATTAAAAGCGGACATCATTGCAGTGGTTTCACCCTCTTTAACAATTATTTCAAAAGGTTTGAAATAGATTTCCCTCATCGCTTGTTCATCAACCCAAACAAGTAATCCATTAGTATCGCGATTTGTTTCTTGATCATTTACAGCAAAATGCTTTACAAATGTATAAACACCTTTCTCTTTGGCACCTTTTACAACTTCAGCCCCTAAAACACCTGAAATATATCCGTCTTCACCGTAATACTCCCAATTACGACCAGAAAATGGACTACGATGAATGTTAACAGCTGGTGCATACCAACCAGAATATGGTAAGCCATCACCACGTTCATTACCTATAAGTGCTTCGTTACCAATCATTTTACCCATTTCGTATGCTAAATCTTTATTCCAAGTTGCTCCAACAAGACTTTCTGCAACATAAGAATTTGTATCGTATACTGGAGCAGTTGGAGAATTTGCAATGAAGTTTGTAAATCCACTAGGTCCATCTGAATCCGTTGTTAAGGGTTTACCTATGTTTTCTAATTGGATTGACCCAAATGCACCTGTACCTATAAGTACAGCCATTTGTTCAATTGTTAATTGATCAAGTAATTGATCCCATAGTTCATCATCATAAGGTAAACCATACATCTGATCAAGAGTGACTTGAATCTCAGATGCAGATAATTCAGTATTTGCTTGTGATGGCATAACATCGACATACCAAGGTTTTCCTTCATCATTAACTTGGTAGTTCATTGCGCTAATGAGAGATGATGGAACTTCACGATCAAGTGCTGTTGGAGTTGTTGGAAAATTTTGCCATCCACTTCGTGTTAAATAATTGTTTTGTTCAGCTATGTGATTACTCACATCATCAAAGAGATTGGTTACCGGATTGCCAGTAGCATTGTCAACATCATATCGATAATCTGAGTCTATTTGATATGTTATTGTTTCTACTTTGTCATGAGCACTCATTGCGAGATGAATCTCATATTGACCTGCTTCAAGCTCATAGCCTTTGAACCCATTTTGATTAGCGTCATTCCAATCATATGACTTCATATCTTCAACATTTATGTTTAACGTTATTTTCTCAGAAGCACCTGGTTCAAGAAGACTCGTTTTTGCAAAATCACCTAAAACAACATGTGCTTTTTCGATACCACCATCTGTATATGGAGCTGTGTAATATAGTTGTATAACATCCTTACCTGCAACATTTCCTGTGTTAGTTATTTCAACTTCAATTTCGATACTACCATTTTTCGTTAGGTTTCTATTTTCAAGTGGTTTAACAGATTCAACATCCCATGAAAAAGTTGTATAACTCAATCCATATCCAAAAGGAAATACTACATGATTTTCGTACCAAGTTTCTCCGTCGGTTTCACCACGTGTTTCATAATATCGATAACCTATATATATGCCTTCTTCATAATCAACGAAGTAAGCATTTTGTAATTCTCCATTGTTAGTATAACGGTTGCCATTAAAAACATTATTGTTCCCAAAATTAAAGTAAGTAGGATCTGTTGTAAAATCTCTTGCATATGTATCTGTTGTTCTTCCAGAAGGATTAACAGAACCGTTCAATATTCGTCCGATAGCGTCAGCACCAGTTCCTCCAGGAAAACCAATCCATAATGCTGCTTCTAACTTGGTGCTATATAACATATGAGATTCATCATTTAAAAAACCTACTTCCATTGCTGAAGGAGTATTTAATAATAAAATGACTTTGTTAAAATGAGTATATGCTTCTATTAACATATCCTCTTCATTTTGATCAAGTTCTAAATAATGGTCATTTCCGTTTTTTGCACCTGAAACTTTATTCGCACCTTGTTCATAAGATTCAAGCATGGTTCGAGGTAAATCAAATCCTTCACCACCTATACGTGAAATCACTACAATGGCAGCATCAGCATATGATGAATAGCTTTGACGTACTTCATTATCATAAGATGTTACAGCTGTTTCTCCAGTTGCAAAACCTGCAATGGTAACACCAATTTCAGGATTTTTAGCTCTTCCAACCCCTGAACGACTGTCATCTTGATAAAAATCTAAAAGCGTAGGATTGATTTCAAATCCTGCAGCTTCCAAACTTTCATATAGATCGATTTTATCTGATCCACCTGTTGCACCTGAACCTGAACCACCATATACAAGATTCACTGAATTCTTTCCAAAAACGCTTATTTGATTTCCAATTCCCAAAGGTAGAGCTTGATTATCATTTTTCAGTAAAACAATGCCCTCTTCAGCTAATTTTATGTTAAAAGTTTTAGCCGCAGCCAAAACTTCATCTTTCGATGAGTAATCAGCAAAAAATAAGTCTTCTCCTTGACCATCTTCACTGATGATGGCTCTATCACCACCAAAATAAATATTAAGTGTTCCTCTTAAAAAGCCCACTTGAGTGATAATTATAGATACGGTCAAAATAAAAACCATTACACTGAGGCTAACAATTAACCATATTTTTGTTGCTTTATTCTTCAATATCAACTTGATTATATTCATTTTAAATTCTCCATTTTTAATAAAATGGGAGTCAAATCACAATTTGTTCATGCATGATTTGACTCCATGTTCTTTACTGCAAATTACAATTATTCAATATTTGATGTTTTAGGTACCCATGTAAGATTTGCTGTTGTATGAATAGAAATATTATCGTACATTGGTGCTCCTGTGGTTCCGTTCAAGTAGTCATTTTCAAGAATTGTGATCGTAATTATGTTATCACCATCAACCAAAGCTACATTTGTATTAATCTCAAAATCATGAAACTCTTGTGAATAGCCAACGTTTTCTGGAATAGTAAATTGACTATAACTTATTGCTACACCATTCACTTTAACCTCTAAAATGGTTGGATTAATAATCATTGGCCCAATTTCTGATCCTAAACGCAAAGTTAGTGTTCCAGTTGCATTAATATCAGATGTAAATAGATATGTTACAGTTAAATTTGTGCGATGGGTAAATCCTAAGAAATAACCATTGCTTGCTTCTGGACTAGTTAAAACCATATCATATGGTGTCGATGGTGCTCCTGAAATACCACCACCCTCCAGATTATCAATATTTGTATACTCAGTTTCAAAAACAAAGGTTGCTGGTGCACGACTAATAGTTATTGTGAAGGTTGCTTCTGCTGAAATAGCATTATTTGCAGTAGCAACTACAACAAACGAATATCCTGAAACAGGTGTTGTTGGAATTCCTGAAATTACGCCACTTGTAGAAAGTGTTAACCCTGATGGTAAGACACTACCTGATTTTAATCCATAAAGGATATTCGTAGCTCCTGTTGCGTTTGCTATATTTGCTTGATATGTCGTCCCAACTTGTCCATCAGATAGTTGACTTGCTGTATATACGATGATATCTGGTTCATTACCGGAAGCAGGATTAATAGTAATATTAAAAGTTGCTTCTACTGGATCTGCAGATTCTGAATCTGCAACAATGACAAATGAATAATCAGTCACTTCTTCGGTTGGTGTACCAGAAATAATTCCAGTTTGCGATAATTCTAAACCCGTAGGGAGATCATCGCCAGTTTTAATAACATAAACAACTCCATTTGAGCCTGTTGCAGTTGCAACATTGACACTATACGGTGCATCAACATAGCCTTCTTCTAAATTGCTTCCAGCATACACGATTACATCAGATGCATTTTGATTTAAGATCGTAATAGTGAAGGTTGCTTCAGCACTAACCGCACGATTTGCTGATGCTATGATGGTGAATGTATGATTGTCTACAACCTCAATTGGTGTTCCTTCTACATCACCATTAGCATTCAATGAAAGACCTTGAGGAAGAGAACTACCTGACTTAAGTGCATACTCGATATTCTCAGCTCCTGTAGCAGTTGCAACAGTTGCTTCATAAACCTCATTGATATAGCCATTGGATAAAACGTCATCATCATATACTATAACGCTATCACTGCTGTTTTTACATGCTGCTAAAACAAATATCAACATGATTGATAGAATCCCAGTAAAAAATATTTTTTTAAACATGTAGTTCATATAATTCCTCCAAGAAAAACTTTTTAATTTAATAGCCTTAGTTATTATAGTTTACTTCTTTCTAAATTTCAACACAAATAGTACAACAATTGATGCACTCATCAATGTGCTGATAGATGCTACAACAACAGATACAACAACTAAAGTATTGACTGATGCTATGTTTGCATCAACAGTATCAACACGATCATTTAAATCGATAATCGCATCATTAATCACTTCATTATCATCTATTAAATCATCTCTGGTGCTTATAATTTCTGCAATAGCATCTGCAACTGCTGCATCGATGGTAGCAGTTAAATCAGTATTCAAATCACTAATTTCCGCAATAGCTGAATCGATAGCTGCATTAATTTCCGCAATTGTTGCATCACTTTCATCGCCAAGTTGTGCTGTAACTTGTGCCAATATTTCTGTTCTTAGCTCCTCTAAGCGTTGATCTAGTGTTACATTGTCATCAACGGTGACGACATATTCTACAGATTGAGGAGTATAGCCTTCTGCTGATGCTGTGATTATAAACGTATATGTTCCAATACGTGTTGGTGTACCTGTGATATCACCAGTTACAGCATCAAAACTTAAACCTTCAGGTAGTTCACCTGCTGTTAAAGCATATGATAATGTGGAATAAGCATACTGTGTATTAAGTGAAGCATCAGCTACATTAACAGAATATTCTGATTGTAATACACCAAGATTCAAGTTTTTTGATTCATAATTGACTTTTGCACCTATTGGTACATCCATGGCATTGCTGTGAACTGTTGTGTATAAAACACTCTTAACAGCTCTTCTGATTGCAGTCAATTGTGTCGCAGTCAGTTTCTCAGTTGATGTTGATACTACCGCTGGAGCTAATGGCATTGCAGATAAAACTGCATCTCCACCAGCACGAATCATTTGATCTGCATTGACAAAACCATAAATAGCAATATCTGTAACTACAAATCCTTTGAATCCCCATTCATTTCTTAAAATTTCAGTTAATAATCCATAATCTCCACCAGCCCAAGTATAACCGATACGGCTGAAAGATGACATAACCGCTGAAGCATCACCTTGTTCTACGGCAATTTGGAAAGGCTTAAGATATATTTCACGAATAGATTGCTCATTTGCCCATACAGATAAGCCTGATGAAAGTGATGTTGCATCTCCTCCGAAAATACCTCTATCTGTTCCACCATCTTCATGCAATGCAAAGTGTTTAATATAGACATAGGCACCTTTTGATTTAGCACCAAGTGAAGCATTTGCTGCCATAATACCAGCTAAATAGCCATCTTCTGAATAATATTCTGTATAACGGCTGTCGAAAATAGAACGGTGAGTGTTCATAGCTGGAGCGTACCAACCCGAATAAGTTTTAACACCGACTTGAACATCGCTGTTACCCCATAATCCTTGTTCACCAATCATTTGTCCCATTTCAAATGCAAGTTCTTTATTCCATGTGCTTGCAATAACGACTTCAGTTGCAAACAATGGGGCTTTGTCACCACCAATACCTGTTCCTGACCATCCTTTTGGACCATCTGTGTCAAATGTTCGTGGTTTTCCAATATATTCTATAGCAGCAGTATTGAAGCCTGCACTATTAATTAGTGTTGTCATTTCTACGAGTGACAATTGATCAATTAAGTCTTCCCACATAGGATCATCATAAGATTTTCCTTTAAGTTCGGAAAGCATAATTTCTGCGACTGCTGGTCTGGTTGCAGGATCAGCTGGTGCATTCGGTGCATCAACTGCTGCTACCTCCCAAGGTTGTCCAGCATCGTATGCTGCATCCACGATAGCAGTCCACTTTGCAAATTCTGCGTCTGTTAATATTTGTTCTGCAGACGTTGGACGTGATGTAGGATTTGATAATCCATTACTTTCTCTTGTAAGTAAATCAGTTAACCATGTATCGACATATGTATTAACTTCACTAAACTGATTTTGTATCACATTACCGGTAACTGTACTGTGTGTAATTTGTTCACCAAGTGCAACTGTGTAGTTGACTTGATCAACAACTGTATGTGAGTCACTCATTAATTTGACTTGATAAGTGCCAGCTTCTAATTCATAACCTGAGAATAAATTGCTATTCTTATCATTGTAATCATAAGAAGCCATATCTCTAACTTTAAGGTTTAATGTAACAGTCTGTGATTCCCCTGGAGCAAGTGTGTCTGTTTTAGCAAAATCACCTAATACAACATGAGACTTTTCAATTCCACCATCAGTGTAAGGTGCTGTGTAATATAGTTCAACAACATCTTTACCTTCTTTTGTGCCTGTGTTTGTTACCTCAATGTTTAATTTAATCGTATCATCTGATGTAACCACACCAGCTGGTGTGCTTGTTCCTTTAATTATCCATGAGAACGATGTATAGCTTAAACCATATCCAAATGGGTAAACAACATTCGCATCATACCAAGACCAATTACCATCACTTAAGAATTCTTCGTACCCGCGTGTTTCATAATAACGATAACCAAGATATATGCCTTCTTCATAGTCCACAAACCAAGCATTCCGTGGAGTACCAGATACATCAGTGTATTGGTTACCACTAGGTGTTGTTGCATCTCCAAAAACACCATTTCTTGCCCAGTTATTAAATGTGGGATCAAGTGTATAGTCGGTCATATATGTATCAACAAGTTTCCCGGAAAAGTTGACATCACCTTTCATCAACTTGCCAAGTGCATTAAAACCATTAGATCCTGGTTCACCTGCTAAAATAATCGCATCTACTGCAGGGTTATTTTGAAGTGGTGCCATCTCAACAGGAACTGAAGAATTAATAACAACGATAACATTATCAAAATGAGTAGTTACCTCATTGACAAGGGCAAGTTGACCGCTATCAAATTGACGCTTATGTAATCCTGGAACAATATTTCCATCTGGATCAAGCATTTGAGTTGAATCAACGGGAGGTAAAATCCATCCTCCACCAGTAAAAGGTGTTAAATTAGTTGCAGTAAGTACAATCACAGCAGCATCATTGTAATGCGTGTAACTACTTTGCATTGATGCTAACATGGATGCATAATTAGCATCTTGCATGAACCAGTAATCACTTCGATTTTCTGAAGATTCTTCTGACCATGATGAATATATTTCCTTCATGGTTGGATTAACTGCATATCCTGCATCTAATAGGCTGGTATAGATATCAGAGTTTAGTCTAACGACACCGCCTGATGCATCTGCGCCAGTAGAACCACCACCATCGGGAAATACAGATTTATATCCAAAAACACTGATTCTTGTAGCATCTGTTCCAAGACCAGTTTCTAAAGGAAGTGCATTGCCAGTATTTTTTAATAAAACCATACCTTCCAATGCAATTCTTTCATTTAATACTGCACCAGCAATAATCGCTTCTTCTTTGCTGTCGTATGATGATGTCGCAGCAAAACTTAGTACTGAAGTGCTGAAGATCGCAGTCATAAGAATTAGCGACCATGTTAGAGTTTTAACTAAAACTCTTCTAACATTTAAATAACCCATTTCTTCCTCCTATTTTTTGATAATCTCACCAATTTCACCCTTGTATTTTAACATGTAATTAAAATGTTGTGTTGGTTGATGAGTTATCGATTTACCATTTCATAAATTTAGCTTCCAAATAACCAGAAATTAATACATAAAAATAACAAACGTGTGTAATAGCGCTTACATACATCATATAAAAAAAGTCATCAAAAATATTATTGATGACATAACTTGTTAATTTTGTAGCATATTTGGTAGTGGTTTTAAAAATTATCATAATTAGAATATTAGTGTTTCATCAGTGCCTTGAAAGATAATTTATTGTGAAAAACATGCATTTAATAAAAGTATACAGATTTCATAATAATATATTATGAATTCATTCAGTATCGTCAGTTTCATTAAAAATTGATAGTTCTATGTTAACAATACTATAAACCGGTAACCAAATTTCTTTTTCATTAATTGATAATAAGTGAATATTACCACTATTAAGTTGCTCTGTTTCAACAATTCGAAAATGAAATTGTGTTACAAATCTACCTACTTGATCACTATAAATAATATCTGGATCTTGTTCTTCTAGCCAAATAACCATTCTAAAAGATTTAACTTCATCCGGTTTAAACTGAGAAAAGTTATCTCTAAAAATGAAATTGTCGGAAAGAAAATCAACTGCTACTGGTATATGATTATAATTAGGCAAATTGTTGTCTTGATCAGGTTGATCTGCTTTTTTATACATGCGATAATTCGTGTCATCCTCAATAATCAAAACTCTTACATATTCATCCATCCATCCAAACACTTCAGATATCCTCATATAGTATTCGACATTAATTGTATTGGTACCTGTATTTTTAATATAAAAACTATATGCCAAATACTTTTGATCTGGATCAATGTATTGCCCTTCACTATGTAATATGTCATCAATGCTAATAGATTGATATGCAATACCTATTTTATCAACAAGTGCATCAGCCATTAATCTTGTCGTTGCATATTCAAAAGCAATATTATCTGAAGCCATGATACCTAGTGGTGAGTCAACTGGTGGAAGATCTGACATAACAAACTCTCCAGTGTTCAGCTCTGAATAAATGATTAATCCAATAATAGAAATGATTCCAAATAATGCTGCCAACATGACATTAACACGTTTTAATGAGTATTTACTTGAAACTCGCATGTACTTTCCCCCTTTAATAACGGAATGTGAATAAAAAATCTGTGGTCATAATATTTTAACCAAATATTTCAATGATTGAAAAGATTGAAACAAAAATAAAATAAGAAATGCATAAAACATTAAAAAATAATGCAAGAAAAGCTATCCATTTTTTATTGTATTTGAATTGAAGAAGTGTTAACTCTATGTTTCTATAAATCAAAAACAATGCAGCAACAACGCTTATTAGTCTTGTCGTATGTGTTAGTAATTCCATCATGTATACATCTGTTTTAAAACTAGAGCCTATAATGAGAAAACTGAAAACCATAATGATTATCGATAAGATAATGCTGTCTACACCAGGTTTTCGTAAAGGTAATTTGTGATCATCATTTAAAGATTTAATGATTGTTTTTTTATAATCTTCAAAAGTGAAAAAACTTAATATGATTCGTTTACTTATAAACCATGAAACATATTTGTTGTGATTTTTACTTATTCTTTCTATTTCTTCTAAACGTTCAACACTTCTTAAATTTTGTAATGTTTTTCTGTTTTTATATACAAAAATCCAATTAAAAAAAATGATGCCAGCAAAAATATAATATAAATTAATATAATTGCAGCAACCACGCTAAACAATATATCATAAAACATTTGGATACCCCCCTTTAAACGTATTTTGATTGAGTTTAGTATAACATATTTATTTATAAGCATTACAATAGGTATCAATATTTGGGAGAAATGACTAACTGAAAAAAATCATATGTAAAGGTTAAAAAAAGACTCCTTAGTTGAAGATTAGGTATCATTAATATATCTTATCTCCAACTTTTAGAGTCAGTTAATTAAAAGTGTTGCCGAAAAGAGAACCCGAAGTTTATACATATATTTTCATCACTTTGCCTTGTGATAAGCATATTTGTATTGATCCACGTGATAATCTTTAATTTGGGTATATTTTTCTTTATTATCAATATCTACTTTGTTTGACACAGCATCAATTAATATGTTTTGTAAATATTGATACTCTGCATACTGTCCTAATGAAGCCATCACAAGGGCATTCCTAAAATACTTAGCGTGATGAGAAATCAGTACGGCATTGAAATCATACCCATATTGCTTTAAAAATAGGTAAGCAAACGCTGCAACTGTTCTTGTGTTCCCTTCTCTAAACGGGTGTACTTTCCAAACATCCGCAATCATTCGAGTAAATAAATGAATG